>JAZSLQ010000062.1:0-13031 GCA_045535455.1 Kiritimatiellia bacterium | reverse complement strand
TATTCCACGGCGACTACAGGTACGTTGACGAGGTTCGCGAGGCGATCAAGGCGGCGGGGGTCGAACGCGGCGGCAAAAAGATCGTTCCGGTAGCGGTCGGCAGCGGCGTGGTCAACGACGTCACGAAGCGGGCGTCGGGAGAACTCGGGATTCCATACCTTGTGGCGGGGACCGCCGCCAGCGTCGACGGATATTCCAGTTTCGGCGCGGCGCTGAGAAGTCCGGAAGGCGCGAAGCAGACATATCCGTGTCCCGCGCCGCGCGTGATCATCGCCGACCTGGACGTGATGCGCACCGCGCCAAAGTGGATGGCGGCGAGCGGATTCGCGGACTTGATGGCGAAGGTTCCGGCGGGGGCGGACTGGATTCTCGCCGCCGAACTGGGCGCGGCCCAATGGCATGATCCGGCGTGGCACACGGTGCAGGACGGACTGAAGGCGGCGATCGGAGACCCCGAGGGTGTCGTCGCGATGAAGACGGAGCCTCTCTCTCGCTTTGTCGAAGGGCTGATGCTCGGCGGGTTCGCGATGCAGGACATGCAGAGCTCGCGCCCCGCTTCGGGCGCGGAACACATGTTTAGCCACCTTCTCGAGATGCGAGACCATACGTTCAAGGGCGAGATCGTCCCGCACGGAATCCAGGTCGGCGTCTTCACGCTCTTCATGTGTCGCATCTACGAACAGATGCTTGCGTTCGACTATTCGAAGCTCGACGTGGAAGCCTGCCTTGGGAATTGGAAGCCTCTTGCGGAGCAGGAGAGGATCGGCGCGGCGATGTTTGCGGGGACGAAGTTCCCCGATCTCGGCGTCAAGGCCGTGCGCGCCAAGTTCATCGACCGCGAGGCGACGCGGGCGAGGCTCGAAGATTTCAAGGCAAGGTGGCCTGCGATAAGGGCGCGGCTTTCGGAGCAGATCGTCCCTGCGGCGGAGATCGAACGCAGGCTGAAGGTCGTCGGTGCGCCGACGACGCCGGAGGGCATCGGATCGACCGTCGAAGCGTCGCTTGCGGACGTCCGCAAGACGGTCTACATGCGCGATCGATACATGGCCCTCGATTTCCTTGACCTCACCGGACAGCTTGACGCATTTGCCCGGAAGGCGTTTCGCCGTTAGTCTTTCAGCTTCGCCCGCCAGGCGCGAGGGGAGAGGCCGGTTTCGCGCCGGAACACGTTCGAGAGATAGGCGACGTTGCAGAATCCGCATTCCTCGGCGATGGCGTACGCCGGAATCGAAGGGTCTTCCAGCATGTGCTTGACGCGTGCAATCCGGCGTGCGTAGATTTCCGCGCCGACGGAGCGTCCGAGCTTCTCCGCGAAGAGGTGGTCGAGCTTGTGGCGCGTGATTCCGAGCGAAGCGGCGATTTCTGGAGCGCCGAAAGACCTGCCGATGTTCTTGTTGATGTAGACGAGCGCCGCACGGACGTGCGGGTCTGGATTCGCAAGCGTGTCCGTCGAGGCGCGGGAGGTGAGGCCGGTCGGCGGGATGAGCACGGGCTCCTTCGGCTCGCTCTCCCCGTCCATCAGCCGCTGCAGAAGGGCGGCGCCCTCGTAAGCTCCTCGGGCGAGGTCCTGGCGAACGGACGAAATCGGGGTTGACTGGTTTTCGCAAAGGAAAGGATCGTCGCCGATGCCCAGAACCGACACTTCATCCGGGACCGACAACCCAAGTTCGCGCGCCGCGCACACGACCTGCGCCGCGTCGGTGTCGTTGTAGGCGAGGATTCCCACCGGCTTCTCGCATTCCTTGAGGCGCCGACGCAGGTTTCGCTGCATTATGCGCGGCGTTTTCGCCGCGAACGCCTCCGAAAAGCCGGTGTAGCGCAACCGGTGGACCTCGGACCATCCGGACGAGAACCATGCGACGTTGTCGAATCCGCGTTCCCTGAAATGCTCCCCGCCGAGGCGCCCGATCGCGGCGTGGTCGGATATGACTCTCGGCAGCCTGAGCCTCTTGCATTCGACGGTGAGGTCCACCACGGGGATGCCGAGCCGCCTCAGTTTGCGGATGGAGGCGAGCCTTGTCGAACGGCGTCGAAGCGTCGCGATCACCCCGTCGCCGCGCCAGTCCGATATGCCGCCTGCAAGCCTGTCGTCGAGCATCAGGTTCCACTTGCGTTCGCGCGCGAACTTCGCTATGCCCTCGAGCCTCGGCAGGCTCACGGGTTCCATGATGACGAGTACGGAAGGTGATTTCATTTGCCGTTATTATATCACGTTGCGCGGCGACGCGGCAACTGCGGAATTCCACAACTTATTTGTTTGAATATTACAACCTGAAACTGGTTGTGCTTTTCCTCTACTTGGGTGTATAATTAGAAACGGAGAGTCGGGGAGTTGTTCTGCTGCGGCGGTATCTCGCGGCGGTTCTTCGGCCCGGGAACACAACAGCAAGGAATCCGGAAATGAGACTGAAAACCGCAACAAAGTCGATAAGTGATATTATCCAGGGGGGGGGTGGATTAATGCCACTTATCGTTCCCTGGCGATTGCTATTGCGATGATTGCCGCACCGGCTTCGGCCGCATGGTACGACAATCCGTCGATCATCAAGAAGGTGCCGCTGGCGGTGAACGCGTCCGGAACGGTCGACCCGCACTTCATGAACAAGTCAGAAGACGATTCGCTCCTGCTCGTCAATCTCCAGGCGAGCGGCGACAACGCGCCGACTGTGCTGATCGACATGAAGGCGCTCGCCGACAAAAGCACTGCCGTGAATGATGTCGCGATCCGCCGGCCCGTCGCGAAGCCGTCGGACGGCTACGGCGCCGAATGGAAGGGCGGCGCGGTCAGCGCGAAGCTCGGCATCGCGCTCATGGGCAGCGGGCTTTCCTCCGAGACGTGCGCCCTGACAACCGGCGACGGGAAGTGGGTGAAGGGCATCGGGCTCCTGCCGCTTTCGACCTCGAACGGAATGAAGACCGACGGACTCGACTTCTCGGCGGATTCGTCCTTCGTCTACTCGACGGAGTACGGCGGGGGCGACCGCGGAAAGATCGCCCAGTGGACATACGACAAGACGAGCGGCCGGCTGGTCTTTGTAAAGGACTTCAAGACCTCCCTGACGCGCATCCGCAACATCTCCGTGTACACGGTGGGCGGCAAGGAACTCGTTTACTGCGGCGAAGGCACCGGGACGTCCACCGCCGCGAAGGTCGTCGCCATCGACGTTTCGGGCGATACGTGGACGGAAACGGTCGTATCCTCCGGCATCGCCGGTCTCACGGGTGACATCACGAACGTGAAGCTCTCGAACGAGAACGATGCCGATCCCATGATGTACGTCCTCTGCGACAGCGGCAAGCTCGCGGTGTGCAGGCTCGCCTCCGACGGACTTTCCGTCTCCGAAACCGTCAAGACCTTCGACGCCGCCGCGCTTCATGCGCTCGCCGGCGGCACGACTACCGCCAAGTTCCGCAACTTCGAGGTGACGAAGGACGGCCAGACCGCGTTTCTGATCAACCGCGTCGACACGCACAACGCCAGCCTCTGCGTCCTCGAAACGTCGGCGTACATCGAATCCGACGGCACGCAGGCGATCAACTCCGGGTATTACATCAATGCGGATACGAAGATCGAGATCGACTGCCAACTCACGGAGGTCGTCTCGCAGGCGCGTCTCTTTGGGCAGGACGGAAGCGGCTGCGGCAACACGGCCGTACTCTATTTCGGCGACACGGCGAACAATTTCAAGTTCGGCTACGGCAATACTTTCAACGGCGTATTCCTCGCGGCGAACAACCTTCTTCGCAACACCATCGTCTACGATGGCCCGAACAACAGAGGGTACATGATTCGCGACGGCGTAGAGGTCGCATCCGCCAGCCTGACCGCTGCGCACAACGC
This sequence comes from Kiritimatiellia bacterium, assembly GCA_045535455.1. Classification (GTDB taxonomy): domain Bacteria; phylum Verrucomicrobiota; class Kiritimatiellia; order RFP12; family UBA1067; genus UBA1067. The sequence continues at coordinate 9,190 of JAZSLQ010000062.1, read as the reverse complement.
GAGGGCCAATTTTCCGATGGGCATTTTCGCGGCTTGCACGAAGGCGGACGGAACCACGTTCAACAACTTCGCAAAGATGAGGCTGTACGGCCTGCGCATCTACGAGGCGGGCAAACTCGTCCACGACTACACGCCGGCAGTAAAGGATGGCGTCGCCGGACTTCTCGATTCCGCCACCGGCATCTTCCTCTGCGACACGCGAGCGACCAACGCCGGTACGTTCGCCTATGGTGGCGACATCGAGACCATCGACGATGACCCGTACGTGGAAGCCGACGGCACGGGGGCGATCAACACCGGCATAGTGGCGCAACCCGGCCTCAAGATAGAACTCGACTACGCGTTCACCACGATAACTACCGGCGACAACGGCGACTACCAGCAGCGACTGTTCGGACAGGATTCCGTCGGAAGCACGCCGCGCATTTCCGTCTACATTAACACCAGCAAGGACGTGTCCATCGCGACTGGCGACGACTGGAACGCGAAGTCCACGGGCATCGGGGCCGACTCCTTGCGGCGAAAGGTCGTAATCGACAACCCTGCGGGAGTCCGCGCTTTCATGACCGGCGTCACGACAAACTGGACTGCGACGACCACCGATATAACCAAATGCGCAACGCGGCCTCTCGGGTTGTTCGGCAATCCGACGAACGACACCGCCACACTGTTCAAACAGTGCGCCATGGCAAGGGTCTACGGCCTCAAAATCTGGTCGTCCGGCACGCTCGTCCGCGACCTCGCGCCGCGCAATATCGACGGAACGGCCGGCTTCGAGGACCTCGTGACGGGCGAGTTCTACACGTGTGGAGGCCTCGCCGCCAGCGCTAACGCCCCGACGGCGCTCTCCGGGCGAAGCGGCGACGGCGACGGCTTCATTGAATCGGACGGCTCGCTCTACAGCTCCATAGACACGCGCTACTTCCCCAGCGGCAAGACAAAAGTCGAGGTCGATTTCCAGTTCGTCCGCAACGCCGCGAGCAAGGACTGCCTGCTCGGCAACTACGGCAGCACGTACACGGTGCTCGTCTATGCGCCGAACAACGGCAATTTCAACCTTGAAGCGAAGGACAGCGGACATGCGGCGCTCGCGCTGTCCAATACGATCAAGTCCGACACTGCCCGCCACACGGCCGTCATCGACGCGCCCAAGGGGCATGTTGCGCTTTACGACGCGGACGGCGCGCTCCAGGGCGAGGCGGATTTCCCGTCGTCCTGGACGCACGACAACACCGCCGACTGGCCGCTGACGCTCTTCGGCTCGGCCAACACGGCCTACGGCAAGACGCGGCAGAACGCGGTTGCGCGCATTTTCAGCCTGAAAATCTCGGAGTCGGACGACAACGGCGCGACCTACACGCCCGTCCACACCTTCACGCCGTGCGTCAAGGGCGGAATCCCGGGGTTCTACGACGAGGCGACCGGCGAGTTCGTTTCCGGCGGCAACCTTGTCGCCGGCGGCAACGTCCGGGAGATCGACGACGATCCGTACGTCGAAAGCCCGACCGGCGGACGCTACTTCGACACCGGATACTACGTGACGAGCAATACGTGCGTCGTATGCGATTTCATGCTCCTCGAGCAACGGACCAACCAGCAGTTCCCGTTCGAAGCCGGTGCGGCCGCCGCCGGAAAGAGCTACATGCGCATGTACGGCAACGGCAGCGCCGGCACGGGCGATTTCGCCTATGCTCTAGGACAGGACACGTTCAAGAGCATGGAGGTGTACTACTCTCCGACGGCGCGGCGCCAGGTGACGCTTGACGCGTTCAACTGCAAGGCCGCGGTTGCCGTGAACGGACACACGATCCGCGAAATGTCGACCGCCGCCTCGGGACGCCAGCCGGAGCAGTCCTCCGCGACGCTCAAACTGCTGTGCAACTCCGCAATGAACGCCAACTCCTGCCGGGCGCGGCTCTACGGCTTCAAGATCTACGAAGAGGGGCAGCTCGTGCGCGACTATGTGCCGATCTGCCAGGGCGGCTCGTATGCGCTCCTCGACAAGGTTCAGGGCAAGGTTCTCGCCAAGGCGTCGAATTCCAATGAATTCACAGGCTACACCGTGAACAACGATTTGAACGACGCGTTCTTCGTGGCCCCGATGCGCGCCGAGGACGCCTACATCGAGTCCGACGGCACGCAGGCCATCGACCTCGGCTACCTCACCACGCCGAACACGCGCTACGAGATCGACTACCAGATGACGGAAATCGTCGGTCAGATGCGTCCGTTCGGCGAGGCGGGGGGCGATCTCAGCGCTGAACTCTACATTCAAGGCACCGCTACCGGATCCGGCAACGTGGCCTTTGGCGTGGGCGACTCGTGGAAAGGTCAGTACACGAACACCGGCGCAGATCTGAACCGCCATGTCGCCGTTCTTGATCTCGCCAACCGCGCGTGCGGCTACAGCGGCTACAAGATGTTCGCGTTCACCAGCGACACCGTCTGCTCGAAGACGGCCACGAACCCGATATGGATCTTCGCCAAGGGAGGTGGCGACGGCAGTCATTCGAACCGCGCGAAGATGAGGCTTTACGCCTTCCGCATCTACGAGGCGGGCAAGCTTGTGCACGAGTATCTGCCCTACAAGAACGGCGATACGGTTGGCCTCTACGACACGATGACGGGCGATGTGGTCACAAGCACCGTTTCGGGAAGCAACGCCTTCACATACGGCGGCGGACCCGGCTACGGCAAGTTCGCGGGAGTCAAGACGGTGCTGACGACGGATCCCGTCGATACGGTCGTCAAGCCGAATAAGGCAGCGACGCTCTCTGCGTTCGCGCCCGGCGCGATTCGCTATATCTGGACGCGCAACGGCGAAGTTCTCGCCGGGGCGGCCGGACCCGAAATCACCATCGTATGGGAAAGCCCGAAAAAGGTGGGCGGGGCTCCCGTCTATGGCGTCACGCCTGTCTTTCTCAAGGATGGCGTGGAGGTGCTTGGCGAAGAAGCCTCGGCCGAGGTCACGATGATGCCACTCGGAATGGTGCTGATACTTCGTTGATGGATAGAATGCATACGACGCGCAGGGTTTTTGCGAGAGGGTTGCTCGCGGCAGGGCTGGCGGCGGCGGTGACGCCTCGTCGGCTGTTTGCCGCGGTGCCTGCGGATTTTGACGAGACGTTCGCCGTGTTTCTTTCCGACGTCCATGTCAACGGACTTGACAAAGACGCCGGAAACGGCAAGCCGTTCAAAACATCCATGCGGCATTGGCTGAAGGCGAATGTCGCGGAAATATTGCGCATGGAGCCGTTGCCGCGCCATGTGTTCATTTTCGGCGACCTCGCGCATCTGCAGGGGAGACTGGTCGACTACAAACGGTCGTATCCAGATTTGAGACTGCTGATCGACGCCGGGATCAAATTGACCATCGGCATGGGCAACCACGACCATCGCAAGGCGTTTCTGGAAATATGGCCGGAATACGAAAAGCGCACGCTTCTCCCCGGCGCGATCCATACCGTCACGTCTTTGCCGGATTACGATCTGATAATGCTCGACAGCCTGGACGAAAAGGACGAAGTCGACGCGTGGAATCCGACGGCCGGCGCGCTGTCGCCCGCTTCGCAGGAGTGGGTGCTTTCGGAGTTGCCGAAATGGCCGCGCCCGTTTTTCATCGGCGCCCACCATCCGATCCACGAATTGAAATTCGGCGCGGACCGCAAAAAGCGCTTGAACGACTACATCGTGAAATTCCCGAATTGCCGCGGCTACATACACGGCCACGACCACATCTGGAAAACGAATGTCGCCAACTGGCGCGAACCCAAGACCGTGCCGTGGCTGACACTGCCGTCCAACGGATGCTGGGGCGACATCGGATATGTCACGATGCGCGTAGCCGCCGGCAAGTGGCACGGCCGCAAAGTCGCCCAGGCGAAGTTCGTGCAAAAAGATTTCTTCCTCGGCAATCCCGTCGCGCCGGAAAAGCGCAATCCCGTCTGGGACGCCCGCCTCGAAGACGTGAAGGGGGCGAAATGCACGTTTGTGATTTGAGAGATTCGGGATTATGAATCAGGTGATTCTGGCGTTGGTGTTGGCGGCATTGGCATTCGCGGCGAGCGGTGCCATGGACGCGACGTTCGACGACAAGAACACGGTGCGCTCGATTCGCGTCGGCGCGGCGGAATTCGCGACCGGCGGCGGCGATTTGTGGACGGCAGAGTTCGCCCAGGACGGAGATCTGACGAATCGCGTAAAGGTGTCCGCGCATGAAGCCTCTTTTTTCGGCCGATCGGGTTCCGGCGCGGGCGAGGAGATTCTCGTCTGGCGCGACATACCGCTCGGCGGAGAACGCGGCGTTCTGGATGCGAAGGTCGCGATTGAAAAACGACCAGACGGTTCGCAGGCGTGGCGGCTTTCATTCGACAACAGGTCGCAGGACTGGAAACTTTTCTCGACCGATTTCCCTCGTCTCAACCGCGTGACGCGCAATGGCGAGGGCGATGCGATGTTGCCGGATTGCGACCACGGCGCACGGCTCTTCAAAAAGCGCACAGCCAGGCCGAAGCCCGTCCGCCGCGACTATCTCGGACACGCGCCGATGGTCAGCGCGTTTTTCATCGGCGAAGACGGGCTTTACATCGCCGCCGAAGACCCTGAGGCGAGAGTCAAGAGTTTCATAATTGAAGGCGAGCAGAACGTCCGCTTCGAGACGCCGACGGAACTTGGTGCCGATGGGCCGCGCCATCCTGTCGTGCTTGCGCCGCTGAAAGGCGACTGGTGGGCGGCTGCGCGCCGCTACCGCGATTTTGCGCTCAGGCAGAAATGGGCGGCAAAGGGGCCCGTAAAAGACATCCCGTCCTATCCGCGGCGCATCTGCGAAATCCCGCTTTGGATCAACATCCACGGGGGGCCGGACGTCGCATCGAACGTCCTGGCGAAGGCGAAGGCTCTTTTCCCCGAATGGACGACGGGGCTTCACTGGCATCTGTGGCAGCATTCCGGCCACGACGTGAACTATCCAGAATATTTTCCGGAACAGCCGGGCGTGAAAGAGTGCATCGCGTTTTGCGAGTCGATCGGACAGGAGCCGATGCCGTATACGAACGGACGGCTCTGGACGGCGACGACGAGCGGATTCCTCATGGCGGAGCCGTACACCGTCAAGCGCACCGACGGTTCGAACTGTATCGAAAAGTATGCGCCGTGGACGCCGCCAATGGCCGTGATGTGCCCGTCATGTCACGAGTGGCGCCGCGTCATGCGGAATTTCACCGGACGCATACTGGACGACCTTGGCGCGAAGTCGATCTTCATCGACCAGATCGGCGCGGCGGAAGGCTGCGCATGCTACGACCCGTCCCACGGCCATCCGGTCGGCGGCGGCGCGTGGTGGTACGACGGCTATGAAAAGGCGCTGGAGCCGATCCGCAGCGCATACAACGCAAAGGGAGCGTTCGTCACCACCGAAGGCGCGGGCGAAGCGTACATCGGCATGGTGGACGGTTTTCTCCAGGTCGTTCGCAGGACGCCGGAAGACGTGCCGTTCCACAATGCCGTCTACTCCGGCTACACGACATATTTCTGCAGTCCGGAAAACAACGACGACGCCCCCGCCGCGTTCCGCGCGCTCCAGACGCGCGAACTCCTTTGGGGAAATTCGCTCGGCTGGTTCCTTCAGGATATTCTCGATCGCCAGGACAAGTGTGAAATCCTGCGCGAATTGTGCGCGTTCAGGCAGGGCAACCTGGACGCTCTGGCATACGGAAATCTGCTCGACGAGTTGCGTTTCGCCGGTTCTGTCGGCACTTCGACCTACGAGTGGCTGGGGCGGAGGCCGCACTTCCGCCTTTTCGACAAGACGTTCAAATTGCCGCCAAGCAAATTCGCGGAGATGGCGGACGTGATTGGCAACTGGTGGCGGACGGCAAACGGCGAAGTCGTCCTTCTCGCGGCCAATTTGACCGACAGGCGGCAGGACGTGGAATGCCATGTGTTCGGCACGGACGAAACCATGCGGCTTTCGTTAGCGCCGCACGAACTCGTTCGTGTGCCGCATGGCACCGGGACTCGGATTCAATCCAAGGAGGGAAATTAGATGACACGGAGAGATTTTACGAAGGGATTGCTCGCGGCGTGGATCGTCGCGGCATTGGCATTGCCGGGCGGCGGCGCGACGCTGCCGCATATCTTCGGACACAACATGGTGCTTCAGCGCGGCCAGCGCGTGCCGGCCTGGGGCAAAGGGGCGCCGGGCGGGAAGGCCGCAGTCTCGTTCGCGGGGCAGTCAGTATCCGCGACGGCAGGGTCCGACGGCCGCTGGCGCGTCGAACTTGCTCCGCTCGCGGCGAATGCCGAGGGTTGGGACTTTCACGTGTCGGGCGCGAACGAGATCGCCTTGACGAACGTCGTCGTCGGCGAGGTGTGGTTCTGCTCTGGCCAGAGCAACATGGAGTTCACCATGAGCGCGCGGCGCAAGGTGAAGGACTGGGAGAAGGAGGTCGCCGCGGCGAAATGGCCGAACATACGCCACTTCAGGCCGACGCACATAACTGCGGCGGAGCCGCTTGACGACGTCGTGGCGAACTGGCTTCCTACGACGCCTGAGACGATACCTCCGCAGAGCGCAGTCGCGTTCTTCTTCGGCGAGACTCTGCACCGCGAGCTCGGCGTTCCGGTCGGGCTCATCAACTGCTCGTGGGGCGGAACGCGCATCGAGCCGTGGACTCCGGCCGGGCATCGAGACGACCTTTGGCTCATGCAGAACATCCGCGAATGGGGGCGTCCGCAGGACGTACCGACCGTGCTGTGGAACGGGATGGTCGCGGGGCTTGTGCCGTATGCGATCAAGGGCGCGATATGGTACCAGGGCTGCGCCAACCGCACGGACGGCGACGCTTATCTCGAGAAGACGGTCTCGCTTGTGCGCGGATGGCGCCGCGAATGGGGGCAGGGCGACTTCCCCTATTTTCTCGTGCAGCTCGCGCCGTACAAGTACGATTCGCCGAAGGGCACGACGCTCGCCGTGATCCAGGAGGCGCAGGCGCGCGTCCCGGACCGCGTTCCGAACAGCGGCTACACGGTAATCAACGACGTAGGCGACGTCAACGACATACATCCGACCGACAAGCGCACGGTCGGTACGCGCATGGCCGACCAGGTGATGGACAGAGTCTACGGAAGGTTCGTCCGGCCGTGGAAGACGCCTGTCGCGACCGGCATGAAGGTCGAAGGATCGTCCGTGCGCGTCTCGTTCGAGAACGCCAACGGACTCAAGACGCGCGACGGACTCGCTCCGACGGAATTCGAGATTCGCGACGTTGTTGGCGAATGGGTGCCTGCGGCCGCGCGCATCGAAGGGCGCGAAGTCGTCCTTTCCGCGGAAGGTGTCAGGGAGCCGATTGGCGTCCGCTTCGCCGCGTACAACGGTTCGACACCGAACCTCGTCAACGGAGACGGACTCCCCGCCGGACCGTTCCGAATCGGGCGAGCGTGTCCGCTCGGCGCGGCGGAGCGCCTTGCAAAGGAGGGTGGATACGCCTGCGTGCAGCGCTACGACATCCCGGTCTGCTGCGATCTGCGCGCCAATGCGCCGAAGACGCTGGCCACGCGGAAAGACGTGAAGCGCGTCGGCTATCTGTTTGAGCTTCAGGACAAGTCGGGCGACACGAAGTTCGCATTCGCCGAGATGGACGCGTTCTCCGCCGACAGCGACAAGCTCGTCCTCGGCGCGGGAAGCGGGCGCAAGCCAGTCAGGACGCCGGTGGCGAACCTGCATGTCTTCTCCAACGTGCCCGGGGTGTCCGTCTCTCCCGAAACGTCGAACGGATTCGTCGAATTCTACTTCTGCAACTATTCGCCCAAGGTGCAGGCTGAGCCCGCAGGCGGCGACGCGGCGAAGTACGATTTCAACGATACCCCGCAGCCGGTCGAGGGAGCTGGCCTTGGCTACGGGTGCATTCAGGTGCATGAACTAAAGTCCAAGAAGACGGTCTTTGCGTTCAACCACTTCAATTCCGCGTCGGCTCCGTGCGACGTGGGCATCGGCAGCAGCGGGAAGGAACATCCCGACTGGACCTTCGCCCGCAACGGAGGCGAGTGGCAGGCAAGGCGGCTCAGCGTCTGGGTGAAGTAGCCGGAGGCGCCTGCAGAATGACGTGACGTGGAATACAAAAGCGAAAGGACAAACAGAAAATGAAGAGACTGATGGTTGCCGCGGCGGCGGGTGTGCTTGCGGCGGGGCTGGGGCGTGCCGAGCCGGCTGGCGCTGCGTGGGAGAAGGACGGGCGCGTGGAATTCCGCGAGTGCCCGAAGTGCGACAAGCGCATTCGCATCGACCTTGGCGAGAACAAGGCGTATGTGAATCTGGCGCGGCTTGAGGGCGGCTGCCGCGAGGCGATGGCGGCGCGCGCGGCGCGCCTTCTCGACGCGGCGAAGATTCCCGCCGCGAAAAACCCGAAGATACGTCCGCTCATGGGCTGGTCCAGCTGGAATACGTTCGGCGTCGACATATCGGAGGACATCATCCTCGACACTGCGCGTGCGATGGCCACTAACGGACTCAAGTCCGCCGGCTACACATACGTGAACATCGACGACGGCTTCTTCTGGGGGCATGGCGAGGACGGCATTCTGCGCTTCCATCCGAAACGCTTCCCGAACGGCATGAAGCCGGTCGTTGACGGGATCCACGCGCTCGGACTCAAGGCCGGCATCTACTCGGACGCCGGTGCCGACACGTGCGGCAGCATGTGGGGCGGAAGCGGCTCGGGAGGCAAGGACAGCGGCGGCGTCGGCGGAGGGCTCTACGGGCATGACGCCGCAGACTGCAAGCTGCACTTCAACGACCTTGGCTTCGACTTCATCAAGGTGGACTACTGCGGCGGCAAGCGGCTGAAGCTTGACGAAAGGGCGCGCTATACCGAAATCGCCAACGCGATAAAGGCCACGGGGCGGACTGACGTGCGGCTCAACATCTGCCGTTGGGCGTTCCCCGGCACATGGGCGGCCGATGTCGCGGAGTCGTGGCGGACGACGGGGGATATCCGCGCGAACTGGAAGTCGGGCAAGAAGATCATCGGCGAAGTCGGATCGTAGCCATGTCGTTCTGTGAGCCAACGAGTTGAATACAAATTTTGTCTTCCTAAGACCGCTTGGCCTCCGACTTGCTGGGCGTTCCCCGGCACATGGGCGGCCGATGTCGCGGAGTCGTGGCGGACGACGGGGGATATCCGCGCGAACTGGA
>JAZSLQ010000186.1:0-6452 GCA_045535455.1 Kiritimatiellia bacterium | reverse complement strand
TCCATACAAAAAAGTCGGGACCGACATTTTTTAGACAATGCGCCACATGAGCGGGCCTTTTCGACCTTCCATCGTCCGTCAGACAGCAACCCCTCGTCCGCGCTCCAACCGTCCTTGTCCTGTCCCATTCGCACACATCCGTCCGTCCAACCGCTACACAACCATTTCCCCAACCATCCAACAACCACTCCAACCATAACCCAACCACGCCTCAACCATCCTTCGTGTCTAATCCAAGGACGATTTCGACACAACCGTCCCACATTCGCGATTCTCCAAATCCGACAACGTCGAGCTGCATGGCCTTGGCTTGTCCATCAACTGCCTCGGCCGTCGCGTCACATCCTACACCACCCGCGACGCGAAGGAGATCGCCAAGCTGCTGGCAATGCTGCCATGAGCGCTGCCGGAGAAGCGCGGGGCGGGAAGGCATTGTGCCTTATGCGGCTTAGGAGTTTAGCTTTCTCCATTCCGAAGGGGAGACTCCAGTTTCCTGCCGGAAGAACTTCCAGAGGGCGTTTGATGCCTTGAAGCCGCAGAAGTTGGCTATGGCGGAAATGTCCAGTGCCGTGTTTTTGAGCAGTTCCTTTGCCTTGTCGAGCCGCACGGCCTGTATTTCGTCGAGGATGGAGCGACCTGCAATCTGGCGGAAGCGTATCTCCGCCATGCGCCGCGAGCACTTGAAGGCGGCGACGACTTCGGAGGACGAGATGCCCTCGCATGCGCGTCGCCTGATCAGCTCCATCGCCGCAGTCGCCTCTGGATCGTAGCGGCGGCAGATACGTGTCGAGGCGCGCCGCACGATGCTTGCCGGGCCGAACGTAAGGCGGGTTTCCTGGCGATGCTCCCCCTGCGCAATCTCGCCGAGCGTCCGGGCGGCGAGTTCGCCAGCCATCAGGAAGTCGGGCTGGACGCTCGTGAGCGTCGGCACTGTGTGTTCGCAGATCGGCGCGAAGTTGTCCACGCCGCATACCGCGATTTCGCGCGGCACGTCGAATCCCTTCTGGGCGGCGGCAATCAGCACTTCCGCCGCGACGGCATCGTTGGCGGCGAAGATCCCGCATGGCTTGGGAAGCTGCTCGATCCAGCGGCGCAGGGACTTCTGCCATGCGACACTCTGCAGGGTGCCGCGTCCGCCGCCGTCAAATGTCTCGCATGTGAGTCCGTTCAAGGCAAGGGTGTCCCTGAACCCGCGCTCGCGGTCGTCGCTCCAGAACCGTGGCTGCGGATAGGGAACGAACGCGAAATTCGGGTGCCCGGTGACAAGCAGTTCCTTCGCGGCGAGCTGCCCTGTGGCGACGGAGTCATGGCTCACGCAAGAAGTGTCCGCCGGCAACGTGCGCGGATTGCGGTCGAGATAGACGGTTGGCAATCCGGCAAAAAGGTCTGGCGGAATCTCTTGGTAGCCTCCGCCGCATTCAATGATGACACCGAGCGGATGCCAGAACTCTACAAGCCCCGCAAGTGCCTTGGGCGATGGAATCCCGTCCTTTGCCTGCACATGCCAGTCGGCAACGGCGGCATGACGACGGACGCCCGCAATCTTGTCCGGGGCGCTCGTTTTTGACGGCGACTGGAAGTAGAGTATTGTGTCCATAGTTGCGATACAAGTTGGAATTATATCACAATTGGTGTTTTCGTTGCAATGACAAATTTCGCAAATGGAGATAAGATTTTCGCGTGAATGGAGATATATGGACATCCTAAATGGGATATAATACTTTTGTTCATTAGCATCCTTCAGGTCACGAATGGGATGCTAGTGTAAACAAAAACAAGGAGAATAAGCGATGAAAAAATGCAATTGGCGATAGTCGGCATGGTGCTGCTGCCGATGGCGGCAGCGGCAAAGACGGTGGCCTACTGGCCGCTCGCCTACGACAACGCCCAGCGGACGACGCTCGACACCGTCTTCCCCAATCAGGGCGACGGCGGGACAATCGACCTGAAGCCGGTTTCCATCACAACATTCAGTGGCACGACGATGACCGAGGATACGACTGGCGCATACTGCCCCATGGGAACCAACGCCTTCCCGAACGGCTGGTGCGTGTGGGATCCTGTGGCGCGGACGAACGCGACCGCTGCCACCGGCGTTTCTTTCAAGATTCCACCGGACTATAGCAGTTCCAACAATTCGCGCTACGGCAAGCAGGGGTGGCTGCGGGCGACAAACGTGAGTGTTGATTATTCGGCGTTCACGGTCGAGTTCTTTTATCGTCCCGATCCGCTTTCGAACTGGAACAACCAGTCGCCGTGGCAGGCGCTCACTAGAATGCTGCGGCATGACAACGGCAATACGTACCTCAACTGGTCGCTCGTCAGAGTCAACGCCAACCATCTCAACTTATACTATTTCAACACAAGCGGCACTTCCCAAAACACCGGCGACATCGCACTCACCGGATACAGCAACCTGAACGACGACAAGTGGCATCATATCGCGTTCTCGGTGGATAATTCGACGAAGCAAATGGTACTCTGGTTCGACTACAAGAAGATCGCGACAAAGACGCTCACGAGCGTCATCTCATTCAGTGCGGACAACAACACGCTCTATATCGGCGGCGGGACGAGCGGGCAACCAAGCGGCTGCTCCATCGCGCACTACCGCATCTCCGACACCGTGCTGACGGACACGCAGTTTCTCCAGTTCTCGAAGGAGAAAGCGAACGCCAAAATTGCCTCCGATGTCCTCCTGCAGACGTCGTTCGATCCGTTTGAGACGCCAGACGAACTCAAGATCAACACCGACCTCATCTACGGTTTCAATGACGCGGGCTCAGGCTCTCCGCTCTACCGCAGGAGCGGCTATACGCACCCCGACAGGGTCAAGGACGCCAAAGGCAAATGGCTGGCCTGGGAAAACGGCAGCGAGCGGAATTACTACTGCCTGAGCAACCTGACGGACAATACGAACAAAAAGTTCATGCCGGTACTATGGTATCCGGAGGATATGTCCTACACCAATTCCTCCTTTACGGTGGAGTGCATCTACAAGTCGCCGAAGAACATCGGCAACCAATGGCGTCCGCTTGTCTATCAGATGGGGAATGGAAACAACAATTCCATGTCCAACATCTTATTCAAAATCGGATACGGATATTCATACCGCATCAGCGGCATGATAGGCGGATATTCTGCGTCTGCAAGCATGTTCGCGGCCAACGAAACCCAAGGGACGACGGCGACGCAGAATGACGGCGAATGGCACCATGCGGCGCTTGTCGTCGACAGGACAAAAAACAGGATGTTCCTCTATTGCGACTATAAGGACGCAACAACGAACACGGGAGCGCTGCCCGGTGTGCTTTGCGATCCGGCGGCGGCGGACTATCCTGTCGCCATCGGCTCCTGGTATCCGAGCAGAACATGGCGAAGCAATGACGATCCCAATGACACTTCCTCAAGTTCGACAACGGCCAGTTCCGCATTCTGGGGCTGCGTGGATGCGGTGCGTATCACGAAGCGTGCGCTCGAACCCAGCGAGTTCATCCGTTCGCCGGATAAGCTTGGCCTTATCATCACTTTTATGTAGGAGAAATATGGCGGGGCGAACATCGTCAGCAGCGGCGCTTGCCGCTACCCTGATTTTCGCCGCTTCCATTGCGCACGGCGCGATATCGATACGTTCGGACTATCCGGGCGGGAACATAGAGGTCTTGAAGATCGACGAGGCGGCGGGCGTGGTGGAACTGAAGCCGGACTATCGCTACACTCCGTGGTATTTCCACTGGGACTTCACCATTTCCGGCGCGGCGGGGCGGAAACTCAAGTTCAGGTTTGCGAGCAAAAAGGAGGTTCTTTCTTCGCTTGGGCCTGCCATCAGCCGCGACGGCGGCAAGTCTTGGCGGTGGCTGAACAACAACGGTCGCCGCCATGAGCCGTTCAACGCATTCGACTACACCTTCGCGGCGGACGAGAACGAGACGCGCTTCGCCGTTTCCATCCCCTACACGCAGGCAGACTGGGACAAGGCGGCGGAGCTATGGCGGGGAAAGGATGGCGTCGAGTTCGGCGTCCTCTGCAAGTCGCAGAGCGGACGTCGCGACACCGAGGTGCTGCGCGTTCCGTGCCGGCGCAAGAGCGCGGCGAAATGGCTCTATGTCTTCACGGCGCGTCATCACGCCTGCGAGACGACGGCAAGCTACGTGATGGAAGGCGCAATCGATGAAATCCTTTCCGGCTCGCCGGAAGCCGAGTGGCTGCGCGACAACGCCGATTGCGTCTTCATTCCGTTCATGGACAAGGATGGCGTCGAGGACGGCGACCAGGGAAAGAACCGCCGCCCACACGACCACAACCGAGATTATGTACAGGGCATATATACTTCCGTGCGGGCATTCAAGGAATTGGTTCAGAATGAATCAAAAAATCGCGAAATCGTGTTCACCGATCTGCATTCGCCTCACGTCAGGAGTTTCAAGGAGTGCCCTGAGCAGGATCACCCGTTTACATTCGACAGCTTCATCCCCGAGAAGAACGAACGATTGGAGGATTTTCGGCGCAATTGGATGGAGGCGCAGAAGGGCGGCAGTCTCGTCTACAACGGCCGCTATGATATTGTCTCAGGCGAAAAAGGACGGCAGAAACACGACAATGACATCAAGAACGGCCTTTTGACATCACGCATGTGGGTTCAGGATTTGCCGAATTGCTGGGTGAGCATTTGCTGCGAGTTCGGCTATTCGCTTTGTGGCGGCGTGTTCACGCGCGAAGGCGGACGCGAGCTCGGGCACAGCCTCGTCAAGGCCGAGGTGCGCACGTCGATGTGCGGCGGCGCGAAGGACGGCTCGGCGCCGTCTGGGATCGTGTCGTTCAAGGACGCAGGGAAGATCAAGAGCTGGGATGCGTGGGACGACCACAAAAAGCCCGCGCCGCCGAAGGAGAAGCCCTGCGTCACGTGGAAGAAGCTAAACGGGCTGAATCCGGGGCTGCGGGAGATCGGGCGGCTCGCCGTTCGCGGCGCGAAGGACGTCAAGTCGTCGATGTGGTCCGTCGGATGCGAGTGCATGGACCGCGACTACGCCGACTGGAACGCATTCAAGCACTTGCTGGAGCCGCTTGGCGCGAAGCACGGACGGCTTCTTTCCGGCTGGGCGAAGACCGAGCAGGAGAAGGGAGTCTATGACTTTGCCTGGCTCGATCCGCAGGTGCGCGAGATGGCGGCGATGGGCGTGAAGCCGTGGATATGCCTTTCCTACGGCAATCCCGTGTGGGGGAGCGACTTCCGGCTCGGAATGCGCGTGAAACAGGTGACCGGCGACCCCGAGGCGTTCGAGGCGTGGCTCAGGTACGTCGCGGCATGCGTCGAGCGCTACAAGGATGTCGTGGACGAATGGGAGATATGGAACGAGCCGTTTCACCAGGGGCCGGAATACGCCGAGATGTTCTACCGCACGGCGAAGACGATACGCGCCATCCAGCCTGACGCCAAATGCTTCTGCACGGCGATTGCGTTCCCGAAAGACTATGAGTGCGTGTTGGAGAAACTCAAGTGCGAGAATGCGCTCGACTTCGGCTCGTACTTCATCTACCATCCCTACGATCCCAATCCCGACACGTCATACGGCAGGACGGCGGAGCCGCTGCGCAAGCTCGTGAAGGGCTACAGCCCCGCGTTCGACGTCATGCAGGGCGAGACGGGCTGCCCGTCGCAGCTTGAATTCGCCCACGCGATGCACAGCATCGAGTGGACTGAATATGCGCAGGCCAAGTGGGACCTTCGGCGTGCAATAGGCGACGCCGCGCGCTCGATACCGTCCAGCGTGTTCACGATGATCGACCTTCAGTACACCTTCATGCTCCAGAGCTTCGGCCTCGTGCGCTCGAACACATTGAAGGAATACGTCTATCGCAGGCCATCTTACTTTGCCATGCAGAACATCTATGCGCTTTTCGACGATGAAACGCTGCCGCAGAAGCACCTGGTCGTGAGGATCGGCGGACGGAACGTGTCGTGCAACCTGTTCAGCCGCGACGGGCGGTCGCTTCGCGCCTACTGGTTCTGCGACAGGATGCCGGACGCCGGCTTGTCGTTCTCGCGCGTAAATCTCGAGATTCCGGAGGTTGTCGAGAACCCCGTGTGGGTAGAGATGATAACGGGCCGTGTTTTCGAGATTCCTGAGGGGTCGATTGCCAAGGGGGCGGACGGCCTGACGCTCAAGGACGTTCCGATGTGGGATTCGCCTGTGATAATCGCCCCGCGAGCGGCTATACCGCTTCTCCATGACGCGCCGTCGGAGCTTGGCAAGATTGCGGCTCGGCTGAAGCCGCCGAAAGACGCGCTCTCGCGTCCGCTGCGCGTCGCCGTGTATTGTGGCGACGGCGCATTCGGCGGCGGCGCCATGCGCTGGTTGCAGATGCCGCTTTACATGGACAACGCCGTGCCCGTGCCCGTGGATGGTGCGGCGATTCGCGCAGGCGCGCTCGCCGGCGCCGACGTCCTCGTG
>JAZSLQ010000004.1:0-3843 GCA_045535455.1 Kiritimatiellia bacterium | reverse complement strand
GTCAACTTCAACGGCGGCACGCTCAAGGCCAACAATGTTCATAGTGCGGGATTGATCACCCACGGGAACGGCGCCGGTCTCAATGACAATGTCGGCGCGGACGGCGGCACGATCGACACAGGCAATCTCAACATCACGATTCCGGTTGCCGTCAACGCCGTCTCCGGCACGGCGGGATCGTTTACCGTGACGGGCGGCGGTTCGGCGACGTTCTCCGCGCAGGGCGATCTCTCCGGCGCGCTTGCTGTCGGCGACGGCACGACGCTCCGCTGGTTCGACCAGGACGGCGCGGTTTCGGCGTCATGCGGCTTCACCTCGCTTGCGCTCGGCGCGGGTTCGACGATCTACCTCAACGGCGACGCGACGGGCGTGGATGCGCTTCCCGCGACCGTCACGACGACTGCGACGGCGGAAAGCAAGGCGAACGTCGTCATCGACTTCTCCGCGATTCCCGCGACGGGATCTTCGTTCACGCTTTTCCCGGCTGCGAGCGCGGATGCATTCAACGTCTCGCCGATGTTCGGCAGTCTTGTCCTCCCGCATGAAGTCGCCGTCGTCAACGGCAATCTCGTTTTGACCATCGTCGCCGACAACTACACCTGGAATGGTTCGCAGACGAACTGGGACGATGTGGGCGCCTGGACGAAGGGCGGCGCGGCGGCGACATGGGCCGATGGCAACAACGCCATCTTCAACACCGCGAACGCGACGGCTACGCTTGCCGCCAACTCCAATCCTGCGAAGATCGATTTCAACGCCGATGCGACGGTGAACGGCTCCGCCTCCCTGTCCGTCCCAGTCGTCTCAGTCGTCCCAGATGTCACAGCGACTATCACCGCGCCAACCTGCGACTCTCTCGAAAAGACCGGCGCGGGCGCGCTGACGCTCGGCGCATCGCGCACAGACCAGACAACGCTTTCCGAAGGCACGCTCAAGATGGCGTCCGGCGCGACGGTCGATCCGGCGAAACTCACGCTCGGCACTGACTCCGCCACGCCCGTCACGTTTGACTACGGCGGGCAGACGCTCAATTCGCAGCTCGCAACTTTCATCCAGTCCGGGGCGAACGTCACGCTTACGAACGTCGTCGTCTCAAACAGCGGTTCGATATATCTCACCAAGGACACTGCCCCATCCGTTCTGACGGTCGCGAAGGGCGCTTCGCTGGAGTTTGACGACCACTATTCGCTCAATACCGTCACGGAAGCGACGATCAATGTCGCAGGCGGCACGGTCAAGGCCACGAAGAATGTGAACAACTGGATCATGCAGACTTCGCTCGAAGGACGGCTGAACATCAACGTGACGGACGGCGGCCTCATGGAGTTTGGCGGCGATGTCTATGCCCTCACCTGCCGCGATGCCGTGGGCGGTTCCACGGACTATCGGGACCCGTCTTTGTACTTCCGCGTCGTCGATTCCACGCTGCGCGTATTGAACAACAAAAGTTTCCGCTTGGGGTACGATGAAAATAACAAGAACCCCGCCTGCCCGACCGGCGTGTTCGCCGCGACGAATTCGGTCATTTACATTGCCTATGGCATTTCCATCGGGCACAATGTCGTGGGCGCGAACACGGCGGGCTCCTACACGGCGGACTTCGAGAACTGCGTCATCACGACAAGGTTTCTCAGGGTCTTTCACGACCGTCCGCTCAACGCCGTGCGTCTCAACAACGTGCGCTACACTGTGAACGCCGATGATACGCAAGGGTTGTATTCGTCCCCCCAGTTCGAGACGATGGGTGCGGGCGGGGCGGCCATCAAGCCGATCATGATCGACGCGGGCGGCCTCGTGCTGGACACCAACGGACACAACGGCGCGCTCGATTCCGATCCGCAGGGCGCGGGCGCGATCACCAAGGTCGGCACGGGCAAGCTGACCGTGATGCGCAACCAGACATCTTCTTCTCCGCTCTCCTGCGAAGCGGGCGAGACTTTCGTCAACGGCGGCTTGACGGTAAACCGCCCGGCGACAGTCAAATACGACGCGACGCTGACCGTCCGGGCGACGGCCCAGTCGTCCTTCGCGAGCCTCGCGTTCGAATCCGGCTCGACGCTGAACATCGACAGCTATGCCGTCGGCGTCACGGCAATCGCCGCGACGGCCCTCGCGCTTCCCGCTTCGGGGACGGTCGAGCTCAAGTTCAACGGCGGCGCGTTTCCGATAGGCCGGTATGCGATTCTGGAGAAGGCCGGAATCACGGTCGCCGACGTTGAAGGCAGGCTCGTTCCGCCCGTGTCCGCGGGCGCACCCTCGTGGGAGGTTTCCGGCGACACGCTCTACCTTGTCGTGAAAGGCGCGAACGACTGCATTTGGACAGGTTCCGGCGGCGACGCCAGGCTCGGCACTGCCGCCAACTGGCTGGGCGGAAACATCCCCGCCTCCGGAGCGAACGTGTTCATCGCCCTCGCGGCAGCAGGGGAAATCGCGTGCGACATCGCGGACTTCTCCCCCGCCTCCATCACCTTCCCCGCGAATTCGGCGGCGGTGACGATTACGGGCGAGAACGCCATCAACGGCGTCGTGTCGGTCACGAACCTTTCCTCCAACTCGCACACGATAGACGTGCCGGTGTATTTCGCCGGCGACATCCAGGTGAAGCAGGCGGCGATGGCGGAGGCGAGCGACCTCTCGAAGGCGCACGTCACGTTCGCGGGCGGCGCTTATGCCGCACAGGGCTATGCGCTGGAGAACGGCAATTCCGCCGCCGACTATTCGCGCTGCATCTTCGGCAAGTACTATCTTGCAAAAGGGGAGGACAACCCCTGGACGGCGACTGTACAGGGGTCGGGCAATCGCATCTGCCTCGCCGACAATTCCACGCTCTACATTCCGTATGCCGGAGCGTTGACCGAGCTTTACATCGGCAACAATGCGCATGTGGATGTCGGCAAAATGGCGTTGTCCGCCGGTTCCAGGGCATCTTGGCGAAACAACGGCGAAATGGCCGTCACGAACCTGACGCTGACCGGGACGGGCGACAGGCACATGAGTTACAACCAGGGGACGACGGTTTCGCCGGTGTTCAAATTCGAGCGGATCGATACGTCGATGACGGGCAACTGGTGCTATTTCTCCGATGGCAACGCGGCCAGCAGGGGAGTGTACTACATCGGCGCGGGCGGATTGAACTTCTCCAGTGCGTCGGCGGGCGGATCATACTGTCTCGGCAAGGATGTGGCGAACGACGCACAGACGATCCGCCCGTGGCATTCCGACTTCACCATCGGGGACCGCGGCAACAATGCGGCGTGTTTTGTGCTGGCGCGCGACGTCACGTTCTGCACGGACGACGAAAGCGGCACGGGCCGCACGATCACGATGGACGCGATTGCGCGCGGCTACGGGGCGGCGCCGACCATCACGGTGTCCGGTTCCGGGACGCTGCGCGTGAACAAGTCTGCCATCAACACGACCCAGCCGTCGGTGGCCGTGACGAACACGGCAACGCTGGCTCTCAAACCCGGCGCGATTTTCACCACAAGCACGATTACCGTCAACTCCGGCGCGGCGCTTCAGGTCGCGGAGTCCGGAACGCTCGCGCTTGGCGGCGATCTGGCGCTCAAGGCCGGTGCGACGCTGGGCTTCAACTACACGACCAGGGACGCGCCCGTTCTGGACCTGACGGACAAGACCGTGACGTTTGACGAGGGCGCGACCACGAACGTCGTGGTGAAAATAACGGCATCAGAAGGCAGGCGCGGACGCGGCGGAGTGCGTACTCTCACGTCCGGCGGCAAGTTCGCGGACGCCACGGTTTCGCTCGCCGCCAGTGCGCCGACGTGGGTGAAGGGCGTGTCGGTCGTTGACGGCGATATCGTTCTCAACGTGAAATCGACC
>JAZSLQ010000141.1:0-2353 GCA_045535455.1 Kiritimatiellia bacterium | reverse complement strand
TGTGGTCTATCCGACGAACGGGCACAAGGCTCTTGCGATTCCCAAGACGGCGGCAGCTGCGGGACGGCGCCCGGCGGAGTTCGACCCCGACCGCTCCAAGCTCGCGCTCGTCTGGCCCAAGGGCGAGAATACCGGCACCCTCCGCGACAAGGAATCTGACGAGGTCGTCTATCTGCTCGTATCCAAGGCGACGATCAAGGCAGACGCGACCGTGCTGCCGACGGAAAGCGAGCTGGAGGGCGCGGCTATGGACAGAATACAGTATTACATTGACCTAATTTGGGGGAATTGACTAATGACCGGCTTTTCGCAATTTTTCGACTCCTCTCAGTGGAACCAGATACAGGCGGGGCTCCGCAACCGCGCATTCTTCTCGAGCCGCGTCGCCGAGGTCAACATCCTCGCCGCCATGCGCGAGCGTGTCGCAAAGTACGCCGCGATGGAGGCAATAATGCCATGACAGCTTCCGAACTCATCCTCCAGAAGGCGCTCGTCGGGAGCGATCTTGACTCCTCGCAGTGGAACCAGATACAGGCGGGCTTCAGGAACCGCGCGTTCTTCTCGTCGCGCGTCGCCGAGGTCAACATCCTCGCGGCGATGCGCGAACGTGTTGCAAAGTACGCCGAGGGCGAAACCGACCTCTCGAAGATCCGCATGATGATCCGGGATGACCTGCGCAGGGCGAACTACGCGCCGGAGCCCGGGCAGGAGAACACCATCCACGACCTCTTCAGCCAGGCGCGGCTCGACGTCATCATCAAGACGAACGTCGCCCAGGCGCGAGGCTACATGCAGTACGCCGAGGGAATGAGCCCCGGCGCGTTCGCAGCATTCCCGGCGCAGGAGTTCACGCGCATTCGGCACTCGAACACGCCGCGCAAGGACTGGCCGCAGCGGTGGGCAAAGGCGGGCGGCAAGGTGTACGGCGGCAAGATGATCGCGCTCAAGGACGACCCGGTATGGGAGCGGCTCTCGATTTTCGGCAACCCCTTCCCGCCCTTCGACTGGGGCAGCGGAATGGGAGTCCTCGACGTAGACCGCAAGACCGCGATCCGGCTCGGGCTGATCAGCGACGAGGAGCTCCGCGGCAAAACCGCCGCGCTCCGCGAAAAGCCGCTTCCCGACTTCAACCGCGACATGCAGGCGTCGGTGCCGAACCTCCGGCACGACTCGCTCTGCGGCCAGATACTCATAAAGAACTTCGGCGACCAGGTCGCCATCGAGAACAGCGTCGTCAGCTGGCAGGGGAACCTGATTCAGGACGTAATCGCCGGGCGGCGCAAAAAGGCGCAGCTCGGCGTCGGGTACAACGGCCGGCCGCTGCCTCTTTCGCACAACTTCTTCAGGGAACATCTCTCGAAGCACTTCGGAGACAACGAGACAAATCCGCAATCCATCCCCCTGACGACCGGGGACTACGAGCTTCTGCCGGCTGTATGGCGCAAACCCGACAGAGTTACGAAGAGCCGCGACCGCGACCATCTCGAGTTCGAGACATTCGACGGAGGAATCCTCCATCTGTTCGTCTCGGAACAGAAAGGCATCCGCAGCTTCTATAAAACGAAATCCGGGAGGAGCCTGCAGTGAGTCGCACACACGACTCGCGCCTTTTGGCCAAGCTGCAGCTGAACGCCCGGACGCGAACATAATACCATAAACCACTTCGGAAAGGCAACGGCAAAATGAAGATCAAGGAATTTCAGGAAGCGATAGCGAAGGAATTGAACGCCCTTGACGAGCTTGCGCAGGGCGGCTGCAAGGCCTTTGCAGAGGACTCCCGGGAAGTCTACAAGGAGTCCGACCAGCACATCCAGAAGGGAAAGATCGCCGTCGTCGTGGTGACTCCTGACATGCAGCGCAACGGCGCGAACATCATCCGACGAGCGGGCGAGCAAGCGGAGCAAGGCGAAGGAAGCGAGTCCGCGAGCACCGCCATCCCGGCGGAGACGCAGCTCTTGATCCAGTGCAGCGAGAAGCCCGCCGTCGCGCGCGTCCAGCCGGGCGACATGACCGCGCTCGACGCGGCGGAGATCGTCATGTACGCGCTTGACGGCTCGCAGTTCTGCTGGCTCTCGACGCGGCAGACGATAGACCGCCAGGCGGGCGTCCTCACCGCGACCGTCACCTTCGCGACGACAATCCACCTCTCATAACCAAACCCAAAGGAAAGGAACAAACATGGCAACAGTACCAGCAAATGCGACTGCCGAGACCTACGGCGTCGAGACTGTAACGGAGGGAATCACGGTCGAAAGCGAGAGCATAAGCGACTCCCCGATCGTCGAGACCGTTCCAGACCAGAAGAACGCGGTCAGGAAGGAGCACAAATACGACAAGCGCACCGACCTGAAGC
>JAZSLQ010000199.1:0-17565 GCA_045535455.1 Kiritimatiellia bacterium | reverse complement strand
CCCGACTGTCGAATCGACGGTATCCCATAGACCGAGATAGGCGACGGCAGCGCCAAGCTTGTCGAGCCATGCCGCGAAGTGCCGCGCAATGAGAGCGCCGCGTGAAAAGCCGAAGAGGAAAACTTTCGTCGCTATGCCATCCTTCGGCAGCGTCTCGTAGTTCGCCTCAAACCAGCGGCGAGCGTCGCGAAAGATGCCCTGCCAGTCAGAACCGGCAATCTTGCCGCAGATGTACGAACCCAAGCGAGTCCCAGGGCCGGCTTCAAGGTGGAGCTTTTGCCGCACATCGTCCACGCAGAGGTCACGCAGCCGCGTCACGTTCGTTACCTTGCCCGCGACGCCCTGCCCCGTACCCTCAAGGAATAGACAAAGGCTCAAGATTCGTGGATCTTCATTTGCCTCTCGGCTTCCATGCGTTTATACGCCACCGCGTATTTCACATCGCATGTCGGTCTTAACTTGATTCTCATTTTGCGTCGTTTAGTCGTTTACTTTACTTTACTTTCATAAACATTCGCGATTGACTGTCATAGTTAAAATCTGGTATAATCCACGGTGCATGAATCTAGGAGGTGAAAGATGAGCGCTGCAACAATTCAGCAGATGTTGCGGTATCTGATAAGCGGCGTTGGTGTTCCCGTGCGAAAAATACCGGTCATGAAACTGGTATATCTTGCCGACAGGTATCACCTTCGTAAATATGGTCGGTCCATCTCCCGATCTAAGTATTGCGCCATGAACAAAGGCCCCGTTCCGTTTGATGCACGAAACGAGATGGAGCAACTGGAGAACAGATGGACTACGGTCGACGGAATAACGGCCACACTCTCTTGCGGTCACAACATGTTCACCGCGACAAAGCCATCTGATGGCGAGCTGGACCATCTTTCCCAGACCGACATTGAAGCCATGGATGCCGCGCTTAGCGTCGCAAAGCGAATCGGCACGGATGATAAACTCATCGACTACACGCACGTTTTCCCCGAATGGTCTATTCACAAAAACGCATTGAACAAAGACGACCCAGAGTCCAGCGTTCCAATGGACATCGCCGACTTCTTCAGTGCGGCTCCAAAGGAGATTGAATACTGCGACGCGGATGACGAGCTCGTGACGCTGAACAAGGAAGCCTACGAGGAGTGGCCACAGTAGATGGCAGTGTCGCAACAGATCATTAAGACGACACTTAAACAAGGTGCCGTGTATCTCATGCGACACAGGACTCTGACAAGCCCCAAGAAGCATTTTGTCGTTGTCATGAACGAACACCCCTGCGGTGAAGTCATCATTCTGTTCAATGTCGTAACCTCCAAGATCGACACTGTAAAGAAACTTCTGCAGAAATCTGGCGCGCCACACTACACAGCCGTAGAACTCTCGCCAAAAACGGAAAGTTTTCTTTCCGTTGATTCCATTGTCAACTGCAACGACTGCAAGGCAAGCAGTCTTGATGATTTCAAAACCGATCTCGCTTCGCCAGAAGCGCAGTTTGTAGGCAACATATCGCCCAAGGCACTGGCAGACATGATAACGGCCACACTGGCCAGCAGGCAAGTGTCTCCTGCCTACAAGAAGATCATTTCCCAACAGAAATTTGCCGCAATTGAAAGAACTCGGCTTCTTCCCGAGGCAGAGCGCAGCAAGATTAGCATCGTAGTCTCGTAGAGACAAAGGCCCTGCGATTGTCTATTTCACACTTATCTCTTGGCACATCCCTCCCAATGCAATCGACGACCTCGCCGCACTCCTCGTATTTCCAGGCGAACTGCTTCACCGTCGAACGCCTCTTACGCTCCTCGGCCATGTGATCGCGCGTCATCCACGCAGATGTCGCGCAGCCGCGTCACGTTCGTTACCTTGCCCGCGACGCCCCGCCCCGTACCCTCGAAGAAAAGACAGAGATTCATCCTATGTAATTCCTATCGCGGCGGATTTGCACCGATCGACTCTAAACAACCCTACTCGACTCTGATGTTTAGCCGCAAAGAACGCAAAGGTCGCAAAGGAAAACGCCATACTTAGATTGCATCACGCCCCCTTCGGCGGCATGGTATCTGGCATACCGAGCGCGAGGTATTTCGAGCGGGCGTAGTCGAAGTATTCGAGATTGACGATGGACGATTCGGGGATGCCGATGGAGTTCAGGTACACATGACGCACGGCGAGATCCGCGCCGTCCGTGCAGTTCGGCACGGCGAGACAGCGCACCTCAAGATTCGCCTTCGCCGCGACAAGACGCTTCAAGTTCTCGCGGATCACTTTATTTGACACTCCAGTGAACTTCACATGCAGTGCATCGTCGTCCGCCTTGTAGTCGGGAAGCCACAAGTCCGTGACAGGCAGCATCGCGTCTATCGCGGCGGGCGGCGCGTAGAGCGACGTGTCGAGACACGTGTGGAGCTTTGCCGCCTTGAACGCCTTGAAAAGTTCCGCCGCCCATTCCCAGAAGAAAAGCGGTTCGCCGCCGGAGAGCGTGACGCCACCGCCGGACTGGTCGTAGAACGCCTTGTCCTCCAGCGCCTTCGCGACAATCTCGTCAATCGTCATCGGCTTGCCGTAGAGCTTGAGCGCATGTGTCGGACAAGTCGCCTCGTCCATCGTGCAGTGCTCGTGGTGTTTGCACAAATGCTGGAACCGCGCCCACTGCGCCTCTGGCTTTATCGACTCGGGGTTGTGGCACCAGATGCACTTCAAAGGACACCCCTTCACGAAGAACGTCGTGCGGATGCCAGGGCCGTCCCATATAGCCATACGTTTCGTGTCGAGCATCAGCGGCGTCTTCACTTTCCTGCCGTCTCCGGCCAGCATAGGGCTTACGGCAAACGCCGCCGTCGAAGCAATGAATTCCTTTCGCGTGATTGTCATAGACCTCCTCCCACCGTCTCGATGCGGGGAATGTATTCGTCCTGCTCCTTGCGCGGGATATCGTCCCCTCGGATGTTCAAGCCGACCACGTACACTTCGAGCATGCTCTCCACCTTTCCCAGAAAACCATCTCTCATTTCAACCGATGACGGGCGATCACTTCGTCCTGCCAGCGCTTGGAGAGCGAGACGAACCGCGCCGAGAACCCGCATACGCGAACGATGATGTCTTGATGGCGTTCGGGGTGTAACTGCGCATCTAGAAGTTCTTCCACCGAGTTGCAGTTCGGCTGCATCATGTGCGAGCCCTTCTTCGCAAAGACACGGATTATCGCCGCCATGAGCGCTTCGCTCATAGCCGAGCGGTCGAAGGTCAGATTCGCATTGGAAGCATAGAGCGCTTCATGCGGCAACTCGCCTATGGCGTTCATCACCGCCGTCACGCCTTCCTTGCAGCGATACTCGCTCGGGGAGAACCCCTGCGCGAGCCGGTCTCCGTCGCGTCGTCCGTCCGGCGTCGCCTTCGTTTTCTGACCCCAATACATGAACTCGCGGTAGGCGTACACGGCGAGCCGGTACGGCTCGCCCTGGTCGTTGAGAAAACCGTCAATGTCGATACGGATGCGCTTTATCCAGCGCGACATCATCCCCGTCGCAACCTCGCCGCCGTCGCCCCAGTACGGCGCGGCAAGCGCCCTCATGCGCAGCTCCTCGCCCCGCTGCCCCTGCCAGTTGGAGCGGACCGCCGCCAGAAGCTCGGCAAGCGTACAGGTCTTGTCGATGAAGCAGAGCTGCCGTATCGCGCAGAGCGAATCTATCGCATTCCCGATGAATCCAAGCGTCATTATGCGCGGACGCGATGCGACGCCGCCCTCGGTCGTGTCGCGCCGCGACTCTATGCCGCCGCGCAGGCAAACGGAATAGACAGGATGCGGGAATACCTTGGCGTTCACACCCCCGTAGCGTGTGTATGTGGCAAGCACGTCGCGGAAGAACCGAATGAAATTGCGGTAGGCGATCTCCTCGACCTCCTCGAACGTCTTCGCGCCGTCCAGCGGTTCAATCACAAGCCGCAGTTCCTTTTCAAGCTCCGGATTCTTGTGTATGGCCAGTTCCAAGATGCGAATGACCGACGTGTAGTTCGCGCCGTCAACGTCCATGACGGAATCTATGTAGCCGTTCCAGCAGCCACAGCCAATGAACGAGCGGGCGTCCTCGGCGGAGAACCCCTCGGCCATGTACTGCTTCACGTACCTGTCGTCGTTCAGCAGCGTGAATACAGCGTGGTTCGCCAAAAGAAGCGACGCTATCTTTCGCAGATACGGCTCCGGCGAGTTCGAGCCGACGCGGCAGTGGAGTTTCGGGAACACGCAGTTGCAGCCAAGATGCGCGTCAAGGAACATCTCGGTGAGCTCGTTCCAGATTGGCTTGCCGTCCTTGTCGCAGCCGCCGAGGGACATCGGCATCTCCGCTTCCTGGTCGGAGTAGGAGTCGATCTTTCTCATCGTGTCCATGTGGGCGTCGGAGTGGATGAGCCACCGCGCCACGAGATCGCGCGCCTCCTCCACGGTCAGGCGCCCCGCCGCAAGGTCGGCCTTGTAGAAATCGTAGAGCATCGCGTCAGGACGCCCCAACGAGAAGATGCAGAGTCCGTCCACGTAACTCAGGATTTCGCGGACAAACCAGATCGTGTTCAACCCCTCGAAGAACGTCTTCGGAGGTTCCCACGGACACCGCTTCGCGCAATCGACGATACGCTCCATGCGACGGCGAGCAGCGGCGTCCAGTCCGCCGGCGGCGAGGACCGACTCCGCCTTCGCCGCGAACTTCAGCTGTATCTCGCGAACCGTGTCTAGCCCGACAAGCGCCGTCTCGAGCTGCTTCTTTCCGTGCGGGTCGTCCGCAGGACATTTCGCAAGCGCTGCTGCGACTTCGGCACGGATGCCGCCGAACCCCTTGGCAAGAATGGTTCTTAGCGGCGGCACGTGGTGCATGTCGTCCGAGAACGGCCCGCAGCAGAGCGCGAGCGCCTCGCGGTTGCGCGCGTGCAGGATGCGGAACTCCTCGTCGGGGACGAGCGCCTGTTCCTTGTAGAACTTGCCACAGAGTCGGTTCACGCCGCGCGCCGGCGCCTTGGACATGATCCAGCCGCCGTTGATGCCGGCCTCGAAGTAGAACGGCGACTCGGTGAAGAGAAAAGGCACGAAGTGCTTCCGCATCGACAGGTAGCACGCCTGGCGCATGTCAAGCGCATCGTAGCCGGGATGCGCGGCGGCGTACGCGTCAAGGTCTGCGAGTATCGCCTTTTCCGACTCGGCATACGCCGGATCTTTGCACCGGTCGTGGCACTCATCGGGATGGAACGCCCTGAGTTCGTGGCGAAGCTCCTGGTATGAAGTCGATGAAAACGAAACGATGTTATTTTCGCCGAGAGCTGCGAATGCCTGTGAAACAGCCGCGACAGACGCGGCCATGCCGCCAATGAATTTTTTTCGTGTAATCTCTTTCATGCCTTGCCTTTCTCTTTCCTTTCGTGCCGCCGGGTCTCAGCGCCCGCCCGGGAACAGCCGCATCGCACGTTTTCTACCCGCTTCCGAGGTCATTCAGAGGGTTGAAATCGCGGAAAGCCCTGTAAAACGCGCGTTCTGCGGGGTCCGTCCCCCACCCGTTCAATTTTTGTGAAGCCGACAATGCCTTGTCTGCGAAGTCAAGCGCCCACTTCCAGTCATAGGGCGAAAGGCCGTGTTCCTCCGTGCGACGGACATAGCCAAAAGGAGGGCCAACAGCGCAGTCGTCGTAGGGCTCCGGCCAGTCATCGAGCCCAAGCCCCTTCCCAGCCAAAAACTCCCAAACCGGCGAAGCAGCCCTTGCCGAAAGCCATTCGCCACGAGGATCGAACCACTTCTTGTGATAGCATTCCAAAAGCAACGCCCTCGGCGCGACGCAGGCAAGAAGCATATGCTGATCAAACGGCATCTCCCTTTCTCGCCCAGTCCACTTCCAGACACCGGAGCAATACCACCACGGGAAAAGAAGCCGTTGCACCGCAAGATTCTCGCCATAGTCGCGCTTCATGAGCTGGACGCCAATCGCGCCTGTCTGGTTTGCAACGCAGACCTTGAAGCGCTCATCGAACGCCGCCGCCAGAAGCGCAGTCTTGCCAAGTCGCGACGAACCGATGACGACGTTGCGCGACGCGTCAATTTCCCCGATCCTCTCCGCGAGGTCGAGTCCGCGGCAAAGCCCCCACGCCCAAGCCATGATGGAACCGGTGTTGTCCGTGCGCGAAGGGTCACGCCTGCCCCATAACTCAAACACGCCGTCAAACGGCTCGCCGTCCTTGCCAGGGCCATCGGACGAAATCTGCCTGTAGTTCGCGGACATGAAGGCATAGCCCCTCGCGGTGAACTCGCCAAGCGGCAGAACGTAGTGGTTGGTGCGCCCCGACGCAACCGCGTCGTTTCCGGCATAGTTGAGGTGCAGTATTACGGGACACGGCTTCTTCGCATGGCGAGGGACCATGACGACCCAATCGACGCAAGGCCCGGACTTGTCGGCCCTGAACCACTGGCGATAGCGCCGTTCAAGCGCAAAGCGGTCTTCCGTCAACTTCTCCGCGACAAGCTCGAAAACGATTGCCTCCGGCTTTGGCGGCATGCGTCCGTAGACCTCGCGCTCGAAGATGGCGAGAATCTCCTTCCGTCTCGCGGCCCAATCAGCCGCGTTGGCGACCTTGCGTCCGTCGGTAAAAGTCAGCGGATCGGGAAGGGTGTAGTCCTTCCCCAGCACCCCCGCCTTCGCCTCGTCGTAGTTGACTTGGACAAACCCCGTCTCATTCGTGTAAAACCTCACTGCGTCCGATTCCGGCGTTCCAGGAATCATCTCCATCTTGAACAACTTTGCAGGCCATGCCGTTTCGCGATCCGAGTCGCTCACCCACGGCAAGGCGGCAAGGACATTCCCCGCCACCGCTTCCCCCGCGAATCGCACCAATACGCCACGAGCCTCAGGAAATGCGTTCGCACCAAGTGCGCAATTCGCAGCAGCTAACGCCACTGCAAGAATTGTTCTGCAAATGATTCGCATTTACTCGTCTCTTGCTATTTCAGCGCAATCAAACCAAGCTGCGGTCGGTACATCGGCTGGAGTGCAATCCTTAGGCCATGCGTCGCAGCTGCCACGCATAAGATATAGAACTTCGCCCTCGGACGGAATCCATGCCGGAAGTTCGTACCAGGCGTAATCCTCAGACACCTCCGAAACCTTCCATGTCTGCCGAAGTTTCTTCTTGCTGTCTGCTTCAAATGGCGAACCTTGCTTCTTGTGCCTGACATAGACCGAAAACGCCGCCGCATCGCCCCGCGCTTCGCCCCGTTCCACCCTTGCCCGCACCCGGACTCTGTACTTGACGCCGGAATCAAACGCCACGTCGTCAAAAGCAAGCTTGGCGGCAGGCGAATTGGCCTTGTTGAAGCATCGCATGGCCCGTCCATCTCCGGCCTTGGCATCATCCTCAAACTTCGCACGGTTGCTCCACGCAAGGCGGGTAAAGTCCTTCTCCGCCAATGCAAGCCGGTCGCTTTCCGCATTCGGCGTCGGCGGGTTTTCGACAAGCGCAAGCCGTGCAAGCTGTTCGTCGGCGTCGATTCGATTCTCCGCAAGCCGAATGTACTTGCATTCCCCAAGCCCCGCCCGAATCTGCGCCGCCAGCCGCGCCGACTCGGCGTCTTTGAACGCAAAAGCTGCGGGATTGCGAGTTACAAAGAATTTCTTCGGCAACGGGCGTCGCTCGAAACGCATGTATGCAACAGGCAGCGCAGACATCCTTACATTGTATTCCAAGGCCTCGTCTCCCTTCACCGCCGCGAGAGCCACATCCCACAATCGCTCACATTCAACAAGTGTTTCATCTGAATACAAGATTTCATTGCGTTGATACATACCAAGGAACTTATTCTGAGGGTACTCACGCTGGAGAATATCGAACACCGCCCGCGCCTCCGGTGCCGCCACGCCGTAGTAGCCCTCGAAAAACTGTCGCAGCAGCGCCTCGACGTCCCTGTCTGGATTCCATGCCAGTTTCGCGTAGAGCCAGAGTTTGAGTTCCGCGAAGTCCGAGTGCAGGGTATATTCCCCGCCGTAACCGTTAACGTATTCCACGCCACAGTCACGGTACAGCCGCAGGTTCGGCGCAAAGGTGAGTTCGATTGGAAAGGCGTAGAGTGTCCGTGAAAAATTCGTGATGTAGTCAAAGATATGGATTCTGGAAGTCACCTTGGCCCACGATTCCAGCGTCTTGGCGAAGGACGAAGGAGAATCGCGTTGTTCGTCGAGAGTCTTGTGCCGGTCCATGTAGGGTGGCTGCGTCCCGTCATTGCAGAGATAAACCATCACGTTTCGGCGTGGGCGGACATGGCGCGGCGGCTTCTGCGACCACATGTAGGCGTATGTTTCGATGGTCTTTTCGGGGAATTCCTTCTCAACCTCCTCGGCGATGGCGTTTACGAACCGCAGAACCGCACCCGACGGCGCACCCTCCTCCTCATATATTTTGTTGCAACTATCACAATGGCAGTATATGTGGTTGTCGTTCTGCGTTACCATGTAGAGGTCACCATCGGGATACTTGCGAATCCAGTCTAGCACGCGTTTTCTGAAGATGGCAAGGACTTCAGGATTCGAGAGACAAGGCTGCGACGAGTCGCGCCGTCCGTCCACTTCCGCGTAGTATTCAGGATGCTTCGCAAAGAACTCCTTCGGCGGCAAATAGCGGTGAAAGGTATGTCCGTTGCCACGGGCTGGGCGCAGCCCGAATCCACCATGCCTGGCCTCGAGAGGGCAACGCACCCCGTTAAGACGCAGTCTAGCGCAAAAATCGCCGTTGCGTTTTCCGTCGAGCCAAGCGGAAGTACGGACGGGGAATGCTGGTTTCTCGCAAATTTCGAGTTTTTCCGGCACCTCGAAGCGGTCGCATTGCGGCACAACCGTCCGCCAGCTCGCATACCAACCGACACCGCCAAAGCGTTCCAGCAGCTCGTAAACGCCGTAGAGGACGCCCCGCCTTCCGCCAGAGACCACAACATCGCCATCGTCCATGGCGCGGAGAGTGAAGCCGTCTTCGCCTAGCGCAACGTCAGCGACCTGACGGAGGAAGATAGAGTGTGGTGCGGCTCCGCCAGACACGACGGGCAACCGCGTTCCTGTGATGCGCTCAACATAGTCCCGCAGTTCGAGCGCGGCGTAGCGGACGCTCTCGCCCGCGCCATCCGCAAATCGAATTGTGTATTGAGGCTCCGCGCCACGCTTGGCGAGAACGAGCGTCGCCGACTCGTCACAAAAGCCAACGGAAGCTGCCAGCACCACTACACACGCAATACGCATGGTCGCCCCCTCCTTCTATTCGCCGAGTTTCAGCAGCAGACGGCAGCCGAAATTGATCGTGTCATAACTACAGGTGGCAGGAGCATTCTTGAAAGACGAACGAGTGCGCCGTATAGCATTAGAATTATATTCGCCACCCTTCATGTATGCGCCCGCCATATTGCTTCCCGTGCGCTCATACCAATTTACCGTCCATTCAGTAACATTTCCGTGCATGTCGTAGAGCCCGTATGCGTTCGGGGCGTATGTTCCCACCGGGGCCAAACCCTGCGCCGCATCACATGTCGCCTCACTGTAACCTTCAGCAGTAGTGCCCGAGTTGTAGTAATTGCGCGCGACTTCGTTTAGGTTGGGACAAGAGGCCGAACGGGTGGTGAGGTTCTTTCCGCTGTTAAGTCCCGTGGTTGTTCCTGCGCGGCAGGCAACCTCCCATTCATTCGTGTTCGGAAGTTCCCATCCGGAAAGACCAGTCCGGCTACGCAAAATGCCTATCACGGATTCCGCATGGACATCTTCGCTAAAGGTGTTGGAATTGAAGCAGCGAATGCTCGCCCAGGGCAACTTATGCATGGGACGCTCGTTGTAGCAGTCTTCGTTTTTGAAAGCCACCTTGCTGGAAAGACCCGGCTTGAGCCCTAGGCACTGCCCCACGGTCAATTCAAACACGCCTATCCAGTAGTCTTCCGGCATCGTGATTGTCTCTTGAGGAGTTCTGTCATCCGTGCTACTGTTATACCCCATTTCAGTTGTCGGGCAGCCTACAACGCACTGCTTGCCGCCGACAGGGATCTTGCGCATGACGAGTTTTGTGGTCTTCGCTCCGGGGTAGTTCGTGACGCCCGTCCAAATTATCACGTCATCGAGCGTCGTGTTGAATCCGGTGCCGATTTTCGAGAAGTCCGTCTCGACCGCGCCGTATTTGCCGTTGAGGAGCTCGGCGCGCGTGATGTTCTTCTCGCATGCGCCTGTCGCTATGTCGAAGACCTTGTACAACACCTCGTTGATGTTCGCCGCCGATGCCGAGAGTGTCAGCTGCACAGTGAAGTTTCCGAGCGCGACCTGAGAGGTGCCGAACGCCGCAACGGGGTCGATGGTGAACGAACCTACGGCACTCGTAACACCATAGCGCTCGCCCGTGATGGCAGCGTTAAGATTCGCTGAAGGGAGTTCGACACCATCGTTGAACGCGCGGACGGAGATATCAACGGGATGCGCCGCACCTACACCAGAAAGACTGTATTCCACCTTGACGTCGGTAGACCACGGCCATTGCTGGCGAACGATCACGCGCTCGACCTGCGGGTCGGCGAAGAGCGCGGCGGGTGTGAGTAGCAGGGCGAGCATTGCTGGCTTGTTCATGATATTGTTCCTTTCGTTAAGATTTTGAATTCGGGAGAATGATTTTACCGTAGAATCAGGAAGAAACCCGTAGCGGCGCCTTTAAGCAACGCTGTCCAGGAATCTTCGCCCACGAGCCCTGAAAGGGCAGCAGAAACATTGCTCTTGAGCTTGAGGACATACCAACCCTGAGCACCGTCGAGGCCAGTATCGGTAGATGTTCCGTTTATCTCAAATGATGTCATGCCGTAGGGAATCGGAATGGCGACTTGTCCTTTCACCTTCTCCCATGCGCTGCCAGACGCCGGTGCAAGGCATCGCGTCTGACCTTCTCCATCGCCAAGACCTGCTATCAGCCCCAGCTTCGCCGTCCGCACCGTGCCGTCGTTGAACGTCAAGGTGAAATCGTAAACGTCCTCTGTGGCAGGGTCGTTTTCAGGCATCACTGCTTCAGGCAATGCAACCGTCACTGATGATGACGTTATGTCATTGATCGTCTGGGAGTAGTTGAACGCGCCCGTAACGGTCAAGGTCGCAGAAGACGCGCCGACCGGAAACTCCACAGGCAACGTCATCGTTGAGTTTGTGGCAGTGTGCCAAAACGAACTCGTCTCTGGGCGCAAATACACAAGCGCCGGATCGCTCGTGTCACCGTCAGCAAGCGCCGTCACCGACGCGAATAGCGCACTTAGGCAAACTGCGACGGAGCGCAGGCGCAACGCGCCGCGACCGAGGTTTGCGACACCTCTTGTTTCCATAGGCATTCCTCCTTTTGCGAATTATTTGCAGACAGTATACCACACCTCGCCGCAAAGCGCAATAGGAAAAATGTAGTTTTTATAGTTTATGAGATTGGCGACAGAGTTGCGGGGGATGCGACTATAAAGGCAGAACTCGCCAGAATTTCAATCGCCAGCATATAACCGCCGAATCACCAGCGCTATATCTTTTCGATTATCTTTTCCCTAACCTCATTGAACGCCACATTGACATCAAATGAAGTTCCTGGTCGCAGCATAACATCAACATCGCGACAATAATCATGCATGCCAAGCTTCCCATGCAGATTGGCGATGAACTCATCAGCAGACGGCGCTGGTTTGTCACCCAACGTCACATACCTACGCCAACAACGAATTACAGCATCCACATCCAAATTTGCATTGCGAAGCGCATACTGCATATCAAAAAGGTCTCGCCCTTTTTTGCGTTGATAGAGGGCTCTCATCTTAGTTCCAAGATGCTCATTGATGGTATACGTCCTAATCTGGCATTCTCCGCTGAACCAGGGATTTGCAACGGCAAAGGGAACATTCACATAGCCAAACTCAGTAAAATGTTCGCACGTATTGACTTCCACCTTAAGACGCATTGGCTCTATTGGCGGGATCTCCGAATCGTAACGAAATCGCATGCGAAAGCCGAACCGCCTGTTGTCAAATGACTTCTTCGGCAACCATTCCAGCGCCTTGTCCAGTCTTTCGACAATTTGTTTGATCGGCCCAGGCACAATCTGAACCAAGTCGATATCCTCGGAATACCGCACCTGCGGCGCGAGAAACAATTTGTGCAACGCAGTGCCACCCCTAAAGGCAAGCACATTAGAAAGAAACGGGTCGCTATATATCGCCACCAGAGCGCGGCATATCACCAAATCCTGTTCAACAAATGCCTTGTTGTTCCAAGGATGCGTCTCGCCCCACTGCATTATTGATTTTCTGTCTATCATAGATCGTCAATCTCTATGTCTGTGTTTACCAAGACCTTCCATCTTGCATTCCTTGACATCACCTCTTCGCGCGATGACGGCGAAAGCGTTACAGAATCCAATTCCTTTGTCATCATCCTAA
The DNA here is from genome assembly GCA_045535455.1 of Kiritimatiellia bacterium. GTDB lineage: Bacteria > Verrucomicrobiota > Kiritimatiellia > RFP12 > UBA1067 > UBA1067. The sequence goes on along the minus strand of JAZSLQ010000199.1, from coordinate 5,132 downwards.
GCTGATCATATATTGCCGCCGCCTGAACATGGTCGCAAAGAACCTCGTCGTAAACATAGCCAAGCCGCTGAATGTCCGCAATACAAGCAGTTCTGAAAACACCATTTGCGGCATTCGAGAAATCCGTTTCTTCCTTCAGCTCTGCGAGCACCGTAGCGACGAACGAAAAGCCTCCGGCTCTATCGACGTAGCGAATCAAATCGACCGCCGTCAATTCCGCATTGGAGTACATCAACTTCCCGTTCTCGCCATTTCGGGCAAGGACAAATTCCGAAGGAATCGTTTTCCGGTAGAGCCAGTCGATAGTCGCCCTTCTGTTCACAGACAAATTCAACTGGGGCAATTGCGTAATTACCTGTGTGGTCATCACCTTCTGGTGCGATGCCCCCCACAGCGATGCAGCCGACAATAGCGACACGTAATAAGGCCTTCCAAGCCATGACATCAAATCGTCTATGTAATAATAGGGATGAATGCCGTCTGAAAGCGCATATTGAGGCGGAACTACGCAATAAAATCCACGATGCAAGCGCTCTATAAGCCCCACCTTGGCAAAATGCGCAAGGGAAGTATTTATTGAACGAGCCGACAATGAAGGGAAAGCCGCTACGACGTCCTCCCTTGAAAAGCAAGACTTTCCAATCCTCTCTCGGTTAATTACCCATTCCTTGATTCTCATGCCAGACTCCGCGTTAGTCACATATTTTTTTGACTATTGCAAAATCAACTCCGAGAATTATACTATACTCTACACTGCGGAGTCAATAGTCATTCTATCACTGATAAATTTTCCAGTTCGGGGTTGTCTACTCCTGTTCTTTGTGGCCAAACAAAAATCTAAAAGTTGGAATTATGCTCACCAGCGCGAAATACGCGGCGGCGGCGATGGCAAAGGCGAAAAATAGCGGCGCGTAGCCAAAGCGCGCGGCAACGGGGAGGAACACGGACGCTATCGCCGCCGTCACTATCTGGTTGCCGAGAAGCGCGAACGACATCCCCTTCGCACGAACAGGCGTGGGAAGAAGTTCCGCCGCGATGACCCAGACGCAGACCCCCGGACCAAACGAGAAGAACGCCACAAACAGGCAAAGAAGCACCGCAACGCCAAGCCCCGCAACGGGGACAGACCCCGCAAACGTGGGGACAGACCCCGTTTTAAGCCCGAAAAACAAGCCTCCTGCGGCAAAAAGGGATACGGCAGATCCCGCCGTCCCGATTTTCAGGACAAACGCCCTCCCGCGCCCGTCGATGAACGCAGCCGAGAGAAGCGCGGCAACAAGACCGCATACGCGCATCACTGCATCTGCCGCGTTTGCACTCGATCCCGTCAGCCCCGCCTCTGTCATCATAGTAACAGAGTAGTGCATCACCGAGCCAATGCCAGTGGCGGAAGTGAGGGCAAGAACAACCATCGCAAGGACAAGTCTGCGGGCATGCGGGACGCATGCCCCTACCGGTAGGGGCGCATCTCCGAGGCGACCGCAGTTCCCAGGTAGGGGCGCCTCTCCGAGGCGACCGCGGTCCGCTCGGAGAGCGGACCCTACCAAATCCGTCCCGCTCGCCACCTTGAGGACATGGCTTCCTACAAGAAAGACCACCAAAATCGGCGCAACCATCAACACGTCCAATCGCCACGCCACCGACTGCGACAACCCAGCGCCAGCAACGGCAAAGCCGCAGAGTGCGCCTACTATGCCGCCAAGGGAGTTGGAGAACTGATAGAACGCCGTCGCCCTTCCGCGTCGACCGTCTGGCTGCGTCTCGGCGATGTAGAGCGGCAAAAGCACAGAAAAGAGTCCGAGCCCAAAGCCCTGCACGAAGCGACCGGCAAACGCGAACGCAAAGAACAGCTGCGACACACAGAGGAACGGCGTCGCAAGAAGCGCGATCCATCCGGCGAGACGCATGGCGCGAACGCGCCCCAGCCGATCTGCGAGAAATCCACCTGCGATAGACGCCGCAATCATTCCGCACATCGCGGCAGAGACGAAAGTGGATTTCGCTGCATCACCCGTCGGAAGAAACGCAAGCGCTGCGGCAACAAGCCCAGGCACCATGCCTGACGCAAACGCGCCAACGAGAGGAACCGCGAGTCGCCTCATGGAAACGACTCGCCGACGATATACTCAGGCGCCAGCTCGCCATCACGCATCTTGCGCCCGGCAAGAAAGCGCGCGACTGCCTCGGCAAGCATCTCGCCGTGGCGCACGGGATCGTTTTCCACACGTGTGAGCGACACAGGATAGACGGGGCCTATTCCCTTGTTGGCGAGCGAGATGACCTTGACGTCTTCGGGAATTCTTACGCCCTCCATCAGCATGGCGATAAGCGCACCGGCGGCGACAAAGTCGTCGGTGAAAACAAGAAGATCGGGCAGCCACTTGCGGCCGTCCTTCGCAAAACGCTCGCGGAACGCGTTGAATGCGCCGCGCTCGGTTCCTTCGGCACGTCCGCACTCAAACACGACCGGCGTCTGCCATTCCTCCGCCTCGAAACCGAACTTCTTGAGCTGCGGCACTGCATCGAAGTGCCCACCTGTTTCCTTCGTCACCTGGAGCACGCGCCTGACGCCCGCCCTCTCGCAGTGCGCAACGATGTCGGGAACTGCCGCGTCGTTGTTGCGGCGGAAGTTCGCCACGCACCCCGAAAGCGCACAGCGATCCCTGCCGAACACGCCGAACGCGACGCCGGACTTAGAAAGAAGCCGCTCGATCTCCGGCCTGTTCTCGACAAGGAGCGTGAAGTCCGGGCGCGACTTAAGCTCGTGCGCGAGCTGCTTGAAGTCGTAGCGTCCGTTCCCCTTCTTGACGACAGTCACCTGCGAGAACATGTACCCGGCATCGCACACGCGGGCGCGAATCCTGCCGACGAGGACGTTCTGGTAGTAGACGTGGTCGCCATCGGGAACGACGACGAGAACGCGCCCGTTCCACACGTTCTGCCGCCTCGGGTTCACCACGCAGCCGATGCGCTTCTGTACGGTGATCAGCCCCTCCTTGGCAAGCGCGGCGACTGCGGCCTCCGGAACGCGAATCGAGACGCCCAATAGCTTCGACCATTCAAGGATCGTCGGCAGCACGTCGCCCGGCTTGTAGTGCCCGGAGACGATTGCCTCCCTCAAGCCGTCGGTCATCTGCTTCGAGAGACTTCCCGCCGCAGAGCGCTCGACCTTGAAGGGAATGTCGGTCCTGTTCCATTTCGCATCCATGCCGATATTATACCAAATCAACTTGTCAGTTGACGTCATCGAAGACGAACGGCTTGCGAGCGTCTGGCGAGGCCGGCCTAACGTCGACATTCTCGAACACAACTCCGTCGGCATGCCTAACATAGAACCCGTATGCCGGAAGCGGCATCTTGTCGAACATGAACGACTCCGGGTAGGCGCATTCCATTTCAGGCACTCGGGCCGCCGCATCCGCCTCCGTTCCGCCGCCTGGAACGACAAGCGAGACATTCCTCAGCGTTATCCCGCGCGGGCGCAGGCCGGGAACGCCGGTTATGGACGACGCTATGCGACTATCGGCGACACCGCGAAAATTCTCTATCAGCACGTTCCTGAGATACGTCTCCGCGCCCGCAGCGGGATCGCGCCGCCTTCCAAGCCGCACGAATATCGGCGTCTGGTATCCGTCCATTTCGACGTTGCGCACCACGATGTTGTCCATTCGTCCGCCGTCCACGACTTCAAGCGCAAGCGCCGCGATGCCGCAAATACGATTCGTGACGCCGGGAATCGACTTCCACCAGTTGAAACGGTGGTTGCCCTTCGCACGGACGAGCGAGCAGTCCTCTATAGTGACATCGCGAAAGTCGGCATAGCTGCCAGTGCCGAACTTGACCGCATTACAGCAACTCGCAAGACGGCAGTTGCGGACAGTCACATTCGTCACGGCAAACGACTTGTCGCTCTCGGTCTTGAACGCAATCGCGTCATCGTCCGCATCGATGTCGCAGTCCTCGATCGTCACATTCGCGGACTCGATGTCTATGCCGTCGTTCGTATTGTTCACGTGGTTGAAGCACTTTACCCTGCGCATAGCGACTCCATCGCAGTTCCTGAGATGGCACCCCCACGCCGCGCCGCAACGATATGTGAAATCCTCAAGTCGAAGATCGCGGCACCGCGTAAATCGCATCAGCACAGGAAGCGCCTGCGGCTGGCTCTCGCCTTTTAGCCCGTCTATCTCGCGGAACACCGCGCCGCGCCCGTCGATAACACCGCGTCCGACAATCGCGATGTTCGTCGCGCCCTCCGCGCCGACGAAGCAGCGTTCCCCAAGAGCCGCCGCGTAATCGGCGATATTAGTGCTGGCGAGAAGAACTGCGCCTTCCGCAAGTTCAAGCGTGACATTGCTCCTAAGGACAAACGGGTGCACCTCTCGCTCGCCCGTCGCAATGCGCACGACTCCGCCGCCACACGCCGCTACGTCATCTATCTCGCGCTGCATATCCAGCATGCCCGCGACCGTCGCGCGGCCCGCAACCAATACAACAAAAGCAAAAGAAATAATCTTGAAATCCATGTCTGATATGATATCAAAACATCATGGCACATTCAACGGCAAACTGTAGTGTATGTAGTTTAAAACTCGGAGCCCCCCGCGAAAGGCCCATTTTGCAAGGGGTTTGCGTTTCTCGCAACCGTCGGCGCTTTTGGCGCCATAGCCAGCAGCTTCGTGATCTCCTTCGCGTCGCGGGTGGTGTAGGAAGTAACGCAACGGCCGGAGATTGCTCTATTTCTTGTACTCCTGTATAGGCGACATCGAGTTTAGCGTCTTCATCCCTTTCCTCCCGCAAGCGTCTCGGCGATGTTGAGGTAGTATCCGCGGATCCTCTCGTATGCGTTTAGGATGTCGAGCTCGACCAACACGCGGACGGGCGAGCTGGGATCGTCAGGGCCTACGCGGTCGAGCTGGCGCCTGCGGCTGTCGCGCACAAGGTCGCGAAGCCCTGCGGACTCCGCCTGGATGGCCAAGAGGTCGAACTTCGGACGCGGCGACTTGAGGTACGCGGATACCTTCGCCGCGAAGGAAGCGATGCCGTCGTGCACGCCAAACAGCACGCCGAGCGACTGGGCGGAGAAGTTCTGTCCGCCCTTCCTCAGCCGCCGCGTCACCTTGAGGATCGTC
>JAZSLQ010000033.1:0-2092 GCA_045535455.1 Kiritimatiellia bacterium | reverse complement strand
GCTGGCGCTCGCTCCAAGCCAGAATTTATTGACGATTGCCGTTCCGCCCGACATGTTCATCTCGGCTGGCGTGCTTTTGGCGGAGCTGTCTTTGTAGTTGGAACCACCGCACATCAAGACATTGTCAATCCGCAACGTACCGCTGATGAGATTGAGTCGCGCGACTCCTGTCCGTCCGCCGGTAGCATTGTTCACGCCTATACGCAGCCGTCCCCTGCCCGGTTCGACGGTCGTGTCGGCGTTGGCTGCGCCATTGCACGCCCAGAATACGCCGCCATCGATATTCAATGTCGCAGAGCAGCCGTTTGCCCCCAGCCAGTTGCCCCAGTGCGTCTGATTGTCTTTACCTGTATTTGGAATTGCTTCATACCCCACCATGTGGACGTAGCCGCCCTTCTTGATGTTCACGGTTCCAGAACGGAACGCGAACCGTCCCGGTTCATAGGCCGCCGCACTCCCGATGTTTGCCGTTTCAGTCTCGCCGCTCTCGACAGGACTTCCGAACGTATAGACGCCCGTGTGGTCGTTCGCTGTTTCAAACACCGTCGCGCCCTTTGCGGTCTGGACAAAGCCAACCACAAAACCGACGATTGCTGCCACACATGCTCTTGTTGTCATGCCGTTCTCCTTCGGGATTTTGAAAACCTTGTTTGCCTTTGGCGAGAATTTTACCAAAATCCCCCTTACCATCCAACCCATAATCAAGCAAATAAAAACACACTTTTAGGCAATATCATTTCCCCTGTAGGCGGACATGGAGCAGCCGACGATGGACTTGAAGCGTTCGGGGAGATGCTTTGCGTTTGCGAATCCAGTCTGTTCCGCTATCGCGCGGACGGATAGATTGGTCGTCCGCAGAAGTCGGCACACTTCGTCCATCTGCGTCTTCCGTATCGCGTCCAGAATCGACATCCCCTGCAGCTCGCCGAAACGCAGATCGGCAAGGCGGCGGGAACATCCCAGATGCGCCACCACGTCGCGAACGCCAATTCCCTTCGTCGCGTTCGCATGGATGTAGGCGACGGCCTTCTGCACGAGACGTCCGGCGTTCGACACGGACGGCGTGGTTTCCCGTGCGATGATCTGTACACCGGCGCACGTCTCGCGCCGCACATGCTTCGTGCTGTGTTTTTCCATCATTTCGCACAACATTTCAGCAGCAAGTCTGCCGATGGCTGCATGATTCGGTTGTACGCTCGTAATGGCGGGAATCGTGTGTTCGCAGAGCATCGTATCGTTGTCCACTCCAACGACGGCAATCTCGTCCGGCACGGCAAGCCCCGCGGCGCGGCACGCCTCCAGCACGTCAAGCGCACGGTCGTCGAATGCGACGAACACACCGCAGGGTTTTGGCAGCGCCCCCAACCATCCCGCCAATTCGGCGAGGTCGTATGAAGTTCCCCTCGGACGTCTGTACACTGCGGTGCGGAAACCGTGCTTGCCGATGCGGTCGATGAATGCATGCCCGCGAAGGCGTCCCCAAGCGCGGTGATGCACGTCCGGCACGAACGCGAAACTGCGGCACACGCCGGAATCGAGCAGGAAGTCGGCGGCGGCATGTCCCGTGGCCTGGCAGTCGCTGGAAACGAACGATATGTTCTTTGTCCGCTTGAATATCGGCGACGAACCATAGAGATCAAGGACAACAGTAGGAATCGCGATCTTTGCAAGTTCCGTCTCGACGGCATGCACGTTGTCGAACGAATAGAGGATTCCATCGACGGGATGAGCCGAAAGCCTGCGCACGAAGTCGGGCGACACTTCCTCCCGGTGCCGCACGAACCGGATGTTCCACTGGCATTTCTTTTCAAGCACATAGTCAAGCACCCCGGACAGCTTCCGCCGTCCGGGTTCCCCCGCCATCTGCAATGCTATAATTACTGATTTCATTTCACAGCGGTGGTACAAAACATGGACACAAGGGGAAGTGCTTTTCGTGTCATCACGACAATCTCCTTATCACACTGTTTTCTCGATGACTGAGAGAACGTTCATCGACTCGTCGTGCGCCTCGAGGAGGTAAATCCGGTAGGCGTTGCCGCCGGGCAGGACCTTGACGACGACATGTGCGACATCCGGCACGAGGATGTTC
>JAZSLQ010000235.1:0-19489 GCA_045535455.1 Kiritimatiellia bacterium | reverse complement strand
CGCGTCCTTCCGCACCGCCTCCAGCGCGGAATCCGCCGGGGACGCGGGATCGAACGCGACGCGCGGCCTCGCGCGTTCGTCGGGGTAGGCGTCGAGATAGGCGGCAAGCGAGCGGACACCCCATTTGCGGTTGTCGCGCCGGACTGTCGGGTTGACCACGAAGGTGAGCCGGACGGACGCTTTTTCGTCCGACGCCCTTGGCGCGGCGGATGTGCCGCCATGCTCTATCTTCGGCACCGTTGTGGAAAATGTGCACGGCGCGGCATTCGTCGGCAGATACGCCGCGTCCGCACATCGCCTGTCCTTGCCGAAGTCCAGCGCATAGAGCATCATGCGGCCGTCGCGCGCCATGCGTGAGACCTTCTGCCAGTCAAACGTCTCCACGACAAGCTCCACCGATTCGCGCGATCTCTCACCCTTAGATGAACGGAAAGAATAGGCCGAGACCGGCACGGACTTCCTCTTCCCGCCCGTCTCGTACGCGAGGTCGCGGTCGTAGCGGAACGCACCGGCCTGCCGCGGAACGGCGAGAAGGTAGTACCGCCCGTCTTCCCGCAGGATTCGCGGCGAGTGCTTCGACGAGACTTCGAGCGGCATGTCCTCCCGCCCGCGCATGGGCTTCCACATCCTTGTCGCCGACGCGACGACTGCGACCGCATGGCGCATCGAGCCGGGCGTCTCGTCGAGAGGCCTTACGCGCGTCGCCTGGACGAGCGGCGCGGACGATTCGCCGCGCGACCCGTCGAGCCCGAGCCGCAGCTCGAACGCGAAGGCGAGCGAGAGATCGGGCAGCTTGAGGGAACCAGCCCCCGGTTTCGGCGTGAAGAGCGCAAGCGCGTTGCCATCCATCATCCCAAGCCGCTCCGCGGCGGCGGCGAGGGTTGCGCGGCCTCCCGCCGACTCTATGCGTCGCAGCGCCTCTCCCTTGTCGAGGCCGTTCCGCGCGGCGAGCGCACCTGCGGCGCGGGATAGAAGCGTGTCTACGACGAGTTGCCGCCGCGCGTCGGCGCGCGCCTTCCCCATTTCGCGTACGCGTTCGACGATCTGGGCGGCGTTGTCGCCCCTGAGCCCCTTGCCGACGCTGCGCACCATGCGCCCGGGCAGCTGGTAGCCGCGCAGGAGCCCGCCGATTTCGTCTGGCCGCCGGTCAGGGAATGTGACGAAAAAGAGCGCCCTCATCACGGCGTGGCGAAGTTCGTCCGACGCGTCGTTCGGCAGGAGGGCGCAGCCGTTGGCGAGGACTACTTCGCGGGCGGCCTTTTCCGCGTATGCGCAGTCGCGGACCTCTACCGGCCTCTTCGCCCACGGCTTCCTGCGCTCACGGGCGATGTCGAGGGTCAGGATTGTGTTCTTGTCAACATTCTCGTAGCGCGTACGCCCCGGGTTGTAGGTGACGCCCCAGCGTAGCGCGAAGGTGAAGCCGCCTTTGCACGGGTAGGCGCAGAATACGAAGTCCGTGGAGATGTGGGCGTACTGCTCGCGTGGGTTGAGTCCGGGGTCGGTCACTGCGTCGAACACAGGGTCTGGCGCAAGCTCAAAAAGGCAGAGCTTTTTGTCGGCGACGAGTTCCGTCACGAGCGCCGCGTCGAGCTCCGTCCAGCGGCATTCCCCGCGCGGATCGACGACAAGACGCTTGTAGCATTCTCTGCCAGCGAGCCGGTTGCTATTTTCGATCAGCAGCCACGAGGCCCAGGCGGGGTCTGACGCGGGTACGGCCATAACTGCGACGAAGTTCCGCCCGTCGGCGTTTCTGAGGAAGAACGTGCGTCCAGCGCGGAGGTTTCGCTCGTTGCAGTTGAGCCCCGCCGTCGCGAAGCCGAAGGACATCCGCACGTAGTCCGGGCGCGGCGCGGTCTGAACGCCGTCGATCCACCGCGCAAAGCGGCTCCATGCGCGGAACCAGCGCGGGGCGGAGAGCCATTCGCGTTCGCCCGCCTCGTCCACGACTTCGCCGAGGTACTGCGCCGCGTATTCGCGGAGCCGCCGCGACGCGGACTTCTTCCATCCCTTGGCGTCCATCGCGGCCTTCATCTCGTCGTATGTCTCCCAGCGCGAGATGTCCTCGGCGAGGGTGTGCCCGAGCGTCTTGAGGGTGTTTCCTACGGGGTTAAGCGGCGTCATGTAGGAAGCGCGGTGCGACCACAGCCCAACGGCGTCCTTTGGGTCTGCGATTTCGAGGTATTTCGTGGTCGTCTGCTTCGGTTTTCTCGCGTACATCGCCGCCTACTGCACCTCACTGCACTTCAACTGCACCACGCGACGCCCCCGACCGCGCGAGAGCGCGTCGGGAGAGGGGTGTCGCCGCAGTTCAGAAGAAAGTCGCGTTTTGTGCTGCTGCGGCAGCGATGTGTGGAAGCCTGCTGGCCGTTGAATCGGCGAATATCGTAGGCTACAACAATGTCGCGCTGAGGGATGGCGGGAAGAGCATGGTTGGCCCGTGCTTCGTGAGCGTCAGCGGTGCGTCGAAGGTCAAGCTCTCCGAGCTCAAGGTTGCTGGTTATGAGAATAACGAGTATTACCTCACCGAAGAGTATGCGTTCGGTGCAACATTCCAGATTCGCAAATCAAACGGCATGCCTGATGCCGAATATCTGTGGTCCGACACAACGGACGACGGCGAGAAATGGAATGGCGGTGTATGGCTTGACACGGATACTGGCGATGAAATTACATCGGAAAACGATGTTGAACTCAATCCTGGTGATGCGCTTTGGTTCGACTGCCCAGAATTTCAGGGAAGTGCGGGCTTCTATCTGACTACTGCCGGTGCAGTGCTTAGGGGTGATCAGGCATTTCCGCTGAAGGATGGCGCTAAGTGTGCTGTCTGCAATATGCTTCCCGCGCCTACCACTCTTAGCCAGATTGAGATTCAGGGCTACGAAGATAACGAGTATTATCTCACCGAGGAGTATGCGTTTGGCCTTACGATGCAGTCACTCAGGTCGAATGGTATGCCGCAGGCAGAGTATCTCTGGTCTGACACTACTGATGATGGGGAGAATTGGAACGGAGGTGTGTGGACGGATACAGACACCGGCGACGAGATTACCTCTGAGAATGATGTAACGATTGGTGCTGGTGAGGGCTTCTGGGTCGATCCTCCGGAGCGTCAGGGTAGCACGGCGTTCTACTTCGTTGTCCCGAAGGTCCTCCCTGCGAACAACTAAACAATTTACCGGGTGCGCGGCAAAGGGTCGTGCGCCCAAGTAAAAACAAAAAGGAAACAAAAATGAAGAAACTGATTATTGCACTTGGAGCGGTTGCTGTTGCGGCTGGGCTTCAAGCTGCTACATACAATTGGTCCGCGATGAGCAACGGTGCGGTCTTTAACGGCTACGATGCTCCTACAATGGGAACGCAGTGGGCGAGCGCAACTGCGCAGTCCGGCTTGACCTACTACCTCATCTATACGGCCGGTATTTCGCAGGGAGATCTCCTCTCTGGCCTTCGCGGAGGAAAGACTATGGCCGATTTCTCTGAAAACACAATCATAAGCGGCACAACTGGAAGCGACGGAAAGATTGCAAAGGAGACATTCACTACCGACTCCAGCAAGTTTGCGCTTGATGGTGATGGCAAAATGAGCGTTTATTATGCAATCTTCAATTCTGATGATTCGTCGATATATCTCTCTGTTGCCCAGTCCAAGGCGGCTGACCTTTCGGGCGGTCAGGTGTCGTATTCCATCGCCACGGCAACTTCCAAGATTCTCCGTGACAATGATGGCACGACGGCCTTTGGTTCGGCTGGCTGGTATTCGGTTGCACCGGAACCGACGAGCGGGCTTCTCATGCTTCTCGGCATGGCTGGCCTCGCGCTCCGTCGCCGTCGCGCGTAATCGCGCTGAAGCGTAAATGACGCAAAAGCCCGTCCGCACTGCGCGGGCGGGCTTTTTAAATCAAAACCAAACAAGGAGCGGTTGACAGCGGAACGAAAAAATGGGATACTATCCCACGTTGAATTGAAGAGGTCTCAGCATGAGCACATACAACGTTATCGTTCACTCTGCAGAAGAAGGCGGCTATTGGGCTGAAGTGCCCGATTTGCCTGGCTGCTATACAGAGGCGGACACATTGGACGAGCTCAACGCGAACATTCGCGAGGCGATATCTCTCTATCTTGAGGATGCGCCTGCAAATGTCGAGCACTCTTCATTGATGCAGGTTACGGTATGAAGCATGTTTCCGGCAAGCGGCTTGCAAAAGTTGCCGAGGAGAATGGTTGGCTTTTCATTTCCCAGTCAGGAAGCCACGCCAAGTACCGCAATCCCACAACTGGCAAGACAGTCATTATCCCCATTCATGGAAACCATGATCTGAGGGCTGGGCTTCAAAGGCAGTTGATGCGCGATCTCAACGTCACGGACGAGGATCTTTAGCGTTCCGCCGCTCGGTTGCAAGGAGCGGCAATGATAGCACCAACGGTAAATACTGGCAAGGCAAAGGCAGCTCCAAAGAGGGGTGGTCTTCGCTATGTTGTCTTGGGTGGAGTGGTTGTTGCAATTGCCGCAATCATAGCGGTGATCGTGCAAACTTCCAAGCATGGTGACACAGAGCAAGGTCAAGAGAACAAGCGGAAAGACATTGCCGGCAAAGTCTCGCCCGCCAAAATCGGGAAAGTCGAAGGTGTTGACGCAATTCCCGAAACGGCAACGCCGAAACCAGTAGTGACCGAGCCCAAGACGAACCAATGGGGGAATCCGGCCCATTGGGGCCACAAGAAGTTGCGTCCTGCAAACTACATCAAGGTTGACGAATCGAAATTGCCTTTGGAAGAGCGCATTTTCCACACGAAAGCCGACAAAGACATTGCGGGGCTTCTCGTAATAGAGCCAGGGGCAGACTTGATAGGAAGCGACGAGTTTGACGAGCGGTTTGTAAAAAGTTTCTTAAAGTCCATAGAGAGTCCTATCATCATCAGCAAGGATGATTCAGAGGAGGAGAAAGCGCTGAAACGCGCCGTCATTGAGACAAAGATTGAGCTGAAGGCGCGATATGACGCAGGGGAGGACATTGCAAAGATCCTTACCGACACCAGGCGCGAGCTGCGGGAACTTGGCGCGTATCGAGAGGACTTGAAAAAGCATCTTGACGAACTGCGGCGTGACGGCAATTTGACTGTTGACGAAATGAAAGATTACGTCGAGGCCGCGAATGTCATGCTTGAGGAGCGCGGCGCGAAGAAGATAGTCCTACCGGAATTTTACTATAGACAAATGGAATATCGCAACAAGATGCGTAAACAACTAAAAGGAGAACAATGATGAAACGTCTTTTGATTGCCACTTTTGCCGCGACGCTGGCGATCGCCGCCAATGCGCTTGACCTGTTGCCCCAGCCGGGCTCGCAGAAAGGCCAGATTGTCTTCGTGAACAATCAGAGCAGACTTCCGACAAACGAACTCGAGGCAGTGTGCAGGCAAGTCGAGAAAGCGACAAAATGCAGGGCCGTTCTTGGTGATGCAGCGTCGGGACAGGTTCAGATTGAGGTTGTGGACGATGCCGACTCGCCAATTCTTGCCGCCTTTCCTGAAGACTACAGGGCAAAGGTAAACATTCGCAAGCTCGACAAGAACCTCAAGGGCAAGGCACTTGACAAGTTCTTTGCCTCGCGTTGCCGCAAAGAGCTGCTTCGTGCCTTTTGCTTCGCATGTGGGGCTGGTGGTTCGCAATATCCCGACAACATCATGGCAATCGGAGACATTTGCGATCTGGATTTGGTCGAGGAGTTCATACCTGGCGATACCGCTTATACATGTGTGGCTCGGCTCATCAAAGTGGGAGTGACGCCGATAAGGTTGGTGACATACGCGAAGGCTTGCAAGGATGGCTGGGCACCGGCGCCGACAAACGACGTGCAGAAGGCAATTTGGGACAAGGTTCACGAATTGCCCACCGCGCCCATCAAGATCAAGCCCGAGGAAAAGAAGGTCAGCAAATAGCGGCTGGTCGTGCGATACGCCTGCGCCACATCACGAATCGCCAGTCCTGCCGGGCATCCACGCCGCAGGGCAGCGAATTGTGCGGCCGTCGCTCGTTTCAAGCGAATCAGGAAGTCGGCACCCGTCCGCAGAACCCTGCGGGATGTTGCGGTAAAACGTCGCATATCGCCGAAGCTCGTTGCAGATGCTTCTCTGAGGGTTGAACACAAGAACGGGGATTCCGACGTGATATCTGACGGTTTTCACTATGGGCGCGAGATCGGTGTCGCCAGAAATGAGGACAAGGCATTCGGTGCGCCGTTCGTATGCGTCGCGAAGCATCGCATCCGCGATGTTCACGTCGGTCATCTTCTCCGTAATGCGACGAACCTTGATGCGACCGTCGGCCCGTTTCCTGTCACAGGACGTGCATGGCTCTTGGACTGGAGCGAGGAGTTCGGATTGTTCGCGGTAACGGCCTTCTATGATTTTGACAAGTGGGCGAGTGGCGAGTGCGGTAAGGTACTGGCTCTGCCGTTGGGTATGGCACTGGTCGGCGGATTTGTCGATTACGCGCGATGTGAAATACTTGACGGCGGCAATGGCGTGGTCGGGATTGAGAAGTTTGGCGGAGAATGCCTCAAGGTCAAGCCATTTGTTGGCGGAGCCGCGAAGTTGCCCATAGTAGAGATTGCCGCCGTCGATGTAGATGATTGTGTTTTTCATTTGTTGGTCTTAAAAGTGCAAGAGCCGGGATCGCTCCCGGCTCTGCGCCGCCTCCCCGAAAGTCGGCGGGTTAAACGCCCCGTCATTGGGGGCACTTGGTATTGTACCAAATTTTCGGCGCGAATGTAAGGGGGCGTTCGAAGAATTTTCGGTGGCCATGAAATACACTTACGCATACAAGACGAGCGACGGCGTTCGGCACGAGGCGACGATGGAGGCCGCTACGCGCGAGGCCGTGTTTGCGGCGTTGCGGACGCGTGGGATAAAGGCGATCAAGGTCGTCGCGGCAGACGGCTCGAAGGCGAACGGCGAGGTGAGGGGCGCGAAGGTTGCAAAGACCGCGATGGCAATCGTCGGATTCACGGCGGTTGCGTCGGTCCTCGTGCTCTCCTTTGCGCTCTATGCGTTCTTTGCGGCCAAGAAAACTTCCGAGTCGGCAATCGTATCTACTCCGCGCCACCAGATCTACGGCGATCCGGCGACGATGGAGGGGCTGGAGCGCGGCGACTTCGCGGCATATCTGCCGCGCACAGGCGACCAGATGCTTGCGGTTTTCGCGCAGCCCGGGAAACTGATGTGCGCCAAGGGCGTGAATCCAAGGCTCTTGGACGCGGCGATGGAAGCGGCGTTCGTCGCCTATGCGAAGGACGAGCTTGCCGCCGAGCGCGACATTGCGATTGACGCGGGCGAGGAGCGAGAGCTGCGGGAACTCAAGCAGATCGTCAATGGTATGCGAGAGGAGATGCGCGAATACCTCGCCAACGGCAACGGAACGCCGCGCTCTTTCTGGCGGCGGCTCAACGAGCGCACGGCGCAGGAGATGCAGATTTACGAGCGCACTCGCCGCGAGCTAGAAAACGAAACCTCGCCCGAGACTTGGGAGTCTAAGAACGAAGCCCTCCGCCGCATAGGGCTTCGCACAATCGCCAATCCCAACGAGTAGATGCCTGCCTTTTCTCCTTGTATTGGTAGAATGTCTGGTAACGCCAGATGAAACCAATACGAAAGGAGATTGCAGATGGCACGTACAAGGGGAACGGGAAACCTCCAGCAGGAGAAAAACGGAACATGGACTCTTCGCGTCGGCTGGAAGGGCAGACGGCTGAGCCGCTCCACGGGAACAACGGACAGGGCAAGAGCAGAAAAGGCGCTTGCGAAGTTCCTTGCCCCGCTCGGCGGCGGCGAACGCCATCTTGCGCTCGCGGACGCATGGCCGGAATACATCAAGTCGCCAAACAGACGCGACCAGGCGCCGTCGACGCTGAACGCTAAGCGAAACGTCTATCTCGCCTTTGCCCGCTGGATGGCCGCCGCGCATCCTGAAGCCGACTCCCTCAAGGACGTCTCGCGCGATGCGGTCGCCGAATATCTCGCGGATCTCCGCTCGCGCGTCTGCGCCACGACATATAACTTCCGCGTTTGCGTGCTGCGCGAGATATTTATCTGCCTCGCAGGGCGAGCGGGGCTTGAGCGCGACCCTTGGGACGGCGTCTCGCTTCTCGTCGGCGACGGACATTCGCGCCGGGAGTTTACCGTGGGAGAATTGTTGCGGCTCCTTTCCGCCGCGGCGCGACAAGGCGACGAATGGAAGACGCTTTTCGTCATCGGCATCTACACCGGGCTCCGGCTCGGCGACTGCTGCTGCCTCAAGTGGCGGTGCGTCGATCTCACAAGAAGGGTAATCCAGATCATTCCGAGTAAGACAAGCCGCCATTCGCATGGCCAGCCAGTCACAATCCCGATTCACGACGTGCTTTTTGCCGCGCTCGCGGCCGTGCCGGAGCCAAGTCGCGGCGAAAGTGTGCTGGAGCGGCTTTCCGAGTGGTATCGCACCTCTCGCGGGAAGATAAGCTATGGGCTTCTGCGTATTTTTCGCTCGGCGGGAATCTCGACAAGCGTGAGAATAGAAGGGCGCAGACGCAAGACACCGGAGGCGACTTTCCACTCGCTGCGCCACACCTTCGTATCGCTCGCCGCGAACGCAGGCGTTCCATTGCCGGTAGTGCAGGCAATTGTCGGACATGCCACGTCTGCGATGACGCGCCACTACTACCACGAAAACGAGGACGCCTTGCGCCGTGCCGTTTCCGCGCTGCCGTCGCTTGGCGAGGAGCAAGCGCGGACGCAGTCGCCGTTTGCCCCCGCAGCCGTGCCGTTCGCGTCGGTGCCGTCAGCTGGAATTTCCATCGAGGCGCGGCTAAAGCGACTTCAGCGCCTTGCCCGCCAAGGGCTTGTGACCGCCGCGGAATTTGCGGAGCTTCGCCGCAAGCTGCTTGCGATGCTGTAGGCGGTGCTTCCGGGCAACCGCGGCAGAAGTTCTTTTTGGTCATTGTCGAAGCGGCGGTCAGGATTTGATATAATATCCTCGAAAGCGAAAATAACCTTGAAGCAGAATAACGACTGAAGAGGCCTTTTAGATGTCCGCCATACTCGACAAGATACTGTCTGACCGCGAGAAATTCGTCTGCACCGTAAAGACGCTCGGGGCTTGCAAGTTGCCGTCACCCGTCCGCCACCGCAAGTATGTCGCGGAAGGAGAGCGGGTCTTCGCCACAGAAAGCGAGTCGTATGCGCGCTTTGCCGAGACGAAGCTCGGGCACATGCCGACGTTCGAGAAGGCGGGGCCGAAGGAGACGATCTTCCACGACCCGCGCTGGACGCGCGTCGGCATCGTGACGGCTGGCGGGCTCTGCCCGGGGCTCAATACGGTCATCAAGGGGCTTGTCGAGATCCTCGAGTTCGACTACGGCGTAAAGAAGGTCTTTGGCATCCGCTATGGTTACGCGGGGCTCAACCCGAAGTATGGCTACGAGCCGATGCTCCTCAACCCCGACGCGGTGGACACGATCCACGAGGCGGGCGGCACGGTTCTCGGTTCGAGCCGCGGCCAGCAGCCGGCGGATGTGATGGTCGACACGCTCGAGAGGATGAACATCAACGTCCTCTTCTGCATTGGCGGCGACGGTTCCTTGCGCTGCGCGAGCGACATTGCCGCGGAAGTGCTGAAGCGCGGACTCAAGATCTCCGTCGTCGGCATCCCGAAGACGATTGACAACGACCTGATGTTCGTAGGCCGTAGCTTTGGCTTTGAGAGCGCGGTCGCGCAGGCCGCAGAGGTCATCAGGAGCGCACACGTTGAGGCGAAGGGAACGCCCCACGGCATCGGCCTCGTGAAGCTCATGGGCCGTGACTCCGGCTTCATCGCCGCGTCCGCGACGGTGGCAAACCCTGTCGTAAACTTCTGCCTTGTCCCTGAAGTCCAGTTCGAGCTCGAGGGCGAGCGCGGGCTTCTCAGGGCGCTCGAGCGCCGCTTCGCAGCAGGGAAATCCCACGCCGTCATTGTTGCCGCCGAGGGCGCCGGCCAGGAACTGATGGAAGGCGCTGAGGAGCGCGATGCGAGCGGCAACATTCTCAAGAAGGACATCGGAGAGTTCCTGAAGCGCCGCATTTCCGCGCACTTCAAGGAAAAGGGCTTCAACGCGAGCGTCAAGTATATCGACCCGAGCTACATCATTCGCAGCTGCCCCGCGCGCGGCACCGATGCGATTCGCTGCTACGAGCTTGCGCGCGCCGCAGTTCACGCCGCGATGGCCGGTCGCACCGACTGCGTTGTCGGCAACATCGGCGAGAGCTTCGCGCTCGTGCCGATCGCGCTTGCGACGATTGAGCGCCAGAAGCTCGACACTGACGGCCAGTCTTGGCGCAGCGTCCTCGACGCAACCGGACAGGAGTTCTACTTCAACGGCGTTTCGCGCAACCTCTTCGCAGGCGACGCGTTTGCGCCTTAAGTTTTTTGACAGGATTAACATGATTAACATGATTTTAGCATGGAGAACAGGAGAAACAGGAGTTTGGGGTCTGGGGTAAAACCCCAGATATTCTCCTGCATCTCCTGCCCTACCTGCTTAAAAAATCTTGTAAATCTTGTAAATCCTGTCTAAAAAATTCTGAAACCTAAAAAACCAAAAATAGCCATGAAAGACCTGAAGGAAGCATACAAGACGATTGAAGCCGATCACTTTGCGCCCGCGATGGAGATTTCGTTCATCGACGGCGCGAACCGCCAGACCTTCCACTACGAGAAGGTGACGTGGAACATCGGCGGCGAGGAGAAAGGGCTTCGCTACGGCGAGAACCCCGGCCAGGAAGCCGCGCTCTACAAGCTTGTGAACGGCAACCTCGTCCTTGGCGACGTCGAGATGCTTCAGGCGGGCCAGTACCTTGCGTCCGTTCCCGAGCTTCTCCAGTCCGGCAAGCACCCCGGCAAGACGAATGTCACCGACACGGACAACGCGCTCAACATTCTCCGCTATTTGATGGACAAGCCCTGCGCCGTCATCGTCAAGCACAACAACCCGTGCGGCGTCGCGACGGGCTCCACGCTCGCCGAGGCGTACTTCCGCGCGAACAAGGCCGACCGCCTCGCGGCGTTTGGCGGCGCGATTGCGCTGAACCGCGACTGCGACATGGAGACGGCGAAGCTCATCGTCGAGAACTACGCCGAGGTCGTCGTTGCGCCTGACTTCGCGCCTGGCGTAATGGATCTTTTCGCCACGAAGAAGAACCTGCGCGTCTTTCGCATCAAGAACATGTCGCGCCTCACCGACTTTGTCGCAAAGCACGTCGTCGATTTCAAGTCGCTTATTGACGGCGGCATTGTCGCGCAGACGTCGTTCAGCGCGAACGCGAGGAAGCCCGAGGACTTCATGCCCGCCTACTGCAACCGCAAGATCACGAACAAGGCGACGGGCGAAGTGACATTTGAAGAGCACAAGATCAAGCGCCTTCCGACTGCGAAGGAGTACGAGGACCTCGTGTTCGGCTGGCTCGTCGAGGCCGGCGTCACGTCCAACTCGGTCCTCTACGTGAAGGACGGGGTCACGGTCGGAATCGGCACGGGCGAGCAGGATCGCGTCGGCGTCGCGGAAATCGCGCGCGACAAGGCGTACACGAAGCACGCCGACTGGATCGCGTGGGAGAAGTACCAGCTTCCGTTCAACGACCTCCGCCTCAAGTTCGGCGAGGACGACGGCGCGAAGAAGCAGGCGGAGATCATGGAGCAGACGAAGGCCGAGAAGGGCGGGCTTCCCGGTTGCGCGATGGTTTCGGACGCGTTCTTCCCGTTCCGCGACGGACTTGAAGTCGGCATCCGCCAGGGCATCACGTCGGTTGTCCAGCCCGGTGGCGCGATCCGCGACTGGGACGTGATCGACTGCGCGAACGACGCAGGCGTCGCGATGGTCTTCACCGGCCAGCGCTCCTTCCGCCACTAAAGCGCCCGGCGGCATAGTCTCCGCCGTTCTTGGCGTAGCGCAGTCGTCGTTCGGCCCCGTCGGCATTGTCGCGACCCTCGGCGTCTGCATCGCCTATCTTTTCGCCCTCGGGCTGTTCGCCTCTCGCCTCGGTCTTGCCGGAAAAACACGAGACGTCTAAGCGGGTTTCGGGCGTGATTGCGCACATTGTCTGAAAATATGATATAATTGTCTATCGATGGTGAAGCGCGAAAACTATGACGCCGCAAAGAAGCTTATTGCGGGCGCAAAGCGGATTCTCATTTCGGGGCACCTGAGCCCCGACGGGGATTCGCTTGGCTCGATGATCGCCCTCGCGCGGCTTTTGAGAAACGCGGGGAAGGACGCGTGGGCGACAGCCGATCTTAACGCGCTCGGCAAGCCTGGTTTCCTCGAAGGTGCCGCCGATTTGATTCCAGTGCGCAAGCTGAAGGGCGCACGTCGGCGTCTCGGCGGTAGTTTTGACCTTTTCATCGCCGTGGATTGCAGTTCGTTCAGCCGTATGCCGCCCGAAGTCGAGCCAGTTGCGAAGGGACTCAAGTGCATTTGCATCGACCACCATGTCACGAACGACGGCTCATTTGGGGATGTGCAGATCGTAGATCCCGAGGCGTCGAGCGCTGGCGAAATCGTCTGGCGATTTGCGAAGTGGATGGAGTGGAAGCTAGACCGCGCCTCCGCCGAGGCGCTCTGGGTCGCGATGATAACGGACTCGGGCCGCTTCGCATACGACTCGACGAGCCAGCGCACCCTGCGCGCGGCGGGCGATCTTCTCAAGTATGGCGTCCGCACGGCGTTCATCAACGACGTCATATACGGCACGTTCACGCGCAAGGCGATAGAGCTCAAGCGCATCGCGTGGCGCTCTCTCCACATCTGGAAGAACAGGAAGGTCGCCGAAGTCTCGCTCACGCGCGACGACTTCCGCGAAGTGCGTGGCACTAAGGCCGAGGCCGAGGATATAATCGAGATTCCGCGCTCCGTCGCGAAGAACGAGATCGCTCTTTTCTTCTACCAGATCCCCGACCGCACGAAGGAGACTCGCTGCTCAATAAGAACGCGCGGCGACTGGGACGCGACTGTCCTCGCCGCGAAGTTCGGCGGCGGCGGGCATCGCAAGGCGGCGGGTTGCACGATAAAGGCGTCGATGGGCGCGGCAAAGCGGCAGATGCGCGCGGCCGTAAAGGAACTCTTGAAAAGCGCATGCCGCAAGACAATGCGCATCCCTGCGGGAATTGTATGATGAACAACGGCAAAGCCATTGTACTTACCGACGGAAAGGCCGGGCACGAAAACCAGTCAAAGGCGTTTGCGCGCGCGCTTGGGCTTGACTTCCAGCTTGTGCCGGTGAAGTTCAAGTCGCCGTTCCACAAGATGCTTAGCTATCTCTTTGATGCGCTGGGCATAAGGACTGTGGGGCTTCTTCAAGGTTTGGACGGACTCCTCCACTCCCCCACTCCTCCACTCCCCCACTCTCCCACTATAATTGGAACAGGTTCTGGGACTTTTTATGCTGCGAAGTCGCTTGCGCGGAAGATTTCTGGAGCGAAGTGCGGCGTCGTCCTTTATCCGCGTGGCTACGATCTTTCCTCCTTCGACTGCATTCTTGCGCCGACGTTCGACAATCCGGCGAAGCTTCCCAATGTCGTCGAGATTCCGGCGAACCTCGTCGCGAACGACGCTGATTTTTACGAAAAGGGCGTCGCCGCGTTCAGGGAGCGCTATCAGGGTGCGACCGACAACATCGTCGGCGTAATCGTCGGCGGGCCTAACAAGTGTTCCTCCATGACCGTCGAGCGGATGAAGTCTCGGCTTGACGAGATATTCGCGGCGAACAAGGATGCGCAGCTTTGCGTCACGACCTCTCGCCGCACGCCAGCAGATGTCGAAGCGCTCGTCGACTCCTATCCGTGGGCCTACAAGCTCATCTATTCGAAGGATCACTTCAATCCTATTCCGGCGTTTGTACAGCTCGCGAAGCGGCTTTATGTTACTGCCGAATCTACGGGTATGCTTTCCGAAGCATGTACCTTTGGCTCTGCCGAGGTCGTTGCGCTCGACAACCTGAAGCCCGGTCCCCACAAGTTCCGCCGCTTTGTCGAGAACCTCCGCCGCGAGGGATATGTCGACGGCTGCCGCAAGGTTGACCTCTCCGCCGAGTTCGCCCGCGCAAGGGAATTGATGGGGCTTTAAGATGTACGGCGGCAACTGGAGACTGCTGCGGAGCGTTGTCGCCCTAAGCCTGCCGACTGTCGTGGTCGTGGCGCTTGGCGTCAGATTCCTACTTAATGACGTTCCGATTATCGTGCGTGACGAAAAAGCGCGTGTTCTCGCAACGACCGAACAGGCGGCGAAGGCAATGCGCGAGGATCCGCTTTTGGCTGACTTTGTCTGGGAGCGTGGGCGCGGCATCATTCGCGGCGTGGCGCAGTTTGGCGACTATCCTGCCGACATGTTGTGGAAGGACTGGAATTCCGCAGGCGCCAAGTGGGGGCGTGACATGTGGGGGTGGCGTATGTTTGACGGCGGGCGTCTCGTCTGGACTCGCGGCGCAGGCGAGAAGGACGGCGAGATGGTCTACGCACGCTGGACCAACATCGAGGAGCATGACTACGAGTTCATGTTCTATCTTTTTGGCCCGATGTTTCTGATCGTTCTTGTCGGCATCACATTCCTCGGAGCGCGGTTCTTTGTCGACTACGTGCGTTCGCGCGACGACTTTCTCGCGGCGACCGCGCACGACCTTACGACTCCGCTCGTGGGGATGCGCTATTCCATAGGGCGGAACGACGAGGAGGCGAAGGTCCTCAACGAGCGGATGATCCGCCTTGTCACCAACATCAAGGACTTCCTACGGCTCGGTGGGAAGCGCCCCAAGCCGCAGCGGGACGAAGTCGACCTCGTTAAGTGCTACGAAGAGGCCTACGCGCTCTTCCGAGAGGACATCCGCGACGTCACAGACGGCTCCGACCTCCCCGTGGAGATGGGGACAGACCCCACGGAACCCTTGAAAAACGGCACTTTCGCGGGGCCTGTCCCCAATTTTGTGGCGGAGGGGGACGAAACACTCGTCGTCCAGATACTGTGGAACCTGATAGGCAACGATCTCAAGTATGCGCTTCCGTATGGCCCGGTGCGCGTCAGGTTCTTCCGTAAAGGCGGCTTTGTCAACATCGAGTTTGCGGACGAGGGGCAGGGCATGTCGAAGCGCGAGATGGCGAGGGCATTTGACCGCTACTACCGCGCCAAGACGGTCCTCGAGTCGGGGAAGGGCGGTTTTGGCATCGGGCTTTGTACCGCCCGCGAGTTTGCGCGCTCAATGGGTGGAAATCTTTCCGTCCGGGCGAATAGCCCGCACGGATGCGTCTTCACGCTGTCGCTCCCAGCGGCGAAAGGGGGCAATGAAGCGGTATCTTGAGATACTGCGGCTTGTCTGGCCGCTCGCACTCGGCATGGTCAACAACGCGGTCATGCAGTTTGTCGACGGGGTGTTCCTTGCGCGTGAGTCGCTTGAGAGCTTGGAGGCATCGCTCCCCGCGTCGATGCTCGCGATACTCGTGATGGGGTTCTTTCAGTCGGTCGTCGCGTATTCGGGGACCTTTGTCGCGCAGTACCACGGCGCAGGCGATTCGCGCGGCATTAGGATGAGCTACCGTGCTGGGCTTGTCATAACGCTCGCCGCCGGCATTCTCGCGGTTGCGCTCATTCCGATCGGGCTTATGGTCGCGCCGTTTATGTCGGAGAATCCGGCTGTCGTCGCGCGCGCTTCCTCGTACTACGCCATCGTCTCGGTCGGGGCGATTGCGCTATGCGGCCAGATGGCGGCTTCGTCGTACTTCACAGGACGGGGGAAGACGCGTCTTGTCTTCTGGGTGAACGTCCTCGGCAACGCCGTGAACATTGCGTTCGACCCGATCCTGATCTTCGGGTTTTGCGGCTGCCCGCGTCTCGGCATGGCCGGTGCCGCATACGCGACTGTCGCGGCGATGTTCGTTCAGTGGGGCGTCCTCGCGTGGTGCGCCGAGCGCGACCTCCGACGGCTTCCTGGCGGCGGCGTGGCGGATGTGCCGCGCCTATGGCCGCTCGTCGGGAAGGTGCTTCGCTACGGCGTGCCGAGTGGTGCGTATTCGGCTATCAACATCCTCTCATTCACGATCTTCGTCTTCGTCACCGGTCGCATCGGCGACCAGGAGTTCGCTGTCTCGAACGCCTGTTTCAAGGTTAACTACTTCCTCTTCGCGCCGATGGAGGGCTTTTCGATATGCGCCGCCACTCTCGTAGGCCAGGCGCAGGGACGCGGCGATTCCGCCGCGGCGCACCGCGATGCGATGCGCACGCTCATCCTCGGGCTTTCGCTCGTCGCCGTCCTTTCGGCTCTCGCAGTCGTCTTTTGCCGACCGATCCTCTCGCTCTTCGCCTCACCTGGCGTCCAGCTCTCGACGTTCTACTCCCTCGGCTTCTGGCTCTTTTTGCTGATGGCCGCATGGCAGGTGTTCGACGCGACGGATGTCATCGTCTCTGGCGCGCTAAAGGGCGCGGGCGACACGCATTTCGTCATGTGGTGGATGACTTTTTGCGCCTTCGGCCTGTGGCTGCCGCTCGTCTGGGTGGTCGCGAAATGGCACAACACGATGACGGCTCTCTGGGGGACGATGGTCGTTTACGTTGTCGTGATCTGTGCAGGAACGCTCGTAAGATGGTATAATGGTGGCTGGAAGAGGATAAAGCTCGTATGATGACTGAACTCACGCGACTTTACGACAGATATGTCGACGAATACAGGGATCCAGACGGCACCCTGCCGAAGCTGATGCGCCTTAAGCGCATCCACACTGGGTTCGTCGTGAAAAACGCAGAGCTAATCGCCGACGGCGAGACGTTCGACGCCGAGACGCGCGAGGCCGCTCTTGCTGCGGCACTTCTCCACGACACTGGGCGTTACGAGCAGTTAAAGGTCTATAACACTTTCCGCGACTCCGACTCGGTAGATCACGCCGTCTTTTCCCACGATATCGTAAAGGAGAAGGGCTGGCTTGATGCGCTCATTCCCGATGCGCTGAAGCGCGACGCGATCTTGAATGCCGTCCTCTATCACAACAGGCGCGACATTCCTGAAGGGCTCGACAAGCTCACCGAGGCCTGTTCGCACACGGTGCGCGACGCCGACAAGCTCGACATTTTCCGCGTCCTCGAAGACCAGGTTGAGCATACCGACTGGAAGAGCGACTCCCGCGCGTTCTGGGACCTTGCTATCAGCGCCCCGCCGAACCCCGTCGTAGTCGACTGCATAGAGAAGCGGATGCCCGTCGCCTACCAGGACATAGCATCGCTTTCCGATTTCGTCTTGATCCAGGTTGGCTGGATGATTTCGGGGCTTCACTACCAGACTTCGCGGCGCCTCTGCCGCGAACGCGATCACCTCGAGTTCCGTCGCAATTTCCTCCACCAGCTGACGGACGACCCGTCAATAGACAAACTCTGCGACCTCGCATGTTCTGCTCTCTCATAGTCGCCGCCGCAGTCATAACTGCACAGCCGCTCGTGGACGAAGACGTCCTCGAGCCGAGCGTGCAGAATGAAGTCGACCACGCGATTTCGCTCGCGTCCACGAACGAGGTGTCCCTTACATGCGCGGCGGTCGCGTTTGTCGAACTGTACGCGACGAACGGCATGAGCACGACGAGCCGTGCAGTGTCGCTCGTTTCAACGCAGAAGGGCGGGAAGTGGTTTCACGATGGCGCGGACGTTACGCCCGTCGCCGTCCGCATGCTCGTCGCCGCGTCGGGATGTCCTTTAATCGGGCCGAAGCCGTCGTTGACCGCCGCCGAGGTATGGCGACTTGCGGAGAAGGATCGCCTCTCTTTCATGGAGGCAGCGCTGAAGGCGGAGAAGCTCGGCTTCTTTGCGCAGGGCGGGTCGCAGCCCTTCAACAAGGAATGAGCGATGAAGTTTGTCGTAACAGCAGGGCCTACACGCGAATATCTCGATCCGGTGAGGTTTCTTTCGAACCCTTCGACCGGCAAGATGGGCTTCGCCGTCGCGCGCGTTGCGGCGATGCGCGGGCATGAAGTCGTCCTTGTGGCCGGACCTGTGTCACTCAAGACGCCGAAGGGCGTCAGGCGAATCGACGTGACGAGCGCGCGCGAAATGCTTGCCGCCGTCGAGCGCGAATTGTCGCAGCAGGCATCAGGCACTGTCTTTGTCTCCACTGCGGCGGTTGCGGACTGGCGGCCGGCGAAATGCGCGCCGAGGAAGCTAAAAAAGGGGCAGATGTCCGACACGCTCAAGCTCGTCCGCAACCCCGACATCCTCAAGGAAATCGCCCGCAGAACAAAGACGACCCACTCACCCACTCACCCACTCACCCACTCGCCAACTTATCTTGTGGGCTTCGCCGCCGAGACAAACGACGTCATCGCGGAGGCGCTGCGCAAGTGCCGCGAGAAGAACCTCGACATGATCGTGGCGAACGACGTCACGGAGAAGGGCTCCGGCTTTGGTGTCGACACCAATCGCGTGACTCTCGTTAGGAAAGACGGCTCAGTTGACCGTCTGCCGCTTATGACCAAGCTCGCCGTTGCACGGCGGATCGTGAGGGAATGTGAAGACCTTTGTCCTTAACGGCTGGTCCGCGAGTGAGCAGGCGTGGGATCTTTGCGCGTTTCTGCGCGACCGCGTGTTTTCGTATGTCGATCAGTTGGAAGGGCTTCCAGAAAAGGCGGTCGAGGCAGAAGATGGCGTCGTTCTCGTAGGATGGTCGATGGGCGGAAGCGCCGCGCTTCGCCTTGCCGTGTCGTATCCCGAGAAGATAAAGGGGCTCGTGCTTGTCGCTGCGACGGCGAGAATGATGAAGGACGACGGCTGGGCGGGAATGTCTGAGAGGCGTCTTGCCGCGCTTGAGGTAGGGCTCAAGATGACTCATGGTGAAGGGTTCTTCGGAATCCCAGACGGCAAACCGAATCCGTACATGCTCGACGAGGACAGGAATCTCGCCCGCGGGCTCGACTACTTGCGTGAGACTGATCTCCGCGCCGCGCTTGGGGAACTAAAGGCGTCGGGGCGGCTTAAGTGCCCGGTTGCGATTTTCCATAGCGAGCGCGATGGAATCGTGCGCGCCGAAAACGCCGCGTTCCTAAAGTCGATATTCCCGCAGGCGTCGGTGACTATGGTGCCTGGTTCGGAACACGCCTTGCCGATCATTATTCCCGATGCGATTGATGCCGCCGTTTCAGCTGTTTTGAAGGAAAATATAAAATCGGCAGTTTAGGTTTTAACGCAGAGACGCAGAGACGCGAAGTGCGCAGAGAAGAGGGGATGTTGTATAACACATGAAAAATTATGAAGGTAAATGTTGTCATCAACAAAGAAATCACATTTCAAAACCTATAAAACACTCTGCGTTCTCTGCGCCTCTGCGCCTCTGCGTTAAAGAAATTTAAAAGGAGAACATAAATGAAACTTGAAAACGTCTTTATGCTTCTGCCGAATCGAACGGTCGGGTTCGGTTCAATCGAGATCGAGGGCGACACGATCGCCAAGATCGACTTGCATCT
>JAZSLQ010000259.1:0-2991 GCA_045535455.1 Kiritimatiellia bacterium | reverse complement strand
ATGGTGTGCGTCGGCGTCTGGTATTCCGGCCGGGCCGGGACGGCGGACCGGTTCTTCGGCGCCGACCGGACGACGCCGTGGTGGCTTTCCGGCGTGAGCTTCTACATGAACAGCTTCTCGGCGCTCGCGTTCGTGATGTATTCGGCGCTGGCGTACAAGTACGGCTGGGTGCCGGTCACGGTGAGCTGGCTGTCGGTGCCGGCGGTGCTGCTCGGCGCGCGATTCCTGGCGGTGCGCTGGCGGCGCGCGGCGAAGGCGAGCCCGATCGACTTCGTCGCGGAGCGCTACACGCCGGGGATGTGCCGGACGCTGGCCGTGCTCGGGCTGCCGATGCAGCTCATCGACAACGCGCTCAAGCTGCTTGCGATCGGCACGGTGGTGGGCGTGGGGATGGGTTTCCCGCTCTTCTGGTCGATCTGCGCCTCGGGGCTGATCATCGTCGCCTACACCTTCCTCGGCGGGCTCAAGGCGACGCTCGCCTGCGACTTCATCCAGTTCTTCGTCGTCCTTGCGGTCGTCCTTGCGCTGCCGTTCCTCTGCCTTTCGCGCCTCGCCGCCGTCGACGGCGGCACGGGGCTCGCGCACGGGCTCCAGGTATTTCTCGACCGCGCGCCCGAGGGCTTCTTCTCGTTCACCGCCGGCCGCTACACCTGGATGTACATGCTGGTGTTCTTCTGCTGCGTCGGCTCGACGCTGTCGACGAACTGGTCGCTCGTCCAGCGCTACTACTCCACGCGCAGCGATCGCGACGCGAGGAAGATGGCGTACCTCGTCGCCGCGCTCCTCTTCCTCGGTCCGCCGCTCTTCTTCTTCCCTGCGATGGCGGCGCGGGTCTTCCTGCCCGGGCTCGCCGACGCGGAGATGAACGGCGTCTACGCCCGGCTCTGCCGCGAGGTGCCGCCGTCCGGCATGATCGGGCTGGGGGTGGCGGGGATGTTCTCGGCCACGATGAGCTCGCTTGCCGGGAACTACAACGCGGCGGCGGCGGTTGCGGTGAACGAGCTCTACCTCAAGTTCTCCCCGTCCGCGTCGGCGCGCGCGAAGATGCTGGCCGCGCGGGCGGCGACGGCGCTCGTCGGCGGAATCGTCCTTGCGCTGGCCTTCGCGATGCAGTATGTGCAGGGGGCCGACGACCTCTTCAACCTCTCGAACAAGGCGTTCGGCGTCCTGTTGCCGCCGATCGCGCTGCCGATGCTGGGCGGGCTCCTGTGCCGCCGCATCGCGCGCCGCGCCGGCATGGCCGGTCTCGTGGGCGGAATCGCCTTCGGGCTCGCGGTCTTCGCGGCGGGGGCGCGGTGGCCGTTTCTGCGGGAGATGACCTGGTCGTTTCCGCTCACGGCGGCGGCGACGCTCGCCTGCCTTGCGCTCGGCACGGCGCTCTGGCCGGACGACGCCGGGGCGCGGCGGGCGGTCGACGGATTCTTCGCCAGGCTTGGCGGAAAGGAGAAGGTGGCATGACGACAAGACGCAGTTTCATGGCCGCGGCGGCGGCGTTTGCCGCCGGCGGCTGCGCGGGGCTTCGCGGCGGACGCACGCGGTTCAGCCTCGCGATGGCCGGCTACACGCTGAAATCGTTCAGCGCCGACGGCGCGCTGGAGTTCTGCGCGGCGCACGGCTTCAGCCGGCTGTGCGTGAAGGACTTCCATCTGCCGTTCGACGCGACGGGCGAGCAGATCGCGGCGTTCCGCCGCAAGTGCGCCGACTGCGGCGTCGAGCCGTATGGCGCAGGGCCGATCTACATGTGCTCGGCGGACGAGGCCAGGCGGCGCTTCGACTACGCCGCCGCGCTCGGCGTGCCGCTGCTCGTCGGCGTCCCCGGCAGAAAACTCGGGCCGAAGTGGACGGATGTGCGCAGCGACCGCGCGCTCTGCGAGGAGTGCTCGCGCCTCGCCGACGAGTACGGCATCCGCTTCGCCATCCACAACCACGGCCGCAATCCCAAGACCGGCAATCCCGGCCTCTACCCGGCAGTTCCCGAGACGTACGAACTGATCCGGGACCTTTCGCCCCGCATGGGCCTCTGCGTCGACTGGGCGTACACCTACGCCGACGGCATCGACTGCCGCGCCGTCGCGCTCAAGTACGCGGACCGGATCTTCGACGGACACGTCCGCTGCATCTCCGACGCGTCCAACGGATCCTCCGGCGTCAATCCGGCCGGTCGCGCCTTCGACTACGACGGCGTGTTCGACGCGCTCCGCGAGATCGGCTACGACGGCTGCCTCGGGCTCGAGCTTGCCAACGCGTTTCCGTCGAATCCGCAGTGGATCGACGAATCTCGCGACTACTTCAGGGGGCTGATGTGATGCAGGACGGCTGGGTGGATCTCCAGGTGAACGGCTATGCGGGCGTGGACTTCAACTCGCCCGGGCTCTCCGCCGAGGCGGTGAAGGCGGTGGCCGACAGGCTCGCCGCCGACGGCACCGCGGCGTTTCTGCCGACGCTGGTCACCGGCGATCCGGAAATGCTCGTCGCCAACATCCGCACGGTTGTGGCGGCGCGGCAGCGGTATGCCGAATGCGAGCGGTCGATCCTGGGATTCTTCCTCGAGGGCCCGTTTATCTCGCCGGAGCCGGGCGCGGTGGGGACGCATCCGGTGGAGTGGGTGCGTCCGCCGGACCTCGCGCTCTTCGGGCGCTTCCAGGACGCGGCGGAAGGGCTGGTGAGGATGGTCAACGTCGCCGCCGAGATCCCCGGCATGCCGGACTTCGTCCGCGCCTTGTCCGCGCAGGGCGTCGTCGTCTCGCTCGGGCACCAGACGGCGACGAGCCCGGACCGGCTGGAGCCGTGCCTCGCGGCCGGCGCGAAGGCGTTCACGCATCTCGGCAACGGCATTCCGAACATGGTCGACCGCCATGACCAGGTCGTTTTCTCCGCGCTGGTCGAGGACCGCGCAAGCGTGATGTTCATCCCCGACGGACACCACCTTCCGGACACGATGCTGAAGCTCTACTGTCGCGCCGTTCCCCTGAAGCGCCTCGTGGCCGTCTC
>JAZSLQ010000147.1:0-49910 GCA_045535455.1 Kiritimatiellia bacterium | reverse complement strand
ATAAAAGGCGCGGCAAAAGTGCCGCGGCTGAGAAATGGTTGAAGCGGCAGTTGGAGTTTCGGGATGAGCAGAAAATTATAGGGTCGATTAGAGTCGCATAGAGTCAAGTAGAGTCGGTTGGGGTCGGTTGGGGTCGGTTGGGGTCGCCAAAGGCCACCTATTGCCGCGCAGCGGCAGCGGACATGCGAGAGTAGGACGTCGCCAGCTTTTTTTATGCCCTTTTACTCCCCGGTATGCTTCTTCCTGTATGTGATTGGCGGCATGCCAGTCTGCTGCCTGAAGAAGCGCGAGAAGTACCATGTCGAGTTGAAACCGAGCGTACTGCCGATTTCTGCGACAGGCATGTCACTCGACCTAAGCAAGTTTTTTGCCCTCGTGAGCCGCACGGCGAGCTGGTACTGGAGAGGGGAGAAACCCGTCTCTTTTTTGAAGAGATACCTGAACGAGCGGTAGTCAATGCCGAGCGATCCTGCGAGCGATGCGAAGTCGACGATCCCCGTTGAGTTTTCAGCGATGAACGTCTGGGCGCGTCTCACGAGGTCGGCGTTGGCCGTCTGCTCCTTGTCCGACGGGCAGTCCTCGATTATCGCAGCGACGAGCATTGGAATCCTCGCCGCGGCGGAATATACTGCGGTTTGACCGTTGTCGAGGATATACGACACTGTGCCCGCGAAGAGCTGATGCAGTCGGCGCGCTTCTTCGATGTCGCGCACTTCGCCGTCCGGGCCAAACCCAGCGCCGCCGAGAATTCGCGCGGCGAGTTCGCCGCCGAATCCGATCCATAGCGTCGTCCATCCCGTCTTCGGGTTCGGACGGTAGCGGTGCCAGCATCCAGGCGGCAGCACGATTAGCGAGCCTTTGCGGACGCGGCACCTTCGGTTCTTGAACTCCACCGTGCCCTCGCCGTCGCAGATAAGGATAATCTGCCATTCCCGCAGGATTCGCCCGACTTTCCACGAGAAGAAGTATTGGTCTGGATGCGCGTGCGAGGGGAATACGGCGTTGGGCTCTGATCTGCCGTGCCCGGCGCATGTGATGTACAGCCCCCACGAGGACTGTGCCGGGCTTGTCGGAAAGTACTTGTATCTGCTTTGCATGGGGGAATGATACCAATATTTGTCAAAAAGTGCAAGTGTGTCAAAAATAAGCATTGTACTTTTCGACGAGTTCGTGGTAAAATGTACTCGACAATAGCCGAAGGAGTAAACACAACACGGAAGGATTGTAAAGCTATGTGCAAAGAAGCAACTTCGATGGTCTTGGCAGTTTGCTGTGCGGTTGTGCTCGCAGAGCCTCCACGCGTGAAGAGGAGAAAGCCGCTTACCGCAAACGTCGGCGTCGTGTCCGTAGGGCTCGACACCTACTGGAAGCAGTGCCCTGGTCTCTACGACGACATGCTCAAGAAGGCGAACGTTTTCGAGAAGCGCGTAGAGTCGCACGATGTCAACGTCACTTCGTTCGGCATCTCCGACAATCCCGAGAAGGCCGCGTCGCTCATTCCGGCGATGAAGTCTGCCGACCTCGACCTCCTCTTCGTCGACATGGTGACCTATGCGACGAGCTCCACCTTCGCGCCTTTCGTGCGCGAGCTTAAGTGCCCGATCGTCCTCGTCGCTCTCCAGCCCGACTCGCGCCTCGACTACGAGCACGCGACAATCTACAAGCAGCTCCTGAACGACGACCTCTGCTCCGTTCCAGAGTTCACGGGCGTCGCCATACGCTATGGGCGTCCGGTCGCGGACGTAGTCATCGGAAAGCTCGACGGCGACGCGAAGGCCGAAGAGGAGATTCGCCAGTGGTGCGCAGTCGCGCATGTGCTGCACGACCTCAGGCGCGCCAGAATCGGGCTCATGGGCCACGTTCTCGAGGCGATGTACGACATGCAGGTCGACCCGACTGCCGTTTCGCGCACGTTCGGCTGCCACGTCGCCTTGTGCGAGCCAGACGAAATCATGCCTTTCTACCGAGAGTTGGGGAACGGGGAACAGGGAACGGGGAACGGGGAGGTAGAGGCGATGAAAAAGCGCATCCTCGACTTCTTCGACACCCCCGATCCCGTTTCCGACCCTTGGACCGAGAAGCTGACAGCCAAGGATCTCGACGTCGCGGCAAAGGCCGCTTGCGCGCTCGAGAAGTTCATCGAGAAGCGCAACCTCGACGGCTTTGCCTACTACTACGAGGGCGAGGCCGGCTCTCCGACGCGCGAGCTCGTCACCAACTTCATCGTCGGTAACTCGCTTCTCACCTCGGCCGGCTTTCCGATGTGCGGCGAGTTCGACCTCAAGAACTGCGTCGCGATGATGATCTTCGACCGCCTCAACATCGGCGGTAGCTTCGCGGAGTTCCATCCGATCGACTTCGAGCGCGACACGGTGCTCGTCGGGCACGACGGCCCCCACCATCTCAACATCGCCTCGAAGAAACCCGTTCTCCGCTCGCTCAAGAAGTACCACGGCAAGCCCGGAAGCGGCGCGGGCGTCGAGTTCAACATCAAGGAGGGTCCGATCACGATGATGTCCCTCGGACTCAAGGCCGACGGCTCTTTCAAGTTCATCGTCGCCGAAGGCGAGTCGCTTGCGGGCCCCATTCCGCCCACCGGCAACACCAACACCCACGGCAAGTTCCCGCCGGACGTCCGCACGTTCCTCAGGAACTGGTCGATGGGAGGCCCGACCCACCACTTCGCGCTCGGCGTAGGCCACCATGCGGCTGAACTCAAGAAGCTCGGCCGCGCCCTTGGCATCGAGACGGTCGTGGTGACGGAGGGCAAATGATGTTGCTCGCCTCGGCGTTTCTGTCGCTTTGGTCGGCGTTCGCGACGCCGCCTGCCGAGTCCCGCCCCTGGTGCTACTGGTGGTGGGTCAACGGGCATGCCGACCGCGAGACGATCACCGCCGACCTCGAGTCGATGAAGCGCCTCGGCTTCGGCGGCATCCTCATGATCGACTCTCGCGGCTACTGGGAGAACGACGAGCATGTCGTCAATCCCAAGGCCGAGCTTGTCTGGGGCACCGAAGGGTGGTACGATCTCGTCGAGTTTTCCATCCGCGAGTGCGCGCGTCTCGGGCTTGAGTTCACGATGAACGCCTCCGCGAGCGGCGGCACGCTCAACGGCTTCATCGACGGCAAGGAGTACGAGACCGACGTCATGAACCGCGACGAAGTGGTCGCGCATCTCGATCGCGCCGTAGGGCCGCTTCTCAAGCGCGTTCCCGAGCTTGTCGGCACGACCTTCACGCACATCTACTCCGTCAGCTACGAGGGAAGCGTCAAGACCGGCGGCAGCTGGCGGATGATAAAGGACAACTTCTACGCGACGATGCGCGATTGGGCGCACGCGCACGGACTCAAGGTCTATTCCGAGTCGGGCGGCCCGTGGGCATGGGGTTCGGAACATGTAAAGCTCGACTGCGACCAGCTCGACATGCTTGCGCACAACGACTTTCCACAGGGCGAGTTCTGGGTTCTCGATGGGTGCCTAGAGGGGCCTGACGCACGGAGGGCGAACAGGGGCGGACGGTTCTACCAGCGCGCCGCGGTCCTTTCGGCGCGCCGCGAGAATCGGCGCATCGTCTCGCTTGAGGCGTTCACACACATGATCAGGCACTGGTCGGTCGAGCCTTCGGCGCTCAAGCCGCTCGCCGACATTGCGTTCGCCGACGGCGCAAACCGCCTCGTATGGCACACGTTCACGTGCTCGCCGAAGAAGTTCGGCGTTCCAGGCGCGGAATACTTCGCCGGCACGCACATCAATCGCAACGTCACGTGGCACGATGACGCCGTCGCGTTCATCAACTACCTCTGGCGCTGCCAGGCGATGCTCCAGCGCGGAGAATACGTCGACGATGGAGAATTCGTCAACGTCTCGACCAATTACCACGGGTGGGGTCGTTACCGCAAGGACGACAATGCGCAGTTCACTACGACGCACCGCCGCGAAGGAGACGCAGACTGGTTCTTCGTCGTCGGCGAGGGGAAGGGCGAAGTCGTTTTAAACGCATCGAGCAAAGGTCGGATTGCCGAGATATGGGACCCAGTGACGATGACGCGCAAGGCTGCCGATGCCACGGCTCTCCCTGACGGCAAGACGCGCGTCACACTCTATCTCCCCGTGGGCGGCAGCTGCTTTGTCGTGTTTGCGCCGATAGAGGGGAACGTATCCCCCGAGCGAAGCGAGCCGCGCAAGCGGTCGCTAGAGGGGTGGGAATGGGGAACGGGGAACGGTAGGCCGGTTTTGAAAAAACCGCCGCAACAAATCCCTGTCACCAACGCCTGGAGCGTTTCGTTCGCGTACCACCGCGGCATATCCGCCGCGCCGCCGGCGCCTGTCACGATGGAGACGCTGCGCGATTGGACGAGCTTCGGCGAGGACGGCAAGGTGGCGAGCACGGAGCTCCGTTACTTCGCCGGCACCGCGACCTACCGCACCACTCTCACACTCCCCAACTCCTCCACTCCTCCACTCCTCCACTCCTCCACTCGCACCCTTTCCCTCGGCGAGCTTCCGACGGGGCTCGCGCACGTCTTCGTGAACGGCAAGGACTGCGGCGTCGTCTGGTGCGCGCCGTGGGAGGCAGACGTCACTTCCGCGCTTCGCGAGGGCGAAAACGAGATCGAGATTCGCTACACGAACAACTGGTACAACCGACTCGTCGGCGACTGCTTTCTGCCTGCGGAAAATCGGGTCACGCGCTCGACCGTGCACTACTGGAACATTCCGCGCCGCAAGCCGAAAGACCAGAGCCGCTGGCCGCTCCTGCCGACGATCCATTCCGGCCCTTCGGTTTCAGACAAGCTCCAGCCGTCCGGACTTCTCGGCCCCGTCAGTCTCGTGTTCCGCGGCAAATGCGCAGCGCCAGCGACGCCGTGGGTGGCGGAAGAGGAGCGTGCGCTCGTGATGCCAATGAAGGTGCAGAGAATCGAGCGTACTCCCGTCGGGCAGAATCCTATCCGGTTCTGGACGAACGAAACCGGCTTCGTCGAAATCAACTACGACGAGTCGAAGGCGGGAGTGCTCGGCAAGGACTACGAGATTCCCGACCCGCTCGTCTTCTCCGACGGGCGCAAGGTCGCGAGTGCGGCGGACTGGGCGGAGCGCCGCAAGGAAATCCTCGGCGTCTTCGAGCGCGAGGTGTACGGCCGGATGCCGCCTAAGCCCGACGCGATGGTATTCGAGCTCGTCTCGGAGAAGATCACGGAAGACCGCTTTGCGACGGAACGGCGCTACCGCCAGTGGTTCAAGGCAGACAAGACGGGTCCATGCATAGACTGGATCGTTTTTGTCCCGCGCCACGCGAAGAAGCCGTGCCCCGTGATCTTGCACCTTAACTACAAAGGCAACGACCTAATTGCGTCGGGCCGCACGAACCACTTCGTGCTTCCCCTTGGCGAGTTTGCCGCGAGGGGATATGTCTTCATGTCTGCGAACTACAAGCAGATTTCGTCAGATGGCCCAGGCAAGAACGGCATGCCTCTTGACGGCGTGTTTGAGCTCTGGGGCGCGAGAGATCCCAAGCGGACGGACAACACGGGCGCGATCATGGCGTGGGCTTGGGGGCTCTGCCGCGGGCTCGACCTCGCGGAGGGCGTCGAAGAGATCGACGCGGCGCGGAGCGTTGTTGTTGGCTCGTCGCGTCTTGGCAAGGCGGCGCTTCTCGCGGCGGCGTTCGATGAGCGCTTCGCAGCCTGCGTTGCGAACCAGACGGGCGCGATTGGCGTACAGCTCATGAAGCGCGACTACGGCGAGAGCATCGCTGCGCAGCGGCTTATGTTCCCGTGGTGGTATTGCGCGGGGCTCTGGAAGTGGGCGGGGCGCGAGAGGGAAATGCCGTTCGACCAGCATCTACTGCTTGCATGCGTCGCGCCACGCGCGTTGCTGCTTGAGGGCTACGACAAGAAGTGGTTCGATCCGCGCGGCGAGTGGTTGGCTGCAAAGGCGGCGTCTCCCGTCTGGGAACTCCTGAAGGGCAAGGGCATCGGACTCGATGATTGGCCAGAGCCCTACGACGACGTGGCAGTGTGTCCGCCGCTTGGATATGTGCGCCGGACGGAGGATCATGGACTTTCGCCATACGACTGGAAATGGGCGCTCGACTTTGCGGACAGGACATTTTCCAAACAAAAAACGAAAGGAGATACGAAGTGACTGACAGACGGGAATTCCTGCTGGGCTCGCTCGCTGTGGCGGGGCTTGCCGGGTGCGCCGGCGTTTCCGGCGACGACCTGCCGTGCCATCCGCGGCACGCCCCTCTCCCGGGGGCGCCGATTACGGGCGACGGGAAGGGGCGCGTCCTCTTCGGCGCGTGCCGTTCGTCCATCGAGGACGTGACTATCATGCGCGACCTCGGCTATGATTTCTGGGAGTGGGGCGCGGGCCAGGCGTTCGACCCGACGAAGGACGACGAGTGGTGGAAGAGGCAGAAGGAGGAGATCGCGAAGCGGCCGCTTCCGCTTAGGAGCAGCAACGGCCTTCTCCTGTGGAGCCACCGCATCACCGGCCCCAAGGCCGATCCCGGGCCCGCCCTCGACTACGCCGAGATTGCGCTTCGCCGTGCGGACGAGGTCGGCGTGAAGACGGTTGTGTTCGGTTCCGGCGGCGCCAGGAACGTGCCGGGCGACTTCATGGCTTCCAAGGCGGAGGATCGTCCTGACCTCGAGGAGGGTGCACGCCAGTACGCCGAGTTTTGCCGCGCGCTCGTTAAGCGCGTCGAGGACCTCAAGACGACGCAGCTTGTGATAGAGCCGCTGCGCCCGAAGGAATCAAACATAATAAACTATGTGTTCCAGGGACTCGCCATCTGCCGCGAAGTGAACTCTCCGCGTCTTGCACAGCTCGCCGACATCTTCCACATGCAGATGGGAGGCGACGACCCGGAGGCGATCGTAAAGGCGGGGCCGCTTCTGAAGCACGTGCACGTTGCCGAATACGGCTCACGCCTCTTCCCCGGGCACGACCCCGCGCTCGTCGAAAGGATGAGGCCGTTTTTCGACGCGCTTAAGACGGCGGGATATGCCGGAGGCGTCAGCTGCGAGTGCGGCTGGGGCGACGCAAAGGATTTCGCAAAGAACGCAAAAACTGCAATTGAAACAATGAAAGGACTAGTCTGATGGAAAAAATCGATCGTCGTGAATTCTGCAAGGGTGCCGCCGGTCTTGCCGGCATAATCGCCGCCGGATACGGCCCCTCGCTCTACGCCGCAGGCGCGAACAATAAGATCCGCGTCGCGTGCGTCGGCTACTCCGACCGCTTCCGCGGGTCGCTCCTGCCGTGCTTCCTGCACCACAACAAGGAGCTTGACTTCGAGATGGTCGCAGTCGCGGACCTCTGGAAAAAGCGCCTCTACGAGCACGCGAAGCCCGAGATGGAGGCGAAGCTCGGTCACGAGGTCGAGACGTTCGGGAGCGACATCGCGCTATACGAGGCCAAGGACCGCCTCGGTCTCGACGCGGTGATCATCTCGACTGCCGACTTCCAGCACGCCCAGCATGCCGTCCATGCGATTGAGGCGGGTTGCGACGCCTACTGCGAGAAGCCGATCGCCGAGGACATGTACTCTGCGAACATGCTTCTCGATGCCGTGAACGCGAAACGTGCGATGGGCACGATGAAGCCTGGCGCAGTCCTCCAGATTGGCTCCCAGCGCCGCTCCGGCAAGAAGTACATGGCCGCCAAGGATTTCATCAACTCCGGAAAGTTCGGCGACATCAGCTACGTGCATCTCACGTGGAACGTCAACCAGCCCAAGCGCTGGCGTCGTGACGAGAAGCTCATTGGCTCGCTCAAGAAGGAGGATATCGACTGGAATATGTGGCTTCTCGACCGCGACCCGGCGGAGTATCCGTTCGATCCGCGCAAGTACCTCGAGTTCCGTCTCTTCTGGCCGTTCTCGTCTGGCGTTCCTGGCCAGTGGATGTGCCATCAGATCGACACGGTCGCCTGGTTCCTCGGACAGCCGTATCCTAAAACGGCGGTTTCGTCGGGCGGCCTCTACCAGTGGACCGATGGTCGTCAGAGCTACGACACGTTCACGACGCTGCTTGAGTATGGCGAGTCGGGCGTGAAGGGCAAGGGCTTCCAGGTGATGTTCCAGTCGCACCAGACCAACTGCGCCGGTGGTTCCAAGCCGAACAACGAGTCGCCGACCGAGAAGTATTTCGGGCCGACTGGCTGCATTGACCTCGGTTCTGGATGCGTCACGAACGAGGGCGTCGAGAACGTGAAGCCGACGAGCGAGCCGCTTCCGGCACCGCAGGAGCAGGTCGTAACGTCCGCAAACACTGGCGGCGATCCGCTCACGTCCGCGCACATGCGCAACTGGATGGAGTGTGTTCGCGCCCGCAAGGATCCGCATGCTCCCGTCGAGGCGGGCTACAGCCATGCAATCGCGCTCATCATGTCGAACGCCGCGCTCCGCACCGGCATGCGCGCCACGTTCGACGAGAAGACGCGTCAGGTCCTCGCCGGCGGCAAGCCGTGGGTCGGCTACAAGTCGACTGCCGGCGGGAACTGGTTCAGCAACCTGTTCTGATTACGGACAATCCGCATGCCGAACGGCGTTCCGCGTCCGGCATGCGGATTGGCGCATTACACTATACTTTATACTTTTGTATATTGTCTTTTGTAACGTGATATTGTAAAATTACAACATCTGTATTTGGGGCTCTATAGACATCAACGGAGGCTTGCATGAAAAACATAACTGTGAAGTCGATCGCATTCGTCGCTGCGGCAATTTTTGCCGCGCTGCCCTCAAGCGCCACGGCGATCAAGGCGCTCTCGTTCGCGATCAATGAAACGAGCAACTGCAACGACGAAACGCCGATCCAAGCCTACATGGGCACGAGCGGCATAGACTTCGGTGTGTTTGACTATACCAAGAAGCTCAGCTACTTCATTGATGCCGATTTCAGCAGCAATGGTAGGAACTTCAAGGTAGCGAATTATCAAGGTGGAGATTACGGCGCCTATAAGGTGATTATTTACGATTCGAACAAGTACAGTCTCGTCAATTCGCCGTCGGAAGACTATAAGGACAGTAACATCGCGGCTGTATTCGAAGATGAATGCGGCGACCAGTTTGCACTTATCAGCCTCCGAGCGACGAACTATAATGCCAGCAAGGAACAGGCGACCCTCACGCCCGTCAAGACATATATCGAAGGGATTGCCGCCAAATATCCGAATGCCAAGCTCATCGTCACGTACAACGCGAGATTGAGTTCGTCCCTGGCCGATGTTCTGAACACGTATCTTACAGAAACCTCCTCAGGACCGCAGTTTACGGGCCTTGGCCGCACGAGCGGCGGCGGTGCCTACATGCGTTCCGCTGATGTTCCCGAGTCGTATTCCGTCGAAGCGGTGGATTCCATCGGCACTTCCAAACACGGTCTGTTGACAACGCTGACGTATCCGACGAAGTGCAAAGTGATCTTCAACGACTGGGACGGAACGGGGCTTCAGACGAACATCGTGTTCGTCGGCCAGTCCGTCACGCCGCCGACCGTCCCAGGTCGCGACGGCTACACATTCACCGGATGGGATCATGCCGACTCCGAGTTTGAGTCTGTTTCAGAGTCTTTCACGGCGACAGCTCAGTATGCGTCAAATGCCGCCTGGCTCCATGTAAGCGGCGATCCGGAGAACCTCGGCACGGCCGATCCCGCCTACGGCGCAATTACCGAAATCTCCGCGAATGACACCTTTACGGCGACGGTTTCGAATCCTGCCGTCGAGGAGGACGCAACCGAGCGCTGGGTATGCACTGGCTACTCCCATTACGAAATAACTGACCTTGCCACCGGCGCAAAAACCGTGGCGCAGGAGGGAAATGGCTCTTCGTTTTCTTACACCCATTTCATGCACGACGAGCTCGTCTGGCATTTCACCAACGAATGGCTCGTTTCCGTTTCCGCGACCGCTGGCGGTTCCGTCTCTGTCGCTGCGGAGAACTGGGTTCGCAACGGCGAAACAATCTCGCTGGTCGCGACTCCGGAGGAAGGCAGCGCCTTCTGGCGCTGGGACGGCGACACGGACGGCATTGACGCGACCTCCGCGTCCATCTCCCCGACGATTCAGGCGGCGCGGTCGTTACGGGCGGTATTTGCATTACCTGGCGCAGATGCATCTGTGCAGTATGTGTCGAAAGAAGGAGGGAGCGACGATAACAGCGGCTATTTCCAGGGGGCGCCGAAAGCTACGATCCAGGCGGCGATTGATACGCTCGCGGCAAAGCCCGGCTACGGCACGGTCCGTGTCGGTGGCGGAACCTATGATCTTCAGGATACTGTCATGATCACGAATGCAATAGCCGTTCTTGGCGCGACGGGAAATCCGGAAGATGTGATCCTCCGAGCGAAGGATGTTGCAACTATGACAGACATGATTGCGCTCCGGGTCAACCATGCGGATGCATTTGTCGCGAATCTGGTCGTCGAAAATGGACATGGGTATCAGCAGCAAAGCACCCCCGTGCATGGGAGCAATGTTGCGATTGAGGGGAACGGCGGCACAGTTTCCAATTGCGTCATTCGCGGCGGTACATATAACGGCATGTACGTTCGGGGCGTAGGTGCCTGGTTGAATTCCGATGCCGCGATCCTCACGCACTGCGTCATTACCAACAACAGTGCTTCAGGTGCTTCGAAGCAGACAAATAGCCCAAACGTCTATGGCGGAATGTTCGTCCACGTCGAAAGGGGTACGGTCGCAAACTGCTTGATTGCCAATAACCGCGATACAGGCGGAACTAACGTCGTTACCGACGAGAGACAGTCGTGGGCTTGCGGTGTAACGGTGAGGAATGGATGCATTCTCAATTGCACAGTCGTGACAAACGAGGCTCGCTACACTGGCGGCGTATATCTTTATTCGACCGGCTATGCGACTAATGTCGTCGTGGCGGGATGCGTGAATCGCTGCACCTTCTACGTGAACGATGCGCCGAAATTCACCGATGTCGGTTTCTCGGGCACGATCGCCAACGCCTCGCACTGCGCGAGCGACGGCGGCGAGGCGCTGGACGCGACCTGCGTCGCTGGAACGGCGGCGAAGTTCTTCCGCAGCATGGCGGATTGCGATTATCGCCCGGCGTTGGATTCTCCGCTTATCAATGCGGGCATCGCCTACGAGGGGATCGCGTCCTTCGACCTTCTCGGCAAAAAGCGCGTGCAGGGCAGCAAGCCTGATATCGGATGTTTCGAGTCCGCGCCGCGCGGGTTTAGCGTTATCATTCGTTGAGGATGTCGCCGAAGAGAGGCGCAGGCACTTGGCAAATGCAAAAGGAGGTAGAGCAGTGACACTACACATGCTCGTGGCGGCGGGCGTTGCCCTGGCCGCGGTAGTCGCCGCCGCGACGCCGCTCAGGGTCGGACTCTACGCGGACAAGGGATGCCGCGGCGCGGGCGCGGCCATCTGGGCGAGGATCATCGACGGATCTCCCGACGCGGAACTTACGCTGCTGAGCGGCGAGGATCTCCGCAAGGGCGCTCTTGATGGACTCGATCTCTTCGTAAGCCCCGGCGGCGCGGGAGGTCCGCAGACAAGGGCGATGGGCGAGGAAGGCATGGCGGCGGTCAGGAAATACGTCGCGGAGGGCGGAAAATACCTCGGCACGTGCTGCGGATTCTCCAACGTCCTGAACGAGCAGCCGAGCTTCGCGAAGCGCAACACGATGGTTCCGTTCGCGCGGATTCCGGGCAAGGCGCGCGGAGGCTTCACTGGTGCCGTCAGGTTCACCGAGGCGGGGCGCAAGCTTCTCGGGACGGAGGACAGGGATTATCTCATCCGCTACCACGACGGACCCGTCGTCTACCGGACGGAGGATGTTCCGCCATGCTCGAATGTCGTCGTTCTGGCGACGATGAACAGCGAGCTTAGCGAGGTCGGACCGGTGACGAATCCGATGTTCGGAACTCCGGCGGTCGTCGGATGCGACTACGCGAAGGGCAGGATAATCCTCTTCAACTGCCATCCCGAGGTCAGGGCGGACACGCGTCCGCTGGTCTGCGCGGCCGTAAAGGCGCTTACCGGCGCCGACTTCCGCCTTCCGCCGCCGGTCGATGCGAAGGGACGCGAGCGCGTGGGATTCTTGGCGGGCGACATGACCAAGGGGGCGCAGGAGGCGTTTCTCGCGCTCACGCACGATCCGTCGGTGTTCGTGGTCCCGCTGACGAAGGACGACCTTGCGGCGGGGAAGGGTGAGTTCTTCGACAGGATTGTTGAGCGATAGGACGGGAGGATCGCATGACGCTGACATCGATTATTGCGGCTGCGGTGCTCGAGGGCCCATTCCCGCTTCTGTGCACGCCGTGGACCGAGAACGCCGAGCTTGATGTCCCGGTTCTCGTGAAGGAGGCGAAGTACGTCGACGATGCGGGGGCTGGCGGGATCATCTGGCCGACGGCGCCGGAGGTCGACGGACTCGACGAGACGGGCGAGTTCGAGAAGGGGCTCGCGGCGCTCGCGAAGGCGTCCGTAGACGGCGGGTTTTCCGTGCGGGTGACGGCGGTCTGCTCTGCGTCCAACACGGAGTGCGCGGTCTCGCGCGTGAGGCGCGTGGACGCTATCGCGCGTGCGACGGGCGCGAAGATGGCGGTCCTTGCGCGTCCGCCCGACGACGCGAAGGACGATGCGGACATGGAGCGCCACTACCGCGCGCTCGCGAAGGAGACGGCGCTTCCGATCATCATACAGACGTACAACGGGAAGAGTCCGCAGCCGTCGGTCGAGCTTCTCGTCCGCCTCGCGAAGGAGTTCCCCGAAAACCTCGGCTACGTTAAGGAGGAGTCTCCGGGTCTTCAGGTCAACGGGCGCATGGAGCGACTCGTCGCCGAACCTTCGATCAAGACGGTGTTCAGCGGCTGGGGCGGGAAGGGATGGATATACCAGGCGACGAGGATCGGCACGCGAGGCGTCATATCGCAGCGCGCCGCATACGCGCCGCTCTTCGTGAAGATATGGCGGCGCGCGAAGGACGGGGCGGACGCGTCCGATCCCGAGCTTGCGGACGCATACACGAAGTACCTCTACATGGCGAACCTCGGCGACATCTTCTCCAAATGGGGCGACGACGAGATGAGGGGGCCGCACCTCTACGTGCTTGAGCGGCTCGGCATCTTCCGCAACCGCCTGACGCGAACGGGGAAGGGCAAGGTCGAGAACTTCGAGGTCACGGACAGGATGAAGGCCGAGTTCGACGCGCGCATCAGGTACGTCTTCGGACTCCGGCAACCCAAGTAGGGGATGAGACAATGAAAGGAGCCTCGTCCCTGCGGCGCATACGCCGAATAGCGATTTTTCAACACAGTACACAACACAGACAATATCATGAAAAAGCTACTCCTAATTGTTTCTGCAGTGTTCTCTGCCTGCGCGTTCGGCAAGGTGCACGAATTCGACTGGGCTACAGTTGACTGCCCCGAGTCCGTCAGCGGTCCTTTCACAATGAAGGTGACGCTGAAGGGAACCGTTCCCGAAGGCGTCGAGCTTTCGGTGAATCTCCATGCCATGAATGCGAAAAAATACGGCGGATTCCTCGCGTGGCATCCGAGCCGTCCGGCGAAGTCCGGCAAGACCGTGACGTTCAACTTCAAGCCCAAGGCAAAGGCGGGGATGACGTCGATCGACGCCGTCGTGTTTCTCGCGCCCAAGGGCGACTTCAAGCAGCAGGTGAAGAACGTCCACGTCGGCATTCCGTGGGGCGCTGCGGCGGACGGCAAGGGCGGCGCCGCGGCAGCCGCTCCAGCTACACCTGCCGCGCGGCCGGCACCCTCTTATCCTGAGGGCGTCACGTTCAAGAAGAGCTCGCTCTGGATCGAGGGCGACGCGCCTGTTGCGCAGTATCCCGGCGACGTTGTCACGGTGAAGGTGCGCTACCATCTCGATCCGTCCGAGACATGGGGGAAGGGGAAGACGAAGATCAGCATCACGCCGCTCGGTCCGTGGATCGACAACCCTGACGGCGTCGTGACCAAGAAGCGCGGACACATTGGCATCCCGGGGTTCGGGCCGACGGCGAAGGCGATCGACCCCGGCGACGGCGAGGTCGAGTTCTCCTGGACCTACGGCGGCGCACGCCGCGCGAGCTGCTTCTTCCTTCTTAAGTTCATCGCGCCGGACGGCACGCCATGGCCATGGGACTGGCGCGGCGGCTCGGTGCACTTCAAGCCGTACAGCAAGCATTTCTACGTCGAGTCCGATGCCGAGTTCGGAATGTACGAGTACGGCAAGACGCCTTCGTTCACGATCCACTGGGGCGACAATGTCGCGGCAGGCACGACGAGCGCAACTGCAACGGTGCGCGACGTTTTCGGCGATGTTGTCGCCGAGAAGACTTTCGACGTGAAGCCCGCCGCGCGCGGCACGACCTCGTTTGATCTCCCCGGCTTCGACAAGCGCGGCACGTTCGCCGTCACGGTGAAGGCCGGCGACAACCCGGAGGAATCCTGCGCCTTCGCGACCTATCCGAAGTTCAAGCGCCGCGTCGGCGTTCCCACGCCATTCGGCGCGACGGACATCTCCTCGCCCGAGGTCTCGCGCCTCGCGGCCGACCTCGGTTTCAGCTACGTTCGCCACTTCATCGGATGGCGCGGGCTCCAGCCGCTCCCGGACGTCTGGCGCCTCGACGGCCTCGACCGCACGATCCGCGCGAACACCGATGCAGGTCTCAGACCGTGGATCAGCCTGCAAGGCGCACCCACGTGGGCTCTGCCTAAGGGAATGCACTATTTCGGCTTCGAGCCGGCGCCGCTTGACACGAACGCATGGGCGAAGGCCGTGACGAAGATCTCGCAGCGCCTTAAGGGCAAGCTCTGGGGCTGGGAGTGGCTCAACGAAATCGTGCCGGGCAACAAGTGCGAGGATCCCGTCGCGACCTACCTTGGCATCTGCAAGGCCGGTACGGAGGCCGCTCGCGCCGTTGACCCGAACCTCAAGATGCAGCTCGCGGGCGGCCTTTGGCCTCAGAACTTCCGTGCAGACCTGCTCAACTCCGGTGTCGCCAAGTACATCGACTTCCTGCCTGTCCACTATTCCGACTTCGCGGGCGTCACGACGGCCAAGTCCGATCTCTCGAAGCGCAACATCACGAATGTCCAGGTGGCGGACAACGAGACCGCCACGGGCCTCACCATCTGGGGCATGGACGCCCCTACGGCCATCAACCGGAGTCTCAACCAGTGCCTGCACGTCCTTACGCGGTGGCCCGACGAGCTCTGCGCCGGTTCGGCGTTCATCACCTACTTCGGC
The DNA here is from genome assembly GCA_045535455.1 of Kiritimatiellia bacterium. Taxonomy (GTDB): domain Bacteria; phylum Verrucomicrobiota; class Kiritimatiellia; order RFP12; family UBA1067; genus UBA1067. The sequence continues at coordinate 34,666 of JAZSLQ010000147.1, read as the reverse complement.
GGCAGCCCGATGCACACGGGCAACTGGACCTATCTCGTCGACGGCCATACGCCGCGTCCGGTCGCCGTCACGCTCGCCGTCCTCCAGGGCAAGCTCGCCTACGCGAAGCCCGTCGGCAAGTTCTTCATCGACGGCGACACGACCGTACATCTCTTTGAGGCCGACGGCGGCCAGACGATTGCCGTCGTGCGCGCGCCTGGAGCAGATGCTTCGATATCCTATGGTTCGTCAGGCAAGGCGACCGGCTACAAGCGCGACCAATCCAAGAAGGGACGGCCCGTCAAGTTCCCGGCGAAGGGGAAGATCAGCGTCACCGACTTCCAGGGCAACGTCACGACCTCGGCCGACGGCACGTTCTACGCGGGCGACATGCCCGTCATCGTCGAGGGTGCGGACCTTGCCACGCTTGCAATGCACACGGTGCTGCTCCCCGGCCCCTCGTCCGTGCCCGTTCCGCTTCCGTCCTGCGCCGTTACGGCCGGAGACAAGTCGCTTTCCGTGCCGCTTCGGCTCTTCAACCCCTACCATGCGAAGAGGACCTTCACCGTCTCGTGCGGTGCGCTCGACTGGGCGTCGTCCAAGCCGATGAAGGTCGTGCTTGCCCCCGGCGAACGCCGCGTGGAGGAGTTCTTGCTCCAGCCCACGGGCAAGGCCCCCGCCTCGGCCGACATCGCCTTCACCGTCGCATCCGACGGCGTCGCGTCGGTCGTCCAGCCCTGCCGCCTCACCATCATCGACCTCTCTTCCATCGGAAACCTCGTCAAGAACGGCGACTTCGAATCTGGGCGAGATGCTTGGAACATTGGCAAGAACGCCATTGTCGATGCGCCGGATGGAACGGGCAAGGCGCTTCTGTTCGTGGGCTCAGGTCCCAAGCAATACAAGACCGCGACCCAAACCATCGAGATCCCCGTCCCCGGGCAGAACTACCTCTACACCTGCTGGATGCGCGGCTACGGGCAGGAGAGCGGCTCGAACATCTACGAGGGATTCTCAGACGGCACCAAGACAAAGGCCTATTATATGCCGAATGTCTTTGCGATGGGTTCGAAAGGCAGCGACGGCTGGCGGCTTATGGTCAAGCGATTCGTCTCGCACGCGAATACCAAGGCGCTGACGCTTACGCCCGTCGCCGACGGGACGGGCAAGACATACATCGACAACGTTTCGCTCTCGATCGACCGCGGCACGGACTTCGCGGCCTTCGCCGGGCGCAAGGGCGGAGAAACGCCTTCGTCGCCGGTTCCGCTCTGCTGCGACAACCAGATTCAGGCCTCCGGCGACTACAAATGGTCGATAGCGAACCTCTCCGGCGTCGCGCGCTTCACGTGGGACGAGTCGGCGCTCCATCTGCGTTGCGAGGTTGTCGACGACGCGTCGTCGCCGAAACAGATTCTTTCGGCCAATGGCGAGGAGGCGCTGAAGGGCGACGTCCTCTCTCTTTCGCTCTTCCCGAAGATCGGGCCCGACGGCACTCCTGAGGACGCGCAGATGCGCTGGTACATGAGTCTCGCGAGCCCTGGCGGCGGCTCGGGCAAGACGACGCTGTTCCGTCCCGCGAAGTATTCGATGGGGCTCAAGTCCGGGCAGCTCGCGAAGGACTCGTCCGTCTACCAGGTTTCGTTCACCCGCGAGGGCGGCAAGACGGTCTACGACGTAGTGATTCCGTGGTCGGAGATTCCGGGCTTCGCGCCGGCGAAGGGCGCGAGCTTCGGCTGCAACCTCGTCCTTGTCGATTCCGACGGCGGCGACGGGCAGGGGAAGATGGTCTGGGGCGCGGACCTCGGGGAAACCGCCTCGGGCTGCGGCATCGTGACGCTGCTCCCTTAATTGTGTTCGTAGTACATTGGGAATGTTGTGACTTGGCGTGATACTATTGCAAAGGCGGGGGAATACCTGAAGGCGAAGGCCGTGCCTGATGCGCAGGTGGCGGCCGAGCTTCTCGCCGCGCGTCTTCTTAAGACGGGGCGCGGCATACTCGCCGCGCATCTCGATAAGAAAGTTCCCGAGAAATGGCTTGAGGCGATGCGGCGCGGAATCAAGCGGCTTGCGGGCGGCGAGCCTGTCCAGTACGTCATAGGCGAGTGGGATTTCCGCCACCTCACGCTGAAGTGCGATCGCCGCGCTCTCATTCCCCGCCCCGAGACGGAAGAACTTGTCACTCGCGTTCTCGCGCATCTCAACCGTTCACATTCTTCCGTTCCCCATTCCCCATTTATCGTCGACGTCGGCACTGGCACAGGCGCGATAATCCTCTCGCTTGCGCATGAGTTCAAGGGCGATGCGGCGTTTCTCGGGACGGACGTCTCGGAGGACGCTATCGCGCTTGCGCAGGAGAATGCCGCGAAGTGCGGCCTTGCGGATAGGGTGAAGTTCGCTGTCGCCGACGGGCTTGACGACTTCGACGAACCGGAGTGTGTTGACGTGATAGTTTCCAACCCGCCGTACATCGAAAGCGCCGTCTGCGAAACGCTTGATCCGCGCGTTCGCGACTACGAGCCGCGCCTTGCGCTCGACGGCGGCGTTACGGGGCTCGACTTTTACGACCGTTATCTCGCCGATGCGCTAAACATACTTAAGCCGGGTGGGGCGGTCTTTTTCGAGATAGGCGAGAGTCAGGGCGCGACGCTCGCGAAGCTCATGGCCGACTATGGCTTTGGCGAAGTGAAAATCGAGAAGGACTTCGCTGGCCATGACCGCTATGCATCGGGGGTGCTTTCGTGAATGCGCAGGACATGATCGAGGCGGCGCGGCTCGTGCGCGTCAGAGAGCTCCAGACGGCGCTAACCAAGGCGGCCGCCGAAAACCTTCGGCTCAAGACGGAGAACGAAATGCTCTTCGCGCATTTCGACCTCGCCATTCTCGCGGCAAACGACCTCGCCGCGCTGCCGCCTGGCGGACGGCTCGTCATCGTCGACGGCTGGAACATGATCCTTGGCGCGAACAAGATCGCGAAGGACCGCGCGGAGCTCATTGCGCAGGCGAAGGCGCACGTCGTGGAGCATCCGTCAGATTTCGTGTGGATCGTCCTCGACGGACCACGCGCATCGTCGTCCATCGACGGCAGGGTGCGCGTTTCCTACACTGGCGGCGTAGGCGCACATCGCGCAGACAAGTTCATCTGCGACTTTCTCAAGATGGCGCGCTTCCGCGGCGATCTTCGGCGCATTGAAGTGCGCACTGACGACAAGGACTTCAAAAAGGAAGTGAAGCGCATTTTCGCTTCGTAACATAAAAAGGAGGACAAGACATGAACAACGCCAAGCTCATCAGGATAGACGACGATGCCGCGGTCGCGGCGCTCGGGGAGAAGTACGCAAAGGCGTTCGAGTTTTTGCGTAGGCCCGATCTCAAGGACCTTCCGCTCGGGAGGCAGGAAATCGACGGCGACCGCGTCTATGCGATAATCTGCGAGAATGACTTGAAGCCCATTGGCGAAGTGCAGCGCCCCGAATTCCACAAGCGCTATGTTGACGTTCAGGCACCGATCACTGGCACGGAGCTTTTCGGCGTTCCCGATCTCCCCGAGGAAGTCGCAAACGGTCCTTTCGACGAGAAGGGCGACGGCGCGCTTTTCGACGCCAAGTGCCCGATGCAGCCAGTAAAGCCCGGCGAGTGCATCATCTTCGAGCCGTTCGTCGCCCACGCCCCGTGCCACACCGACGTTCCCGGCACGCGCGTTCGCAAGGCCATCGTCAAGGTGCTCGCCTGAGACGCTTGGCCGAGCCACGGTTCGAGAGGTTGGGGCACGATTTTTGCGTAGAGTAAAAATCTGAAAATCCCCCCTTGCGGGCCGTCGGGGGAATATGGTATACTATACATCACTTTTCGGAGCAACGGGGTTGTGGCGCAATTGGTTAGCGCACTGGACTGTCGATCCGGGGGTTGCGGGTTCGAGCCCCGTCGACCCCGCCAATCTGAGAAGATAAGGCGTTTGCCTCGTGGTGTAATGGTAGCACCGCAGATTCTGATTCTGCTTGTTGGGGTTCGAGTCCCTGCGAGGCAACCAACTCACGAAGAAAAAACCTCGGCCACAAGCCGGGGCTTTTTTGTTATAATCCTCATCAAGCATGAACGTCCTCATCACAGGAGCAAGTTCTGGCATAGGCGAGGCGCTTGCGCTTGAGTGCGCAAAGCGCGGCGACCGGCTTTTTCTCTGCGGACGCAATCGCGAGCGGCTTGACGCCGTTGCAGACTTGTGTCGTGCGGCAGGCGCGACGGTCGTCGCCGACATAGTCGATGTCGCAGACGAGGCGGAGATGCGCAACTGGATTGTTGCTTGCGACTTCGAAGCGCCTCTCGACCGCGTTTTCGCGAACGCGGGAGTTGGAACTGGCGTCGAGGACGAGGCGAACGTGCGGCGCACTTTTGCGACGAACGCCGGTGGAGTCGTCAATACGGTCCTTCCGGCAGTCTCGCTGTTTCGCCGCCGTGGTGCGGGCGGGCAGATTGTCATTACCGCTTCCATCGCCGGCTACGGACCTTTGAAAAGCTGCCCCGCGTATTCTGCGACGAAGGCCTGCGTCAAGACGTGGGGGCTCGCGCTGCGCGGCATGTTGCAACCCGAGGGCATCAAGGTCTCAGTCGTTTGCCCTGGGTTTGTTCGCTCTCGCATCACCGAACGGAACACGTGCCCGATGCCGTTTTTCATGGAGGCCGACAAGGCCGCCCGCGTGATTCTGCGACGCGTCGACCGCAACGTCGGCCTTGTCGCGTTTCCGTGGCCGATGCGTCTCGCGTCGTGGGGGTTGTCAATTCTGCCGTTCTGGATGAATGAACTCGTCAATCGGATGTTGCCTGAGAAGGTCGCCGCAGGAAGGCCGAAGGTGCTGTGAAATACGCGATCATCTCTGACGTACACGCCAACTTGACGGCGCTCAAGAACGTCCTTGCGGACGCCAAGGCGCAAGGCGCCGAGAAGATCGTCTGCCTTGGCGACGTCGTCGGCTACGGGCCGCTTCCAGCCGAGACCGTGGCGCTCGCGAGGAAGGAATGTTTTATTGTCCTCGCCGGGAACCACGACGACGCGGTGTCGGGGCGAGGCGATGCATCGACGTTCATCGACCTTGCAAAGGAGGCGGTCGAGCGCCATCGCGCGGCGCTCTCCGAAGCGGATATCGAGTGGCTAAAGTCGCTTCCGTACACCTGTACGCTCGACAAGGCGGTGGCCGCCCACGGCGATGTCTTCGATCCGCCGAAGTTCTACTACATCCTCGACGAAGGCGGCGCCGAGGCAAACTTTGCGAAGAGCGACGCGCGGCTTGTCTTTGTCGGGCACACGCACGAGCCCGCGATTTTCCTAACCGGTCGCTCGGGCGCGGTCTACAAGACAGGCCCGCAGGACTTCACGATCGAGGACCACAAGCGATACATCGTGAACCCGGGATCTGTCGGCTATCCGCGCGAGGCCGAGGGAAAATGTTTTTCGTCCTATGTCCTCTACGACTCTACGGAGCGCACGGTCATGTTTCGCTACCTGCCTTTCCTGGTGTCGAGCGTCATGCAACGAGGCGAGGCGAAGAGGACGCTCGGCAAGCGGCTTGTCGCGGCGATTGCCGCCGCCGTCGCGCTCGTCGTGGCCGTCGCCGTCTGGTCGCTCGTGCCGAAGACGGTCGAGGTCGTCGACGATCCTGCGCTCGTGGTGGCCGAGAGGACCTTGCCTCTCGATCCCGACCTTCGCCACGTAAGCGCAAACATTTCGCTCGCGCGGGATTCTGATCCCGTTCAGCTGCACGTCGTCTTCGAGTCGCCTTCGGGCGCGGTCGTCGGGATGGAGTCGCTCACCGTGAGGCAGTCGTCGAAGAAGGGCATAAAGGTGCCAGACGGCTCCGCGCGCGCCCGTTTTACCGCGCTCAGGGCCCGGGCCGAGGAAGCGCCGAAGATTCTCTTTTTTGCCCCTTCAGCTTCGGTTAAGTAATGCATTGCCGCACCACTTGATTGATAGCGGCGGCGTGTGCGCGGCGCGTCGAGCGCACGGCGAATCACCTCGGCATGGGTCTTCCTGCGGGAGGCGCAATTTTCGCACTTGCCATGCGAGTGGCGGTTGTGCTACAATACCGCTGTTCTTCGCGAGAGGGGCAAGATATGTGTATGCTTGACGAGATACGTGCGAAGCGAGACGAGATATACGCTATCGCGAGGAAACACAAGGCCGAAAAGCTTTGGGTCTTCGGCTCTTGCGCCCGCAAGGAGGAGCGCCCCGACAGCGATGTGGACTTCTTGGTGAAATGGATGCCTGGCGAATATAGTTGGCGCAATGAATGCGCCATGTCGTCAGCCTATGAAAAACTGCTCAACTGCAAGGTTGATCTGGTGTCTTCGCGCATGTTGCCGCATTCGCTTGGTTTTGCGCATCGCGTATGCAAGGAGGCGGTTGCCGTATGACAAAGCCGGAGCCCTCAACACCGCCTCCGAATATGGCGGATTTCTTGTAGCGATTGTTCTTTGACATTGGCGGGTGCGCAAACGACCCGCCTCCGGCCTGAAGCCAGTCGAGTGATTGGCTGAGGGCAGAACCTTGCGAAGCCGCGCACATCGGCGGCGGAACGAGGAGTTGCGGAATCCCAAAAGGACCGCAGCCTGTCCTCCGTAGCGGAGTGATTCGCGAAGGAGGATACGTACGCAACAGTACGTAAAGTAGCTTCGACTGAAAACCGCTAATTTTCAACGAATGAGGCGAAATACGACTGTGCGCTACGTGTGGAGTAATTTCCACGCGGCGCACTTTCATATTCGGTTTCATTCAAGGCTCTTAGCGGTGCCTCAGTCGAGACAGAATTTTGGGAGTGCGCCGCTCATCTTTTGCCGTCGGCGTCCTCTCGCAACAAACAGAAAGGAGTCACGGCAATGAGAAATGAGACAGGAAAGTTGGTTCAAGGTGTTGTGGTTGTATTAGCAACATTCATGGTAATCACTTCTGCAATGTCGGAGACATTTGATGTCATGTTGGGAGGGAATCCGAACTTCCCGATTCCAGACAGGAACTATGAAGAAGTGGATGGCATAAGGTATGGATACATAATTGACAGCGGTAGAGCCATGATCTTCAGTTGGGAATATAATATGTACAGTGGGCGTGCCCTTGCGGCTAATGCGGTAACACGCAAGACGACATTTGCTGGAGAGGTTAAATACTTGCCGTCTGCAGTGCGCGGCAATATAATTGTTCCGTCTAGGCTTGGAGGATTGCCTGTGACGAAGATCGGAAGAAAGTCGTTTATGGACTGCTCAAACATAACATCTGTAACCATACCAGAGGGTGTTGTTGATATTGAGTATGCGGCCTTTAATTCAAACACCTCAATGAAGAGGTTTGTTTGCTCCGAGTCTGTTACAAACATAAGTAGTGATGCGTTTTATTCATGCACAAATCTTGTATCTTTTACATTAAAAGGAGACACAAAAGTTCAAGGTTGCATAAGGGGTAATCTGCGCGAACTGACGATTCCAGTCATGAAGGTAGTGGACTCATTCTATGCGAGTGCTGTAACGAATCTAACGTTGACAGACAAGGGGGTCAAAAGTGTTACTGCCAATATATTTGCAAAAGCAACTGATATTTCAAATTTGAATTGTAACAATGTAAGCCGTTTGACGTTTCTCGGCGATTTTACAAGCATTGGAAAGACTACATTCTCTGGAACATTGCCGCGGTTGAATGAGATTCGTGTCACAAAATCTTGCCGGGATATGGTTCTTTCGGCACTTGAATATGCAGAAAGAAATGTCAAGGTAGTGCAGATAGATCGGGAGGGGGACGTAGTTTGCGATTCACCTGTTTTTGCATCGGAGAATGGGACGGAATTTCGAACGTCTTTTTCTGTGGAAATGTCGTGTTTGACCGACGGGGCATTGATCAGATATACTACGAATGGTCAAGATCCTACCGAAGCTAGTACGGTTTATGAGAAGCCTTTTGAGATTCATGATACAACTACAGTGAAAGCTAGGGCATTTCTAGATGGATGGGTTTCAAGCGACATAGCAACAGTGAACTTAGTGCGCATACGAGACACTGTCGAAACGCCGACAATCGTACCTGACGGAACTGTGTTTGAGAATACATCGCAGGAAGTGAGCATTGGTTGCGCGACCGAGGGTGCGACGATCTACTACACGACAGACGGAAGCGATCCGAAAGAGAATGGGCGTGAATACACAAAGCCGTTCACGGTCTACAACACTTGTACTGTTCGGGCGATTGCCGTGAAGTACGATTGGAATGATTCTGCAGGGGCGACGGCGACATTTACGCGGAAGGAGGCTTTGAGCGCGGCGGCGAATCTGTATGGCTACAAGATGGAGAGCGGCGAATCGGCTTGGACTGTCGATGGCGAGGTTTCTCATGACGGCGTTTCCTCGATCAAGAGCAATGGCGACGGGTCGTATGTGCAGACTTCGGTGCGCGGCGCGGGAATGCTTTCTTTCTGGTGGCGGGCCATGTGCGAAGAACCTGAGGACGGCGAATATTATGACTACGGAGTGTTCAAGGTTGGTTCTGCGGAGACGGCGCATATCGCCGGCAATGACACGGGCTGGGTGTTCTTCGCGACAAACATTACGACAACGGGCAAACATACTCTTCGCTGGGAGTATCGCAAGGATGACGAGGGCACATACGCGCCCGACTGCGTCTGGCTCGACCAGGTGCAGTGGGTTCCGGTGGATGGCAGCGGCACCACGCTGACCTCGCCGGAGCCTGTCCCATATTCGTGGCTGTCGCAGTATGGTCTAGGTGTGGCGTCCGGCGACTTCGAGGCGGCGGCGAACGCGGCAAGCGGCAAGATGAACTTGGGGCGGCCAACGACGGTGTGGGAAGAGTTCGTCGCCGGCCTTGACCCGACGAATGAGAACAGTCGCTTTGAAGCCAAGATCGAGATGGTGGATGGTATGCCGGTTGTGAAGTGGGAGCCTGACCTGAACACAAATGGCGTAGTGCGCATCTACAAGGTCTATGGACGTGAATCTCTGGCAGAAGGCGAGTGGCAGTATCCGACAAACTCGCTTCATCGCTTCTTCAGGGTTGATGTGGATATGCCGTAATGGAGAATGGGGGACGAAACTTGGGGACCGACCCTCGTTGGTTTCGCGGCGGCGGACTGATGCCGCGCGAACTGACGGAACGGTCCGGGCATTGAGGTGCTACCTCGACATCCCCCCTTCCCGGGAAAGGCGGGAAGGGGTCTCTGGACGGATGCGTCAACTCCAATGGAGGCAGGCGTTAAGTCCAATGGACAGAAGCGCTGCCATCCAATGGAGTTCGCGTTAATGTCCAATGGACACTAGACCTCCTGTCCAATGGACACTGACGGTTTCGTCCAATGGACGCCAGCGCAAACTCCACTGGAGTTTACGTCTCCGTTCGAAGACTTTAGAACTGCCGTGTGAGCCCCATGTCCTATTGAGAAACGCCCCATGGGCAAAACGAAACGACCCATGGCAAAAAGCCATGCGCCCCATGAAGAAATCAAATCGGCCCATGGCAGTTCCACCTTAAAGCCAACGGTTTGCGTCTGCCAGCTTGCTAAACGCGGCAGTCCCAACCATAATGGGACAGCTGACTAAGTTCCCATTGAATAGACAGCACTACATCTATTCAATACACAACCACCTTGTGTATTGAATACACACTATGGCAGTGTATTCAATACACTCACCGTCTGTCTATTGAATACACTCACTGCCTATGTATTGAATACACATCATGCTTATGTATTCAATACATAGACATGGTGTGTAGGTGAGGCTCCAAAAGAATGTCGATTGGCCCTTGGCGCCCTTTTGGGGGCTGAAGGGTCAGGGTCAGGTATGGATGTGTCCTCCTATTCTGCGCAATTTTTTGTTATAATGTAGGAACACTCAAACGACAAAAGGGAGAAACATGAGCATTTTCAAGGCATACGACATCCGCGGCATATACGGCACGGAACTTACTCAGGACGACTTCTACAAGATCGCGCGTGCCTACGCTCGGTTTTGCGGTTTCTCGGGGAAGGGCGGCAAGGTGGTCGTCGCGCGCGACTGCCGCAAGTCGTCGGACGCGCTCTTCGCGTCGTTCTCCCAGGGTCTCGTCGACGAAGGAGTCGATGTCATCGACATCGGCCTTGCCTCGACGCCGATGAGCTACTTCGCGAACGCGAAGCTTGGCGCGGATGGATCTGTCATGATCACTGCGTCGCACAACACGAAGGAATGGAACGGCTGCAAGCTCTGCAAGGCGAACGCAGTGCCGATCTCGGGCGCGACGGGCATCAAGGACATCGAGAAGATCGTCGCCGAGATGGATCTGAACGAGCCGCCGACGGGCCGCGGAGACATAACGAAGGTAGATGTTTCCGCAGACTATGCCGCGCACGTCAAGGCGTTCGCGCACATGAAGCGTCCGCTCCACCTTGCGCTCGACTTCGCGAACGGCATGGGCATTGCGGAGTCCGCCGCGTTCAAGGACTCCGACATCACGTACGACTCGCTCTACGGCGAGTACGACGGCGACTTCCCGAACCATGACGCGAATCCTCTCCACCACGAGACGCTGAAGGATCTCCAGGCGCTTATGAAGGCGAACCCCGGCAAGTACGCTTTCGGCGTCGCGTACGACGGCGACGCGGACCGCGCCGGATTCCTCGACGAGAAGGGCGAGATAATTCCGATGGACTTCGTGACGGCACTTATCTCGCAGGACCTTCTCGCCTCGAATCCGGGCGCGGCATGCTTCTACGACCTGCGCTCCACGAAGGTCTGCGAAGAGGTGATTGCGGCGGCCGGCGGCAAGCCGATGATGTCGCGTGTCGGACACTCGTTCATCAAGGAGCAGATGCGCCAGAACGACGCGATTTTCGCGGGCGAGCTTTCGGGCCACTACTACTTCAAGGCGAACTCCACGGCCGAGTCGAGCTCGATGGCGACGTTCGCGCTCGCGAACATCGTCTCTGCCTCCGACAAGCCCCTCTCCGAGCTCATCGCCCCGCTCAAGAAGTATTCGCAGTCGGGCGAGATCAATACGAAGACCGTGACGCCCCCTGCCGAGATCCTCGCGAAGATCAAGTCCATCTACGCCTCCAAGGCGCGCGTTTTCGAACTCGACGGAGTTTCGGTCGACGCGTGGGACGCCGAGGGTTGGTGGGCGAACGTCCGCATGTCCAATACCGAGCCACTTGTGCGGCTTAACCTCGAAGGAAAGACAAAGGAGATCATGGAGGCCAAGCGCGATGAATTCCTCGCCATCATCCGTTCCTAATTTCTTTTTCGCGCTGTCGCTTGCCACGGCTCTCGCCGTCCTCGCCGGTTGCAACCCGAAGGACGGCGTGAGGGAGTATGACGACGGCATGGCCGCCTACGAGGCGCACACTCTCGAAAAGGCCGGGAAGCTCTTTGAGAAGAGTCTCGTCTATGCGCCCGAGAACGTCGACGCCCTCGTAATGCTCGCGCGCGTCCGTTGCGAGCGCGGCGAGATTTCTGACGCTCGCGAGACGATCTCAAGGGCCGTGGCGCTTGATCCGAAATCTCCCGATGTCGCTCTTCTCGACGCCGAAATCGCCCTGTATGCGGGCGACTATACGCGCGCGACAGGCCGGTTCTCCGAGGTCGCCAACGACGCGAATCTCGAGCCCGAGGCCCGCGCCCTCGGCTGGACTGGGCTCGGAATCGTCGAGATGACGAGGGACAAGCGAGACCTCGCGAGGATTGCGTTCCTGAGGGCGATTCGCCTCGACCGTCGCAACGCCTCGGCGCGCTACCATCTCGGACTCCTCTATCGTGGTGACTCCTACGGCTATCTTGACGCCGCGCTCGAGCAGTTCGACATTTTCGTGCGTCTCGGCGAGACGGCCGATCCGCGCGTCATCCATGCCCAGCGCACAATCATTCCCGGCATCAAGGCCGATATCGCCCGCCGCGCCGCCGAGCGCCCTGGCGCGCAGAACCGCAATGCCAAGGTTGCTTCCGATGCAATCGCCCGCGGCGACGCCGCTATGAAGAAGGGCAACTTCAAGGTCGCCCGCGACGAATACGCGGCCGCATGCAAGGCGGATGTCCTGAGCTATCCCGCGGCTCTCGGCCTCGCGAAGGCGTGGGAGAAGGCCGACGCCACTCCCGCAGGTCGCCAGCGCGCCCTTGATAGCTACAAGGCGGCTTGCTCCCTCCGTCCGAGCGCCGTTTCGACGTTCCTTGCGGCGGGCGAACTTGCGGTGAAGCTCGGCCAGCACGCTACGGCGCTCGAGCTCTACTCCCGCGCGGTCGCGGCGAATCCGGCAGACATTTCTGCAATTGACGGGCTCATCCGTGCCCTCCGCAAGGTCGGCGGCAGGAAAGAGGACGCCGACGCCTACCAGAGCTACCGCGATTCGCTTTCCCAGAGAAAGGCCAAATGACGCTCGCGCCGCCAGACTACGTTGTTCTTGTGCTGGCGGCGGGTGGCGTCGTCACGGGGCTGTTTATCGGTCTTTCCGGGGCTCTTGCCTTCTTCTCGGGTTGTCTCGCCGCGTCTTTTGCGGCAACCTTCGGCTGGAGGTTCTCTGAATCGTTTCTTTCGTCGGGTCTTGCTCGCGGCCTTGCCGTCGCGCTTGCCGCGCTCGTCGCGTTCTGGATTGCCCGCGCCATCGTGCGCAAGACGGTAAAAGTCGCGCTCGCCCAGCCGGGCGATTCGATTTTCGGCGCCGTCGCCGCGGGTTTTTCGGGCTTTGCAGTCGGGATCGGGCTTGTGTGGCTTGCGCAGTTCCTCGGCATTCCGGGCGCGGAGGGGTCTTCCCTGCTAAGCGAGGTCCTTTGCCATGTCGGATGAGGAACTGCTCGCGGAGGCGCGGAAGTTCGAGAAGAATCTTCTGAACTTCTTCTGGCGCCAGGGCGTTCAATATTCTGAAGGCGAGGACTTGGTCCAGGAGACTTATCTGCGGCTCTGGAAGTACCGCAGGGAATACAAGCCGACGGCGAAGCTCTCGACCTTCCTCTTCCTGATGGCGCGCCAAGTCCGCATAGACGCCCTGCGGCGGCAGACAAGGCGCGAAGGACGGGAGAAGTCCTGGGGCAAGGAGGCCGCGACTTCAGTAGGGCCGTCGGTAGGCAGTGCCGACGCGAGGGAAGACGTCCGCTGGGCGGTCGCGCAGCTCTCCGAACCGCACCGGGAAGTGGTGGAGCTTGGGGTTTTCCAGGACCTTCCGTATGCGGAGGTCGCGGAGATCCTCGAGATTCCGGTGGGAACGGTCAAGTCGCGCATGTCAAACGCGCTTAAGAAGCTGAAGGAGGTTTTCGATGAACGGAGATCTTGAGAGCATGCTCAACGAACTTGGGCCAGAGTACCGTGCCGTCGTCGCGCGGCTTAAGATTGCCCGCGAAGTGGAGCCGTCGGGCACTCGTGTTTCCTCGTTCCCGCGCACGGAATGGCGGAGGCATGTCGGCTATCTTGTTGCCGCATCGCTTCTCGTCGCGTTTGGTCTTTCGATCTTTATGCAGGACGCGGCAAATGCGCCGCGCGAGCCCTACGCGGGCGCGAGGGTGTACACCGTCGCCTATGCTCCGACTGAGGAGGCGCTTGAGGTCATCGTCGCTTCGCAGCGCACCGACGGCAGCTGGTCAAACGACTTTATCACGCGGCAGAACGCCGCGGCGCTTCGATGTTCTGAAGACGCGAGAATGAAGATTGCGTACCGCCGCGCCGTCCGATATCTCCGCTCAAAGGGTCTGAGCCCGCTCACCGACGAAGAGCTTAAGCTCCGCGGCGAATATGCCGCGAAGGTCCTTGCAGGGGTGTGAGGGGCACGGCGGTGGGATTCCCGCCTATGCGTACACGATGTCTTCGGGCGGCGGCGCGGCAAATGTGACGCGCTTATGCGTGATAGGGTGGAGGAACGAGAGTTCCACGGCGTGCAGCAGCTGTCGCTTGGGGCGGCGTCTCAGGCGGCGGTCCTTTTCGGCGCTGCCGTAGGTTTTGTCGCCGACTATGGGGCAGCCGAGGGATGCCGCGTGGATTCGTATTTGGTGCATGCGCCCAGTGCCGATCTTGAATTCGACGAGCGAGATTCCGTCGTGTTTTCCGAGGGTTTCCCAGTGCGTGACGGCGCTCAGGCGCTTGCGCCCGACCGGCTCGTCTATCATCCCGCTCTTTGGCTTGGGGCTTCCGTGGACGACGGCGAGGTAGGTCTTTTTCACCGTCTCGTGCGACTCAAACTGGCGGCGGAGGTCGAGATATGCCTTCTGGGTCTTCGCGAAAACCATGACACCGCTCGTCTCGATGTCGAGCCGGTGGACGACCCCGGGTCTCTCCGCAGAGCCGACGCGAGCCATCTGCGGGTAGAGCTGCACGAGCTTGGCCGTGAGAGCACCTTCCTCGTGGCCGGGCGCAGGGTGGACGATTGCGCCAGCGGGTTTATCGACGACGACTATTGTCTTGTCTTCGTAGATTATGTCTATGTCTGGAGCGTGAGACTTCATCGGATGATATTCTACACTGCCGCCAATCGTCCTGTCAATAACCCCAACAGCTCCGCTTTTTGGTATAATATCAGCCGCATGGAGACAAAACTGACAATAGACACGTCGCGAGTCGATCCCGAGGGCGAGGAACTCGAGGGCGAGGTCGAATGCGTGGATCTCGACGAGCCGTTCGTGAAGCCGTTCGGCGGCGTCCGCTATGTCCTCCATGTCCAGGTCTTTGGCTCGGAACTTCTCGTGAGAGGTCGTCTTGAGCAGGATTTCGACCTCGTGTGCAGTCGCTGCGGCAAGGATTTCGACGACACGATCAAGGTCGAGGACTTCACGGCGTCCTTCGAAATCAGTGAAGATTCGCCCGAGGTCGATTTGACGGAAGAGCTAAGAGAGAGTATAATACTCGCCCTACCGACATACCCGGTCTGCGACGAGACCTGCCCGGGGGTCGAACAGACGGTCGAAATGCCGTCAGACGATCGGTGGAATGTGCTCGACAATTTGAACAAGCAAGGAGAAAAACATGGCAAGTCCTAAGAATCGTGTGTCCAAGCGCCGTAAACGCGAGCGTGTCGCTTCCCTCGAGAAGCCCATCCTCGCCCAGATTGGCACCTGCCCCGAGTGCGGCGCGGCCATCCGCTCGCACCGTGCGTGCCCTAAGTGCGGCACCTACAAGGGCCGCAAGGTAGTCGCTGCGTCGAAGTAACCCCTTTTCGAAAGGTCTCCGCATTATGACGCGGATTGCCCTTGATGCAATGGGTGGCGACCATGCCCCCGGCGAGATAGTCGTCGGTGCGGTAGAGGCCGCTGTCGGGATTCCTGGCGTCAAGATCCTGCTCGTCGGGCAGCTTGCGCCGATACAGGCCGAGCTTGACAAGCTCCCGAAGGACCTCAAGAAGTCGGCACAGCTCGCGATAGAGCGCGGCTCGCTTGAGATCGTCCACGCGCCTGACGTCGCGGAGATGGATGAATCGCCGGTCGATGCGGTCCGCAAGAAAAAGGACTGCTCGATCAATGTCGCGATGCGCCTCGTAAAGGAAGGCCGCGCCGATGCGTTCGTGTCGGCAGGCAACTCCGGCGCCGTTGCGACGAGCGCGATATTGACCCTCGGGCGAATCCCGGGCGTCAAGCGTCCCGCAATCGCGACAGTGATGCCCAACAGGACGCCAAAGCGTCCGCTTCTCGTCCCCGACGCGGGCGCCGACATGGACTGCCACCCCCCGGGGCCCCTCCCGTTTGCAATCACGGGCAACGCCTACTCAAAGGCAGTCTTGAAGCGCACTACTCCTGCCGTCGGGCTTATCTCGATCGGCACCGAGGACTGCAAGGGCAACGAGATGACGAAGCAGACCTTCCCGCTCCTCAAGGAAGTGAAGGACCTCAACTTCGTCGGCAACATCGAGGGCAAGGACCTCTACAAGGGCCAGATTGACGTCGCTGTCTGCGACGGCTTCGTCGGCAACGTCGTCCTCAAGACGACCGAGTCGATTGCGAAGGCCATCGGCTACTGGCTCAAGCGCGAGTGCTTCCGCGGGCCCTGGCGCATTCTTGGCGCGATCCTCCTGAAGGGCGCGTTCCGTGCGCTCAAGAAGCAGCTTGACCCCGAGATCTACGGTGGTGCGCCTCTTCTGGGCGTTCCAGGCGCCGTCATCATCGGACATGGCAGCTCTTCGCACAAGGCAATTTACTACGCCGTAAAGGCCGGCGTCGCTGCGGCGACCAACGACGTGTCTGGGCTAATCGAGAAAGCGATCGCCACGCACGCCGAAGATCAGAAGCAGCAGTAATGAGCGAATACAATTTCTCAGCCATCGAGAAGAAGTGGCAGCGCTACTGGCTCGAAAACAAGACATTTAAGACCGACTCTTCCGCCGAAGGCGAGAAATTCTACTGCCTCGACATGTTCCCGTATCCGTCGGGCGCAGGGTTGCACGTCGGCCACCCCGAGGGATATACCGCGACCGACATCCTCTGCCGCTACAAGAGGATGAAGGGCTTCAACGTCCTTCACCCGATGGGCTGGGACGCGTTCGGGCTCCCGGCCGAGCAGTACGCTGTCGAGACAGGCACTCACCCCGCCATAACGACGAAGAAGAACGTCGACCGCTTCCGCGAGCAGATTCGCTCGCTCGGCTTCAGCTACGACTGGGACCGCGAGGTCAACACGACCGACCCCAAGTACTACCGCTGGACGCAGTGGATCTTCGAGCAGCTTTACAAGAAGGGCCTCGCCTACGTCGCAGAGGTGCCGGTCAACTGGTGCCCTGCGCTTGGCACGGTGCTCGCCAACGAGGAAGTGATCGACGGCAGGTCCGAGCGCGGCAACCACCCGGTCATCAGGAAGCCCATGCGCCAGTGGATGCTCAAGATCACCGAGTACGCCGAGCGTCTGCTCAAGGACCTCGACACGCTCGACTGGCCAGAGGGCATCAAGGAAATGCAGCGCAACTGGATTGGCAAGTCCACGGGAGCGCTGGTTGATTTTGGAGTGGCGGTTGAGGGGAACGGGACGATCGGGACAGCCGAGACGACCGGGACGGAAACCGCGGGCCAATTGTCTCGTGAGTCCCGGAGGTCTCGTGAGTCCCGGGACACCATCACCGTCTACACCACTCGCTGCGACACTCTTTTCGGTGCGACGTATATGGTGCTCTCGCCTGAGCACGCGCTTGTCGCCAAGTGGCTCGAAAATGGCACAATCAAGAACGCCGACGCCGTCAAGGAGTATCAGAAGAAGGCCGCCTCGAAGAGCGACCTCGAGCGCACCGAGCTCAACAAGGAGAAGACCGGTGTTCGTCTCGAGGGCGTCGCTGGCGTTAATCCGGTGAACGGCGACGAGCTTCCGATCTTTATCTCCGACTACGTCCTCGCGAGCTACGGCACTGGCGCGATTATGGCCGTTCCCGCGCACGACGAACGCGACTTCGATTTTGCAAAGGTGTTCAATCTCCCGATCTATCAGGTGGTTGCGCCTGTCGGGAAAGTTAACTCCGAAAAGTCCGATGGCTCCGCTAACGCTGCGCCTTCTGGAACTGCCGGAGCGTTAGCGAAGGCTTCGGATGAATCGGAGTTGAATTCTCGCGTTCCCTACACTGGCAGCGAGGCTTTCACCGACATTGCGACGGGCGTGATGGTGAACTCGGGCTTCCTGAACGGGCTCTCCGTCGAGGACGCGCGCCCCGCCATGATCAAGTGGCTTGAGGAAAAGGGCGTCGGCAAGGCGAAGACGCAGTACAAGCTTCGCGACTGGCTCTTCTCGCGCCAGCGCTACTGGGGCGAGCCATTCCCTGTGATCCACTGGGAGGACGGCACGCAGTCTCTCGTCGACGAGAACGATCTGCCGCTAACGCTCCCCGAGCTTGCTGACTACAAGCCGACCGGCACGGGCGAGCCGCCGCTTACAAAGGCGACCGAGTGGGTGAACGTCGTCGACCCGAAGACCGGCAAGAAGGGCGTCCGCGAGACGAACACGATGCCCCAGTGGGCTGGGTCCTGCTGGTACTACCTCCGCTATATCGACCCGACTAATGACAAGTGCTTCGCAGACCCCGAGCTTCTCAAGAAGTGGCTCCCCGTTGATCTCTATGTCGGCGGCGCGGAACATGCGGTTCTCCATCTTCTCTACGCGCGCTTCTGGCACAAGGTCCTCTTCGACCTCGGGTTCGTCCCGACGCCAGAGCCGTTCCAGCGTCTCGTCAACCAGGGAATGATCCTTGGCATGGCCTACAAGACGAAGCGCGGCGTTCTCGTCCCGATGGACAAGATCGAGTGGCGCGACGGCAAGCCGTATGGGGCGGAGGAAGGCGGCGAGATGGAGGAGCTAACCGAGTTCCCCGCGAAGATGTCGAAGTCTTTGAAGAACGTCGTCAATCCCGACGACGTGATCCGTGACTACGGCGCAGACTCGCTCCGCCTCTACGAGATGTTCATGGGTCCCCTGCAGGCCGTGAAGCCATGGTCCACCAAGGGCGTTGAGGGCGTGTATCGCTTCCTCAAGCGCGCCAACCGCCTCGTCACCGAGACGCCTGTCGTCGACCGTGCGATGACCAAGGCCGAGGCGAAGAGCCTCGCCGCGATGGTCAAGAAGGTCGGTGAAGACCTCGAGACGATGAATTTCAACACCGGCATCTCCGCGATGATGGTGTTTGTCAACGAGGCGGAGGGCTACTCAAAAGACTCAAGTTCCGCATGTGAGGGTGCGGGGGAGGCTGGCCTTCCCCGTCCGTTCCTTGAAACCTTTGTCCTCTGCCTCTCCCCCTTCGCCCCTCACCTCGGCGAAGAGCTTTGGCAGTTCCTCGGTCACGACAAGTCGCTCGCGTACGAGCCGTGGCCCAAGTTCGACCCCGCAGCGCTCGTCGAGGATGAGATCGAGATTCCAGTCCAGGTCATGGGCAAGCTTCGCGGGCGCGTCATGGTTCCCGTCGCGGCGACTCCCGCCGAGATGGAAGCCGCGGCAAAGCAAAACGCCGATGTCGCCAAGTTCCTCGAGGGCAAGACGATCGTCAAGGTCGTCGCCGTTCCCAAGCGCATGGTAAATTTTGTCGTAAAATAACTAAAAGGAGGTAACAGACCATGAAGAAGATCGTGCTGGCCGTTTCGCTGGCGCTCGCGTTCGTGTCGTTCGGCGCCGATGCAGTGATGCATGTGGAGGGCAAGAATCCGCCCACCGAGTGCATGCGCTCCTATACTCCGCTTTCGATCAACATTATAACACCAGTCGGTTTGCCGCCCGGGTTTTGGGACGTCAAGGGATTGCAAATTGGCGTCTGGAACTGGGTTGAGGACTTCGACGGCTGGCAGATCGGCGTCGTCAACACGACGGACGTCTTCCGCGGCTGGCAGCTCGGCGTCATCAACGTGACGAGGAAGATGTATGGTGTCCAGATTGGCGTCGTGAACGTCATTCAGGACAACGACATACCGTTTTTCCCGATAGTGAACTGGTATTTCTGATTCCAAGGAAAGGACCGAGACGATGAAAAGACTGATTACTGCGGCGCTGTCCGTCTTCGCAGGCGTGGCGCTTGCCCAGCAGACCGTGACAACGACAACCGTCGTCAAAAATGTCACGACCACGATCGTAGAGCAGGTAACGTGCGAGCAGCAGAGTTCCGAGCTCAAGAAAATCGCAGTGTTCGTCCAGAATCGTACGCGCGTCGCCGGCATGGACGACGAAATGGACGGCGTTCGTGATCGTCTCGCGGCCGCGCTTGCCGAGATCGAAGGCTTCGCCGTGATGGACTCGGCTCAGGTAGCCGACACCTTCCGCCGC
Source organism: Kiritimatiellia bacterium (assembly GCA_045535455.1). Classification (GTDB taxonomy): domain Bacteria; phylum Verrucomicrobiota; class Kiritimatiellia; order RFP12; family UBA1067; genus UBA1067. The sequence goes on along the minus strand of JAZSLQ010000147.1, from coordinate 14,976 downwards.
TACAAAATCACGACTGACGAGGAGAAGACGGGTCTTATCCCCGGCATCTTCACCGGCGGCTCCGTGCCCCGCGTGGCGCAGATGCTTGGCTGCGACTACATTGCGGCCGCCACCGTCGTGGACGCGCGAGCCATGGCGCGCAACATCGGCGGCCAGCCGGCCAAGGTGTTCACGCTCCGCACGACGCTCAAGGTCATGGACGCGACTGGCGCGAGCGTCGACAGTGTGCCGTTGCCGGCCCAGCAGATGCCAGTCCTGGGCGCGGACGACGACCCGATGGGGTACTACCAGATGCTTTTTGACAAGTGGATCGCCCAGGTTGTTCCCGTCGTTGCGCAGAAGTCGTCGCGCTGGCGTCGCCCCGCAGAAGGACAGGGCCTGGTCGCGTTCACGGTGTCTACCACGATCGACCGCGTGATCGTCGCGCTCGAGAGCCAGACGAAGGGCGTTTCCGGCGAACAGCTTCAGGAGCTTCGCAAGGTAGTCGGCGGTGCGACGGTCGAGCTTGACGGCGCCATTCTCGGCTCTGCGCCCGGACAGTTTGCCGCAACGCCGGGACTCCACCAGATCAAGGTCTCCCGCGCGTGGATGCGGCCTTTCACCGGAACCATCAACGTCCAGCCAGGAGCCGTTTTCGAGATTGCTCTTGAGATGAGCGACGAGGGCGTCGAGAAGTGGGGTACCGTCGAGGCGCTTAGGGCGAATGTCGCGCAGGGCTATGCGGACGCCGCCATGACGCGTGGCATCAAGGTCAACCACGACTCGTCCAACTGGCGAGACGTGACGTATGGCGGTCGTGAGCCCGTCGTCATCAAGCAGACGAACTGAGGAGTGGGCGGGCATGAAATTCCCGTTGCATTTTGCTGCGGTCGCGCTTCTTGCAGCGCTGTGCGGATGTGTGTCCGTCGATAAAGAGGCGAGAAACGCAATAGCGGCGCTCTCAAGGGGTGACGATGCAGTGGCGATCGCGTGGAGCGACGAGCTTGCGGACGGCAGCCACTATTCGCAAAACCTCGGATTCGTAGAGTCTGGTCGCTCGCACATGCTCGCAGGCAACTACCAGGCCGCGAGCACGCGTTTCCGCGCTGCGGTCGACTCGGCTGTCGAGCGCAGCGAGACGGCGCCGAAGATGAAGCTCTCGGACTGGGGCAACACGGCGCTTGCCTCTACCGTGACGGACGACAGGACGCGCCAGTACTATCTGCCGCCGTACGAGATCAACCTTGCGCTTGAGTACGGGATAATCGCGCAGCTTTTCGCCGGAAGGCGAGACGACGCGCTAATTGACGCCCGACTTTCAATCTACGTGCAGGACACTCTCGCGGAGACCTGCGGGGCGGACCTTGCAAAGGAGCCGGAAGGTTCCAACAACACGACGCGCTCCCTGGCCGCCAAGCAGTCCGCCGCCCTTGAGGAGATGATCGCGTCAACGCGCAATTCGTGGGAGAACCCGGCGCTTTGGTGGCTTTCCGGCGTTCTCCTCGAGGCGAACGGCGAGCTCGACATGGCGTGGCAGAGCTATCGCAAGGCGGTCGCCATCAAGCCGGGAAATCCTTTCTTCGCGGCGGACGCCGCACGTGCCGACAGCGGCGCGGCGACGCCGAGAGCCGGGAAGTCGAAGCTTGTCGTCGTGTATGACCAGGACTTCGTTCCTATGCGCGAGTCGCTTGCAGTGCCTGTTCCGCTCTACACTGGCATGGCAATTCATATACCGAAGTATCCGTCCGTCGCCTTTGTCGAGAACCGCGTTTCCGTGGCGGGGGCTTCTGGTGCGAAGGGGGCGTCTCCCGCGGTCGACGTCCGTTCGCTCGCCGCCCGCGACCTGAAAGAGCAGCTTCCCGGCATAGTCACGCGCAATGTCACGCGCGCGGCGGTGCAGGCGGGGGCGCAGGCCGCAGTCAATGCAACTGGTAACGGGTACGCGCGGCTTGCGGTGTTCTTGGGCAATTTGATCGTGTCGGCGATGCGCGAGGCCGACACCCGCAGCTGGCGGACGCTCCCTGCCTCGCAGCAGGTGTGGTGCGACGCTGAGATGGAGCCCGGGGTCTATGACGTAGCAGTGTCGGTCAATGGGCGCATCGTGACTGCACGAGTTCCGCTAGCCCCGGGCGAGACTCGGCTGCTGTGGATTGCCGACACAGGGGCAATCGTGCGCGGCGCATCTGCCGCGGTCGGTGCGGTAGGCGCCCCCGTAATGGATTTAAGTGGCAAGGAGAAATACCCATGAAAATGAAGACAATAGTCCTAGCGGCCGTTGCGGCCGCGTTCGCAGGGTGCGTCGAAACCGCGGGAACCCGCGTCACGATCGACACCACTACCGGGGAGGCATCGGTGCTCGAGTGCTCGACGCGCCTTGCCAACAGGGTTCGCGTCGCGCGCGTCACGTACAATGACGTGGGCGGAATCAAGAAGGCGACTGTAACGCTTGAGTCGCTTGTCCATCGTCGTCAGGAACTTCAGGCGCGCATGGTGTGGGCGGATGCCGAGGGTACATACATCGACCCGGACGACAAGCCATTCCGTGCGATCGTGCTTGACGGCAACGACATCACTACTTTCACGGGCGTCGCGCCCAGCGAGAAGGGCGTGACAGCGCGCCTTCAGGTGCGTGAGACAGATACAGCCCAGGGGCTCTGAAAACTCGAAAAGAAAGGAAAATAGACAATGAAGTGTTCCATCCTGATAGCAGGTGCCGCTGTTGCGGCGCTTTTCTGCGGCTGCGCAGGTCCGAGGGCTCGCGAAGTCCAGCTTGACCAGAGGGCCATGTCCGCGGCTATCGAGCCGCAGGACGTTCGCCGCACGGTTGAAAAGATGGTCGATTCCATGCTTGAGGACCGCGAGTTCATCGCCGAGTATGTCGCTGGCAAGCCGGTTCTCGACATCGGACCGCTGCAGAACCGGTCGACGATGCATCTCGACATGACGTCGATGACGGACTCCATCCGCACGAAGCTCGTGCGTTCGAGGAAGTTCCGCTTCATGGACCGCACGACGTCGGCGACGGATCTCCAGTTCATGAACGACCAGGCGCTCAACGGAATGACCGATCCGACAAAGGCCGTTTCCGCCGGCCAGCAGTCTGCCGCGCAGCTCTACCTCTATGGTGCGCTCACGGAGATGCGCCAGCAGGTCGACGGCGTTACGGATCGCTACTTCAAGTTCACGCTTAACATGAAGGACTTGCGCACGGGCGAGATCGCCTGGACTGACGAGCAGGAAATTCGCAAGCAGCAGACGAAGGCGACTCTCGGATTTTGATGGAACGGACTTCCACATGAGGACGCTTGCGACATTTCTCGCCCTTGCCGCGGCGTCTGCGTTCGCCGCGCCCGAGGTCGACATTGTGCTCAGGCCCTTCGTCCCGCGCTCTGCGCCGACGAACGAGGTGCGTATCGCGGTGGATGTCCGTCCCGGGAACCGCATGCCGCTCGTGGAGTGCACTGTTGACGGACGTCCCGCGACGATGATCTTCGACACCGGTGCGTCTCATACCACGCTTGATGTCGGCTTTGTCGCTCGCGAGCTGTCGGGCCATGCGCTCCAGAAGGTCGCGATGGTCGGCTCCACCAACGTAGAGCGGCAGCCGTCGCTCGTGCATGCCGCGTCGCTGAATGTCGGCGAGGCGGAGTTCGCGGACTTCGATCTAATGGCGCTCGACCTCTCGCATCTCAGGAAGTCCGTCGGCGCGAGGGTCGACGGCATAATAGGCATGAATGTCATCGGACGGACGATGACGCTTGTCTCGCTCGGCTCCGGAGAGGTCGTGTTTGCGCCGGTGCGCACGCGCCTCGCCGGTTTTGAGAAGCCTGTCGACCGCGTTCGTCAGGCCGCCTTCGGGGGCAGGCCGGATCCATTCAGCATCGACATCGACGCAGAGTACAATGGACGGCGGCTGCCGCTTTTCGTGGATTCGGCGTCGTCGATCACGGTCGTTGAGCAGGCGTCTGCGTGGCCTGCGGGGGACAAGGAGGTCGAGATCGACGCGGCGGACGTCAATTCAGGCGGAAACGGAGTGAAGTCGCGCAGGGGAGAGCCCGGGGAGGTAATGGCCGGGGTGCCGCTTCGCCTTGAGCCGGAGGTGGTGCCGGACGGCGTGCTTTACCGCGACGGGAGAGGCCGCATCGGAGCGGACACCCTCCTGCGGTACGATATGCTCGTCGGAGCAAGCAGGGTTGCTTTCCGTCCGTGCGCAAAGAAGGGAGATGCAAAGTGAAGATAAAGTTCCTGAAGGTAAAGGGCACATGGCGCGAGGTCGCCGACGCGGCCCGCACGACGATACGCCGCGAGGAGGGCGAGGGCGAGCCGAGCTCCAAGTGGAAGAAGCGCATCCTGCTCGCGGAGCATTCGCCCGTCCGCAAGCTCTGCTTCAACTGGAAGTGGATGGACTTGCCCTACTGGGTGAGCGTCCATTTCGTGCGCCATAAATTCGGCATCGAGCATTTCGTCTCGACGCAGCGTACGGACAGGACCGGCGTCCAGCGCGACGCGAACCGACAGGACGCGCCCGTCATGCACGAGTGCTTTGCAAACGCCCAGTCAGTGATGTTCATTTCGCGCCGTCGCCTCTGCGGGCAGGCGAGCGCGGAGACGCGCGCGGCGTGGAAGGCCGTCGTCGACGAAATCGCGAAAAAGGAGCCCGAAGTCGCGGCATGCTGCGTGCCGGAATGCGTCTACCGCGGGTTCTGCCCCGAGTTCAAGCCGTGTGGCTACTGCGGCACCCCCGCGTGGAAAAAAGCAGTAGACGCCTACCGCGAAGTGAAATAATTTGATATAATACGCGCTCCCAACGGAGAAAAGATAGAGATGAACAACGAACTTTTGAAGAAGGCCCACGAGAAGATTCCTTCTGTCCCTGTGCTTGTGAACCTGATTTCCAAGCGCGAGCGCGAGCTCATCAACGGCGCTAAGCCGCTTGTGAAGCCCCAGTCGCTCGACGAGGACAAGTGCGACATCGCTCTTCGCGAGGTCGCAGAGGGCAAGCTTATCGCGGAAATCGACTTCGATGCCATCGCAAAGGCCGAAGACGCCAAGACGAAGTGGAACCTTAAGCACGTCAACGTGAATTCGCTCTACTCGGACTAAGTGGCCGACAAGAAGTTCAATCCGGTCTTCGCCGAGAACAGGAAGGCGAGGCATGACTATACCGTGCTCGAGACTATCGAGTGCGGTATAGTGCTTACGGGAACGGAGGTGAAAAGCGTCCGCCACGGCGAGGTGTCGCTCTCCGGGAGCTACGGCGCTGTTCTCAAGGGCGAGCTCTGGCTCGTCGGCGCAGACATCGCGGCCTACAAGTTCGGCAACCGTTTCAACCACGAGCCGAAGTCGATGCGCAAGCTCCTCGTCCACGCGAAAGAGGTACGCGACCTCCAGCTCAGGACAGAGGCGAAAGGGCTTACGCTTATACCGCTCAAGGTTTTCCTCAAGAATGGGCGCGTAAAAGTCGACCTCGGCGTGTGCCGCGGCAAGCAGCTCCACGACAAGCGCGACGCCTTGAAGAAAAAAGCAATGCGGCGCGACCTTGAAAGGGGCGCCTGATTTTTGATATAATACACAAAAGTTTTCGCAAAAAGAAGGAAAGAGAGATCGAAAAATGGCGATGATGAAGGGCTTTTCGAACGCGTTCCGCATCCCGGAGCTTCGGAAGAAAATATTGATTACGCTCGGCCTCGTGTTCGTGTGCCGTCTTGTTTCGCAGATTCCGACGCCTGGCGTCGACTGGCAGGCGCTCCAGCGCATTATCACCGACTTCAAGAGTCAGGGCGCAGGTGGCGGCATGCTCGACTGGTTTGAGGTCTTCACGGGCGGCGCGCTCGGTCAGTGCGCCATCGGCTTCCTCTCGATCTGGCCTTACATCTCGGCGCAGATCGTCATCCAGCTCCTCGGTTCGGTCATCCCCGCGCTCGAGAAGCTGAAGAAGGAGGGCGAGTCGGGCCGCCAGCAGCTCGCGCAGATCACGCGCTACCTCACTATCGTCCTCTGCGTCGTGCAGTCCTGGGGTATTGCTACCGTTCTCAGCCATCCGGCTATGCTCGGCCCTGCGTTCGCGGGCACCGAGATCGTCGCGAATCCCGGCATCGGCTTCCACTTGATGACGGTAATCGGCATGACTACCGCGTCTCTCTTCGTAATGTGGCTTGCTGATCAGATCACGACCTTCGGCATCGGCAACGGCGCGTCGCTGATCATCATGATCAACATCACGTCGCGTCTCCCGCAGGCGCTCATCGGCGCATGGGAGCGCTACTTTGGCCTTGCCGGCGTCAAGGCCTCGGCTCCGATCGCCGAGCTTCCGATCCTCATCCTGTTCTTCCTCATCGTCGTCATGGGCACAGTGATGCTCACGCAGGGCGTCAGGAAGGTGACGATCCACTCCACCCGCCGTTCGGTCGGCGGCGGCAACACGTACGGCATGCAGCAGACGTTCATGCCGCTGCGCGTCAACTACACGGGTGTCATGCCGATCATCTTTGCGCAGCCGCTCATCCAGATCCCCGCGGCGATTCTCGTCAAGATGACCGACGCGACCTCTGGCGGAATCTCCGGCAGTCTCAACCGCTTCGGACAGGCGCTCGCCGACCCTGGTTCGGCGCTCCACGTCGTTATCTACGCCGCGCTCATCATGTTCTTCGCGTTCTTCTGGGTCGCGACCCAGTTCAATGCAATCGACATCTCCGAGAATCTCAAGAAGGACGGCAGCTACGTCCCTGGCATCCGTCCGGGCCGCGCAACGGCCGAGTACCTCGACGATCTGATGACTAAGATTACGCTCATCGGCGGCACGGGGCTTCTCGTCGTGGCGCTGATCCCGATGCTCCTCATAGGCTGGATGCGTCTCCCGTGGGTGATTGCCTCCTTCTTCGGCGGCACGTCGCTCCTCATTATCGTTGGCGTCGCGCTCGATACGCTCCGCATCATGGAGTCGCATCTCCTCGTCCGCAAGTACGAGGGCTTCCTCTCGCACGGCTCGCTCAGGGGTCGCGGCGGAGTGTAAGTCGCATCTTAAGGAAATCCGCACACAGTTTTCGGATTTTATGGTATAATGTCCTCCGTCAAAACGGAGGACATTTTCATTATTATGAATACAAATCGCAGAGAGTTTCTCAAAGGAACAATGTGGATGGGTGCGGTGGCGGCTCTTTCAGGGTGTGCCACGGCGGCGAAGTCGTGCAGCACGGGCAGCATGTCCGGCTTTGCGGTTGCGCCGATAAAGAAGGTGCGTGTCGGCGTCGTCGGTCTCGGCATGCGCGGTCCTGGCGCTGTTCATCGCCTTGCTGCCATTCCAGGCGTCGAAGTCGCCGCCCTCTGCGATCTTTTTCAGGATCGCGTAGACGCGCAGCAGAAGTGGCTCGCTGACAGTGGCAAGCCGAAAGCTCGTTCCTATTCTGGCGAGGATGGCTACAAGGCCCTCTGCGAGAGCGACCTCGACCTCGTCTACATCGCGACGCCGTGGGCGTTGCACACGCCCATCGCGCTCTATGCGATGGAGCACGGCAAGCACGCGGCGATAGAAGTTCCCGCGGCGATGTACCTCGACGAGTGCTGGGCGCTTGTCGAGACTGCCGAACGCACGGGCCGCCATTGCATGCAGCTCGAGAACTGCTGCTATGGCGAGGTCGAGATGCTCACGCTGAACCTCGTCAGGCAGGGCAAGCTTGGCGAACTCGTCCACGGCGAGGGTGCGTATATCCACGATCTTCGTGAACTCAACTACCTTGATCCGAAGAAGGGCGGCTACCAGAACTACTGGCGTCTCAATTGGAACGTGAAGCACTATGGCAATCCCTATCCGACCCATGGGCTTCTCCCGATCATGCAGGCGATGGACGTGAACCGCGGCGACCGCTTCGACTACCTTACGTGCGTGTCCTCCGCCCAGATCGGCATGGACGCGTTTGCCAAGCTCAAGTTTGGCGAAGACAGCTGGCAGGCGAAGCTCCATCCAAAGTGCGGCGACATGTCCACGGCCGTCATCCGCACGGTCAAGGGGCGCACGATAATGGTTCAGCATGACGTAACGAGCGCTCGACCCTATAGCCGCATCAATCTCCTCTCCGGCACGATGGGCTGCCTCAACGACTATCCGTTCCGCATCGCGCTTGCCGAGAAGCCCGGCGACGGCGCGCATGGCTGGATGGATGCCGAACAGACTGCGAAGCTGCGCGAAGAGTACAAGCATCCGCTCTGGAAGGTCGCGGGAGCCCTCGCGCAGAAGATGGGCGGGCACGGCGGAATGGACTTCCTCATGGATCTCCGTCTCTGCTACTGCCTGCAGAACGGGCTTCCCCTCGATATGGACGTCTACGACCTCGCGTCGTCGTGCGCCGTATGCGAGCTCTCCGAGCGCTCTGCCCTCAATCGTGGAAATTCGGTGGACGTGCCGGACTTCACGCGTGGCGGGTGGAAGACTGCGAAGCCGCTTGGAATCGAGTCGGTGGATCTCGGCAAGCTCGGTATCTTCGACGTCAAGAAGGACGATTCCCAGCTGAATGTCTAAGCGGCTTGCGAAGATTCTCTCGCACGACTGCGGACCATTTGCACAGTTCGTCAAGTACGGCGTCATAGGCGTCGCGGCGACGGCTGTGCAGTTCGCAGTCTTCTATGTCTTGGCGTCGACATGCCTAAAATGCCTGACGCCAAGCGACAAGGCGGTTGAGCTACTGGGGCTGCCGAGCGTTGTCTTTACCGGCGAAGAACCGTGGCATCATGCGCGCTGGTTCCTCGCCGGCGTCGCGACGGCAGCCGGGTTCACCGTCGCGAACGTCTTCTGCTGGCTCATGAACCGCGCGTTCGTGTTTCGTCCGGGCAAGTTTCGCTGGTATGTCGAGTTCGGCATGTTCTTCGGTGTGGCGGCGCTCGCTACGGCTATAGCGCTCACGGTTCAGAGCATTCTAATAAAGTTTGCAGGAATGACGACTTCCGCTGCTGTCGTCATCGAAGTCTTCGTGTCGTTCATGCTCAACTTTTTTGCCCGCAAATTCTTCATTTTCAGGGGCTAATTTGGTATAATCCTTTTTCAAGAATGAAGAATATTGTCTTGTTGTTGGCTTTTATGCCGTTTCTGTCCATCGCGAACGCAGTTGACGGTGTCGTGACGGCATTGCCTGATGAAGCCGTAGCAGACCCGCTCGATCCCGTGGCGGGCGATCTCGTTGCGTCTCCGGACGTCGACGAACTCACGCTTTCCAATGCCGTAATAGTGGCCGCCGCCGCGGCTCGCGCGGCCGAGGAGGTGCGTGTCGCCGCTGCCGCCGAGGAGCGTGCTGAGCTTAGGAAGGAGAGGGCGGAGGCCGAGAAGAAGTCCGAGGAGATGCTTGCTCGGCGTCGCATATCTACACGCACGTTCCGGCTCGCGCACGCCTCTGCGGAGGATGTTGCCGCGAAACTGAATGCCACGTGGTCTGGCGATTTTGGGGTCACTTGGAAGATCAACAGGATGGCGATCGCGTTTCCCGAGTCCAACTCGGTGATGGTCACGGCTCCGGCGCTTATCCTCGATGCCTGCGAACAGGTGATAGCCGCGGTCGACGTAGAGCCAAAGCAGGTTTACATAGAGGCGCGGTTCGTCGAGCTGTCGAACGACGTGTTTCGCGACATCGGCATAGACTGGTCGATGCTCGATGGCATGAAAGGTTCGGTCTCGCTTGGAGGCGGCATCCAGAAGAACCGGCTTGGGAAGGGCGTCCAAGACTACACGCGCACGATGAAGGACGGCACTGCGACGTACACGCTCTCGGGGTCGACCATGAATGGCGGTGCAGACGGCGACATCGCCTATTTCAACGGCACGCTCGACTTTTCCCAGATGTACGTCATTCTCTCCGCCCTCGAAGGCAGCGAAGACGCGCGCATTTTTTCCAATCCGAAGATCATCGTCTCGTCCGGCAAGAAGGCGACGGTCGACATGACGACGAAGTACCCGAACGTCAAGATCGCGGCGAAACGCACGACGACTTCTGGCAGCGACTCTCTCGACCTCGACATGCAGATGGCCGACATCCCCGGCGAAGACAAGATGATGTTCGCGAAGGAGGCGTTCTTCAGCTGGGGCATAACACTCGACGTGACGCCGCGCATAGGTACGAACGGGCTTATCAACGTCGCGATAGTCCCGACGATTTCCTCGCAGAGCGGCTGGGTCGAGTCTGGGACCGAGTCCGACGCGAATAACGGCACGATATCGGCGAAGTATCCCGTGATAGAGGTTCAGCGCCTCGTCACCGACTTCGCGATGGCGAGCGGCACGACGGCCGTGATTGGCGGGCTTTCGCGCACGGTAGAGGAGCAGGTCGACAACGGCATACCGCTCTTGAGCGACATTCCATGGATTGGCCCGCGGCTCTTTGGCTCGCGCGCCCGCAAGAAGCAGCAGAAGGAGATCATTGTCTTTGTCACAGTCGGCCTCGTCAATCCGAGCGAGATGCAGAAGGACGCGGGGCTTCCGAAGAATGCCGTCCTTGGCCGCCAGTACACCAAGGGCCAGAAGCTCGAGCCCGGCGACAGGCCGGAGAAGAACCTCGAGGGCATCGGGTCGCTCGATCTCCGCTCGCTTGAGGAGCAGGCGCAGGATCCCCTGCCGCCGCCGCGCCAGGAAGCGTCTTCGTGGATTCCATTTGTCAAAGATCCAAACAGCAAAAAGGAACAGCAATGAAGAAAACAGTATTCGCGCTTGCGGCAATAGCCGCTGCGTCCGCATTCGCCGACAGGATGGTGCTGAAGTCCGGCACCGTGCTGACTGGCACTGGCGCCATTGTCGCCGGCGACAAGGTGAAGTTCACGTCTGACGATCTCGGCGCCGTTGAGATTGCGGCTGACAAGGTTGCGTTTATCGAGACGGCCGCTGAGAAGCAGGTTGAAGTGGCTGCGCTGCCCATCGAGGAGAAGCCGCCGGAAACGTGGCATGGTTCGATCAACGTCGCCTTCGAGAGCGCTCGCGGCAACACTTACAAGAACAATGCCTCGGTTTTGGCGAACCTCAACCGCCGCTGGGACGACGACCGCGTGAACTTTGACTTCGGCTACTACTACAGCGAGACGGGCACGTCCAAGCACGACCGCGAGAAGTCGACCGACCGCTGGGAGCTCGAGGGTCAGCACGACCACTTCTGGAGCAAGGCGTTCTACTCCTACGAGAACGGCCGCTACGAGCAGGACGACATCGCAGGTCTCGACTTCCGTCTGAAACTTGGCGCTGGTCTTGGCTACCAGTGGTTCGACAAGGACCCGATCTGGTCGATTGGAACCTTGAGCTTCAACCAGGAACTTGGTGCTGCGTGGATTCGCGTGGACTACAAGGTGAAGGATCCTGATGCAGAGAAGAGCTATGCGACGCTCCGCTATGCGCATCACCTCAAGTATTTCCCGAAGTGGAATCCCGATGTCGAGGGCTTCCACAACCTCGAGTTGCTCCCGCAGGTCGACGACTTTGAAAATTACCTTATCAAGGCGGATGTCGGCTTCACTACGAAGATCATCATGGACTTCGACCTCCTCGCAAAGATCGAGTGGGACTACAACTCCGTGCCCTCCGTCGGCCGCAAGTCGAGCGACATCCGCTATATCGTCGGCCTTGGCTACAAGTGGTAATTCATGAGAATCGCGATTGCCTATCCGCCGCTGAAGAGCGAGAAGGGCGTCGCGCTCCTCACTCAGAACCGCCAATTCCAGTGGTTCTCCCGGCCGACTTACATTTTCCCCGTCGTTCCAGCGACTGCGGCGACGATGCTGAAGAAGGCTGGGCACGAGGTTCTCTTCCTCGACGGAATCGCCGCGGAGCTTTCGCCCGAGGTGTTTGACGCGAAGCTTGCCGGGTTTCATCCCGATCTCGTCGTCCTCGAGACGAAGACGCCTGTCGTCAAGAGACATTGGAAGTGGATAGAGGAACATTTGCCGGGTGGAACGGACGGGACCTCGGGCGGTCCCGCACCCTTGCCCAAGGATGTTAAGTTTATACTCGTTGGCGACCATGTCACGGCGCTCCCAGAGGAGTCGATCGAGAAGCCCGGCGTCTGGGCGGTGATTCCAGGTGGAGACTGGGATTTCGGGCTTCTCGACTTTCTCGCTGCCGGCTGCCCCAAGGGCGTCCAGCCGTTTGCCCTTAAAGACTCCATCGCCGACGCTCCCTGGATAGACCGCGACCTCGTTCACTGGGAGCTTTACGCAGAGAAGAACGGCAACTTCCGCCGCAAGCCCGGCACCTACATCATGTCGGGCCGCGACTGCTGGCACGGCAAGTGCACCTTCTGCAGCTGGACAACGCTCTATCCCCGCTACCGCGTCCGCAAGGTGAAGGACGTCGTTGACGAAATCGAGTATCTCGTCTCGAAGTACGGCGTGAAGGAGATCATGGACGACTCGGGTTCCTTCCCTGTCGGACAGTGGCTCACCGACTTCTGCAACGAGATGATTTCGCGCGGGCTTCCGAAGAAAGTCCGCATCGACTGCAACATGCGCTTCGGGCGGCTCTCACTTGAAGACTACCAGCTCATGCGAAAGGCCGGCTTCCAGTTTGTCCTCTTCGGCGTGGAGTCAGCGAATCAGGAGACGCTCGACCGCTTCTGCAAGGCGCTCAAGGTCGAGGATGTCGAGAAGGGCGCCAAGTGGGCGACTGAGGCAGGGCTCGATGTCCATGTCACCTTCATGTTCGGCCACGCCTGGGAGGGTCCAAAGGAAATCGAGAAGTCGGTCGCGCTCGCGCGGCGTCTTCTTGCGAAGGGCTGGGCGAAGACGTTGCAGTGCACGCTTACTATTCCCTATCCCGGAACTCCGCTTTTCAAAGAGCTCAAGGCGAATGACGCTCTCGCGACGCTCGACTGGGACGAGTACGACATGCGCCGTGCGATAACGAAGACGCCGTTCGTCTCGGAGGACGAGATCAAGTGCGCGATCCGCAAGGTGTACCGCGGCTTCCTCCAGCCCGCCGCGCTTTGGCACCTCTTCCGCCGCAACCTGTTCAACTTCGCTTTCTACTACCGCGGCCTCCGCTATCTTATCGGACATCTTCTCGACTTCAAAGGAAGCAAATGAGCACTTCGACTTTCAAGGCAGTTATTCTCGCAGGCGGTTCGGGCGAGCGGTTCTGGCCGCTCTCGACTCCCGAGCGCCCCAAGCAGTTTCTGCGCGTCTTTGGCGGCGCGAGCCTGATTCGCCAGGCGGTGAGCCGTCTTGACGGCCTCGTCTCGCCCAAGGACGTTTTTGTCGTGACGGCGAAGAACCTCGTCGCGGCGACGAGAAGGGAGCTTCCCGAGCTTCCCAAGTGCAACATCCTCGGCGAGCCGATGCGCCGCGATACAGGCGCCGCGGTCGCGCTCGGCGTCGGCTTAGCAGCGAGCGATGCTGACCCTGTTATCGGCTTTTTCTCGAGCGATCAGATGGTTGCGAACCCAAAGGCGTTTCGCAAGGTCGTCTCGAAAGCCGTTGCCGTCGCCCGCCGCAAGCCGGTAATCGTCACTCTCGGCATCAAGCCGACCTATCCCGCGACGTGCTTCGGCTACATCTCTCCAAAGACGCGCACCTTTGTCGAGAAGCCCGACGCGAAGACGGCGAAGAAGTACGTCAAGGCCGGCTATCTCTGGAACGCCGGAATGTTCATCGCCCGCGCCTCGACCTTCCGCGGCGCATTTGCCGCGCACGCGCCGGAGCTGGAGCGCTTGACCCGATTCGAGACGGACGGGACGAACAGGACGGACGGGACTCGCTCGCGCTTCACGGCGATTTCAGGCGTCAGTCTGGCAAAGCTTTATTCCGCTCTTCCAAAGATCAGCTTCGACTATGCCGTGATGGAGAAGTCGAAGAACGTCGAGGTCGTTCCCGGCGACTTCGGCTGGGACGACGTCGGCAGTTTCGCTGCGTTTGACAAGTACTTCCCCCACGACTCGCGCGGCAACGTCCGCGAAGGGCCGTGCACGGTCGTTGAGGCAGACGGCAACATCTGCGTCGCACGCAGCGCGCGCATCTCGCTTCTCGGCGTCAGGAACCTCGTCGTCGTCACGACGCCCGATTCCGTTCTTGTTGCCGACAAGTCTCGCCTCACCGACATGAAGAAGCTGTTCAAGAGGTAGTTGGTGGGTGGAGGAGTTGGTGAGTTGAGGAAGTACAAGGTAGTCATCGCCTACGACGGCACGGCGTATTCCGGCTGGCAGTACCAGGAAAACGCCGTCGGCATCCAGCAGGTCGTTGAAGACGCCCTTGCGTATCTCGACGGTGCGCCCGTTCGTGTCTACGGCTCGTCGCGCACGGATGCAGGTGTTCACGCGAAGGGCTTTGTCGCCCACTTCCACCTGACGAAGCCGATCCCCGCGAAGAACCTCGTGCGGGCGATGAACGCTCGGCTCCCAGACGCAATCCGCGTCCTCAAGGCGTCGTATGCGAAAGAGGACTTCGACGCGCGCCTCTCCGCGAAGGGGAAGGAGTACCGCTACCAGCTCTACCAGGCGGACATCCTTCCGCCGCATCTCGCGCCATACTGGACTTTCTGCCACCGCCCGCTCGACCTCGCCGCGATGAAGAAGGCAGCGTCCTACTTCGTCGGGAAGCACGATTTCGTCTCCTTCGCGGCGAACCCCGACCGCGTCCTCGAGACGACGGTCCGCAGCGTCTTCTCCTTCGAGGTGAAGAAGGCGGGGCCTCGCTACACCTTCATCGTGTGTGGCGACGGCTTTCTCTACAAGCAGGTGCGCTCCATGGTGGGCTTTCTTCTTTCGGTCGGCAAGGGAAATGAGCGCCCCGAGGCGGTAAAGGAACTTCTCAAGGCAGCCGCTCCGCGCACCGCCCGCGTCGAGACGGCTCCTGCCCGCGGGCTATTCCTCTGGAAGGTGTTTTACTAAATCGCCTGCACCCCTGGAATATCCCCAGTTTTTGACCCCTGAAACGGGGCGTATGCCTGATTCTATTGGGCGAGATGCATTTTCTGAAGTGAAATAAGCGAAAAGTCGGTTCCACTTGCTGGGTGTGGTATAATGCCACGGGCAAAACAAACCA
>JAZSLQ010000204.1:0-9934 GCA_045535455.1 Kiritimatiellia bacterium | reverse complement strand
CTTCGTCAAGGAGTAAGCGACCGACACCGACAGCCCATTGGTCGACGAGTAGATAACAGTGTCATCTTGGCGCTCGACATGCCAGCGCGAATCAAGTCGGAGGCCAAGCGGTCTTAGGAAGACAAAATTTGTATTCAACTCCTTGGCTCACAGAACGACATGGCTACGATCCGACTTGCCCCCTTCTTCGTCAAGGAGTAAGCGACCGACACCGACAGCCCATTGGTCGACGAGTAGATAACAGTGTCATCTTGGCGCTCGACATGCCAGCGCGAATCAGACCCTGCGATTTTAAAGCGCCCATTGTCAAGATCGAGACAGGTAAAAGTAGGAAACTCATTGGCGGCATCTGACGTACGGACAAGATCAACACCATTGACAGATAGTGCGCCAAGCGAATGTCCGCGACTAGGGTCAAGCGATAAGCCTGGCACAGCGCCATCCAAGGCCATTGTCGCAAGAGTTGCACAGATGAGCGCGGATGAATACATCCCAACGCCTAAGACACCTTTTCGTTTCATCGTCACTCCAAGTCCGAAATCTCACTTGCCGGGCGCCTCAAGCACAACGATGCCTGAAATGGAGCCGAAGCGTTCGGGATCGTACAGGTGCCAGATCGAATGGCCGTCGGCGTCAAACTCGACGACCTGCCATCCGCGACGGCTGTCGTCGCCCCCGTGTCCCGTCCAGTTGCACTGGTAGACATGCCCGTTGCTCATCTCCTCTGCCTGGCCGTAGAACACATTCTCAAGTCCTGCACGCTGACGAGCCCTCCAGGTCGAGCGGATAGTGCCATCTTCTGAAAACCGCACGAGTTCCGCGCCATAGCCCGTTCCCGCCCAAAAGCCTGTTCCCGCCCGATCGGGAATCACTGCGAACAGATTGCGACCAGCCGGCTGCGGATAATTCATGAGTATCTGGCCGTTCGCGCCGTTCGCCGGCAAACGCCCCCTCAGAAAGCCACTCTCGTGCGACAGCAAGAACGAACCGTCCGCCAGCCTTACCATCGACCTGGCATTATGAAAGCCCTCAAACCTGACCACACTGAGAAGCTTGCGATCAGTGGAAAACACCTTGACGTAAATGCATTTGCCGCAATCGGGACTTGAAACTGGGTTGCACGACACTGCGAATCCGCCATCCGGCAAATCGCAGACCGCCGTTGCGCTCCAATCCGGGAAGAGACTTTTGTCAATGAACTGGTCGACCACCTTTCGGCTGCTCATGTCCACGACCATGAAACCGCCGTGGCAGACGATGCGATAACGGCTGTCACCCACCGACTTGAGATCCCAGACGGGCTTATCGACGGCAACGGAAAAACATGCGTTTGAATCAGCGGAATCCCACATGTGAAGCCGGGCGCGTGACTCGTCCGCTAGAATGAAGCGCCGATGAGCCCTGCGGATTTCACCGATCTGTTTCGGTTCATGGCGATAGGAATGGTCCAAGGCCATAATTCGGGAGAGAACATCCGCGGAAAGCGGCTGCTGATCCGGATAAAGCGGAAGGAAACCCTCCTCCTTGAAATGATAGGCCTCCAGCTCCCCATCCGTGCCGCCCAGATGGGGCGTGGGCGCTGGCGGCACTCCGCGCCGCATCAGCTCCTTCAGCTCGTCCAGATGCGACAGGTAGACGGCTCTCGGCAACACGCCGTGACGCTTGCAGATGTTCGCCGCCATGCCGACAACCTCTCCGTACATCCCGAGCGGACGCATCACGCGCACCATCGCAAAAGCCGCATGGGAACAACTGATGTGCCGGCCGGCCAGGAACAGGTTCTCGCAGTCCCGCGCGTAAAGGCATCGATAGGGCATGCCGTCATAAGGGCCTCGGCAATGCCGGTGATAGGCACAGGTTCGGAACGGCTCCTTGAACTCGGCCACGTTCGCTGGATCCGGCTCATGAAAGTCCATATTCCAGGAAATGCATGCTGTCCTGTCAGGAAACTCCGTCTTCCGCTCGATATCGTTCTGTGTGAGCACGTAGTCGCCGTAGACGCGGTAACTTTCGCGCTTGCCACCAATCGGACTCATCCAGTCTATTTCCCACTGAGAAAACTCACCCTTGCGGCTCGAGCGGTTCTTGACGAAATTCCAGTTCGAGAAAATCGTCAGCAGCCCATAGTCGCGAATACGCTCAGTGTCATCAGCCATGTCTCGGAACTGACCTGTCTCCTGTTCCCAGTCGCCATGCGTCACGTGATAGGCGTTTTGCTCGGTGAAACCCGGCAATTCCCACGCTGAGATGTCCGGAAACGGACATGCCTTGCCGCGGTCTTTCGCATACCAGATTACGGAGTGTCCCATCACCTGCCGATCGCCGTGCAAGGGTGCATTCGGCTCGTTAAACGTCGAGCGAGCTTCACGTCCGTACATGGTCTGGCATCCGGCCTGACGCGCAAGAACGGCGTCACCCGTCGCATCGACGAAAAGCGGCGCCCGATAGCGAGTCCGCTCGCCCGTATGCGTATCGACGGCAACTACGGCCGCGATTCGGTTGGTTACGTCGACATCCATCTCGACGGCATACACGTGCTGCCGGTAACGAAGGTCGACATCTCCCGCCGTATGCCTGACGAGGATCTCCTTGCGCGCGTCTTCGTAGTAGGCGGCGGAATAGGTCGAGCCCGACCCGAAGGCCGGCTGGATCTCCCCAACTACCTGACCGAGACGCGGATACTTGCCCCAGTGCAGGCTGCCGCCCATGGACACGCGCACCTCGGAGGAATTGACGCCTCCAAGTATCTCGCGGTCCTGAAGGAGAAGGACCTTCAGACCGTATCGTCCGGCACTGACGGCCGCGCAGCACCCGGCCACGCCTCCACCGACGACGACAAGGTCATAAGCCTTGGGGCAATCACAAATTTCGACCACGGGACGAATCGGCTCGCAGGAATCCGTCACCGGTTTCAGGCAAATCGCGTCACAACGTCCGTTGAAACCGGTCAGATCATGAAGCGCGATTTCGTGCCGACCGGCTTTCAGACGGATCCGGCCGGCATCATGCCAGCGCCAGACACCGTCACTCGTGCCGAGCTGCTTCGGCAAGACCTGTCCGTCAACCACCACGGTGAAGAGTCCCGCCGCGCCTTTCGTCCATTCCGCCGTCCAGTTCCGCGTGCGTGCCCAGACGACGTATTCGCCTGCATCCGCAACCACAAGCGAGGTCTTCGCGTCGGCAACGGGCCGCCCGTACCCATGTGCCATCACATAGGAGCTTCCGATCTGACGATAGGCGTGCGGGTCGACCTTCCAGCCTCCGAGATCATCGAAGTTCTCGCATTCAAGAAAGACCGTTGCGGCGCAAAGCAGTCCAAACAACATTGGTGAATTCCCTCTTTCTACCGCATGAAGATGACGAGTCCCTGCGGAGGCTTTTCACAAAATTTGCCGCCCTCGGGATTCGCGTTCCCGAAGAACCGTCCGGAGACTTTGTCACGGAAACCGTATTCAAATCCAAACCGCCAAGGTACAAGATCCAGCCTGCGCTTGCCGTCGCGCAGTATTGCGAACGAATACACTTTGCCCGTGAACTTGTCGGGCACGTACGTAGCCCCGCTCATGTAATAGAGATAGCAATTGCCCGGCGTGACAAAATCCACCGGCATGGGCGTATCTTGAAACCATTCGTACAATGTCGAATAGCGCGTGATCTTTCGCAAGTCGGCAGAGCACTCCACCTTGGCGACGCTTCCTGTGAGCGATTCAGCATAGACGTTCAGCCGGCTCCCATCATACGAATTGAAATCGCACATTACGCTCATATGCAAGTTATTCGAATTGATGGATAGCGAAAAGTTCGCTTCCGTGGCGGAAGCCCGGGAACCGAAGACATGCGATGCCTTCATCTGGGTCAGTTCAAACGCCATCTCGACGCGGTCCTCACCCGTCAGCGGAGTCCCCGTATCGATATAGGCGATGCCGTCACCCTTGATGTACTCGACGGGTTTGTAACTCGGCCCCTCGCCTACAAACGCCCCGGTCTTAGCTGCATTCCCATAGAACTTACCCGACTCTTCGTCCATCATGCCACAAACTCCGGCCTTCTCGTATGGCACGAGCGACAGGACGACTTCTCCATTGCGCCGGACGACGAACGTGTAAATGCGTCCCCTGAACTTTTCTGCGCCAGCAAAGGCGGCCCCGTTCAGGTAAAAGAGGCAGGCCGGTCCTGGCGTCGTCAGCGATCCGTCGTTCGTGACGTCAAAGGTATTCTCCCACGACATTGCCCCATCACACAGCGCTACCGACCGGATCTTGGCACCGACCATCGCTCTTACACGCTTATTCAGCAGGCTGTTCAGGTTTACGGAAAGGCGCCCGTAAGACCAGTCGACGATGGAACAGTCCGCCAGCAGGTCGTAGGCTCCACCCCCTGTAACGCCGATTGACAGAGAAAAATTATCCGCCGAGGCGGAGGTACGGGAACCGAACAAGTGTGTCAGAGCGTCTGCCAACGGCGTGAACTCGATCTCCACGGTGTCCTCTGAAGTCAGGACATACTCCGTCTGAATATATGCCTCACCATCGCCTTCGAGATAGTTCAGACGCGAGTCGGCCCTCGCGACCGTCACGCCAACAGCGCCAGCAAAAAAAAGCACGACCAAACGCCGCCGCAGCGAAATCATACGAATAACCATTACCGTTTCTCCTTCCTATTTGTTTTGTTTTTTTTGTTTTTGTTTGCCATTACGTCAAAGCCCTGGAGTTTTCGCCTGACCTTCCTCACATCGGAATGATTTCCTGAATCATCGGCTGCACTACAAGTTCTGGAACAGTCAGATGGTCCGGAAGCGCAACAAGATCCGCAACAACCTTGCCAAGCTCAGACGGCGAGATGCATTCCTTTGCCAGCTCCGGGGCCTCGGAGGCCCCTGAAATGCCCGCGGCGCGGTTGAAGTCGGTCTGCCCCCATGACGGAATCAGGCAAGTGACCCGCACCCCGTACGAGCGCATTTCCGTATGCAGCGCGTGGCTGAACTTCAACAGCCCTGCCTTGGCCGCCGTATAGACGCTCCATCCCGGCCAGGCATGCAGGGCGCAGACAGACGAGATGTTGACTATGACGCCGCGCCGCCGCTTTGCCATGACCATAGCGACACGCGACGCTCCCATGATGGGCCCTGTCAGATTAGTCGCGATGACTGCGCCGATGTCCGAATCTTCCTGCTCAGTCAGCGGCGCGATCTTTCCGCCAAACCCCGCGTTGTTCACAAGCACGTCAACATCACCGACTTTCGCAAGGAGCCGATCCCAGTCTCCTCCGTCGCTGGCATCGGCTACGAACGCCCGCACACCAATTTCCTCTGCTGCTGCTGCAAGTTTATCGCGGTTTCGCCCGGTAATCCATACCTTCGCACCAGACGCAGACAACGCTGCGGCGATTCCCTTTCCGAAACCAGATCCGCCACCGGTGACAATTGCCTTTATGCCCTTTAGCTCCATAGTTGCCCTTACTGCTTAGAAATTGACCGCCATGCCTACGCCAAATATCGTCATGTCCTTGCGGGACTGCGGAGACGTATCGCGGTCAAGCGCGTCGCGCGCATCGGATGAAACGACATCGAACTGGTGAACGAATGCAAAGAGTCCGATGTTCTCTGCAACCGCATAGTCGAGGCGAAGCATGAGATTGAGAGCCATGAGACCGTCGGAATACCGTCCGTTGCCGTGTGGGTTCGCGCCGTACTGCGCGGCAAAGTGACGTGAATCGCCCAACTCGCCAAATGCAGTGGCCGTGAAGGTGAAATCTCCGAGGAACTTCCACGAGCGGGTAAGCCCCACATCCCAATAACACCACTTCTGTCCGTTGTAGGCGCGGCGCAGCAGGTAGTAGGGCGTTACGTATGGATTCTTAAGCGCCTGCGAGACGTTCCACTCCGAGATAGTGCTGGCGTGCGGACGATAGCCGGGGAGCGTCACCCACTTCTTGGCAACGGTCGTATCCAGCGTCCATTCCTCCGCGAGCTTGAGCCCGTAGCCATAATAGACGGCATAGTCAACCTCGTTGTAGGCGTTGCGCCGCGTCGCGGACTGTCCGCTCTTCGCGAGCGACGACACGCTCCAGGCGTAGCCGCCGACACGACCGAACGGATCGAGGTTGAACGACAGGTCGGCGAACTGAGCGGAATACGGCCTCTTGTCAACTATCGCGCCGCGCGCCCAATAGGCGCTCTCGACGTCCGCAAAAGCGCTGAACGACAGGCGCTGCGCGGCACTGCTCCAGAGATTCGTCTCAGAATCCGACGCCAGACCGCAAAACGGCAGCAGACTGGACAGAATAACGGCAAGAGCCCGACAGGCGGCCTTGCGAAGCGGACGCGCGGGATGCGCCGCGTCCCTGCCGAGTTTTGCCCGAGTCGTCTCACGAACCACGAGCGGCGCGTCAAGAAACGTCTCGCGGACAGGCGCATCGGGCTTGTCGATGCGAGCCATCAGCATTTCAAAGGCCAGGTCCGCCAGTTCGCTGCAGGGCTGGTGCGCCGTCGTCAGCGCAGGCGAAGAGATTGTCGCGTAGTTGACGTCGTCGAACCCGGCGACTTGCATGTCCTTAGGAACGTCGTAGCCGAGCTGTGCAAGCGTGGAGATCAAGAGCCGTGCCTCGCGGTCGTTGTAGCACGCAAAGGCGTCCGGCACGAGCGCCTTGATCACCTTACGAATTGCGGCAATGTTATCCGGCTTCGCATAGACTGCGCCCCCCTTGACCATCTTGCCTTCTGCGCCGATTTTGACGCCCAGGTAGCGGTCCTGCACACACGGCGCATGTTCCCTCTCCATCAGGTACGCAATGCGCTTCGCGCCGCAGCGGACAAGGTGCTCACCGATGCGTCGCCCGGCTTCGACGTGGTTGACGGCGGCGAGGTCGTAGCTGCTACGCCCAGGCGAATGTACTATGTCGCTGTCGAGCAACACCACTGGGACGCCAGCCTCGTCAAAAGTCGCCAATATATTTCTGTTTATCGCCTCAGCGTTCCGCACAAGCTCGACGGGCTGGAAGATTACGCCGTTCACGCCTGTCTTCACAAACTCCTCCGCCGTCGCCGCGACTTTGTCAATCCGTCTGGAGACGGCATCTCCCGACAAATCGGCGAAAAGAAGCACAAGTCCGTTCTTCTGGCAAAGGTGAGAGACGCGGCGCGCAACAGGCGCGAAAAGTTCGCAGTAGTCGCTGCCGTGTATGATGAGCCCTATGCGTCCGGAGTCCCTGTCGGCCTTGCGGGTAAGCGCAGTTCCCGCTCCGCGACGGCGGACGACCAGCCCCCGCCGCTCCAGCTCGTCGTACACCTTGATGATTGTTTTGCGCCCGACGGAAAACCGCAAAGCAGCCATGTTCTCGCTGGGAAATACAGTTTCTCTGTACTTCCCCGCGCGAATGTCATTCAAAAGTGAACTAAGGACAGATTGATATTTTGTCTCCACACACGGCATTGTATCATACCGACATGCCGCCTGTGTGACTTGTGCGCACAACTTTAATACTTGACCTCAGTTTAGAGTCTTCAATCTCAAGACGCAATGCCCACTCGGAAGTGTGTCCATTCTCCGCTCTTCGTTTTTCGGGGTTTACGCCTGCGTTAGTTCTTGAACGAGTGGATCGAGCCAACAGGGTTAAACTTGATTGCCACAGTAGTTTTTCCTTGTCATAGCGGCCCTTCCGATTCGCTGCTTGCAATCCTCCAAACTCAAGCGCGCGGTGGGCAACACGGCGAAATGAGATTACGGCGCGGACGAAATCACGACGAATTTGCCGCGGGGAAGCGGGCGCCTCGGAGATGCGCCCCTACTAGGTCAGCGCGGTTCGTCGGATGCGCGGTGAAGTGGCGGGTCGAATTAGGGGCCGATAGAGTCGGTTAGGGACAGAGTAGAGTCGGCGTAACATCGGATAGAGTTAGGGCGCGGGGTAACCGCCGAACGAAGTGAGGGCCGAGCGCAGCGAGGGGATAGCCGAGGGCGAAGCCCGAGAGCCGAGCGGAGGGGGTGTTTCGGCGCAATGCGATTAGCAGAGAAAGTCCTGTGCATCAGCGACTAGTCGGGGGCTTGGAGCCGACTGTCGCACGAGAGCACGTTTGCGGGCCCGACGTGATTTCGACCGCCACGGTAAATGGCGCGCGTGAAATATCCGCCGGGCGAAGCCCGCTTGCGAAGCAAGTCGCTAGAGCGGTGCGCGCGCGTCGAAATCATGTCGGTGGGGTGCCCGCGAACTGCGGGTCGGGCGAGCAGGTCGGGCCAAGTCCCCGACTACCTAAGCCGAAACATCCCCTCCGCGTACGCGCCACCGCTTGCTATTCGCTTGAGCTCTTGTAGCGGATTTTGCGCTTGCCGGTGGGAGAGGTGCGGCGGGAAGACTGGGCGGCGCGCTGCTGGCGCTCAAGAGCCATTTCCTCCTCTGTGCGGACATGGCTCTCGGCACGCTTCTTCGTGACGAGAACGGAGCGGCTGTATCCGTCGTGGGCGAGAATAGCCATAAACGCGCGAGCGGGCTTCAAGTCGCGCTCGGCCTCTTCGTCGATGAGGATGTGGATCACGCGGTCAGTAGGCACGTCATAGCTTTTGAGGATTGCAGGCACCTTTTTCGGATCGACATAGCGCTCGCCAACGAGGAACCCCTGCGTTGAATAGCGAATCGACGGATGCGCAGCGTCAAGCACGATGTCGCCATAGTCATTCGAGGCGCACCCTGCAGAGAGAAGACACATGTAGACGACAGTGCCAGCGATGATGCTGAGAAGCGCGTTTTTACGCCACAGCTGAAGCGCCACAACGAGAACGCCCGCGATATACGGCCATGCCGTACGCCACTCAAGGGCGGAATAGGAATAGACGATAAGCCCTGCGATTATGACTGGCGAGATGATCGAACCAAACCGCTCGACAGACGGCGGGACATCACGACCGCGTCCGGCAAAAAGAAGGAATGGCAACGACCTCAGTCCAAATGTCACCGCCCAGGCGACGGCGACTATTCCCGCAGTGTGTAGAATTTCTTCAGCCATGATGCCTGAAAAATCCTTTCATCTGGTCTGTGAATATCACAAGGAAAAGCGCCACCATCGCGAACTCGATCCCCTTAGACGGGATAGGAAGCGCAGAACCGGCAATAGAACCAGCGACCGAGCCGAGGACCCAGTACCCCACGCAGAAGGCGTGGTTGAAAAGGCAGTAAAAGCGGTTCTTGAGAGGATCCTTTATAGTGCACGCAAGGTCGAGGGCGTATATCTCATCTGCAAGCGAGTGGACGAGAAACCACTTCTGCAGGACTGGAATGCCCTTCCACTTGGCGAGCATGGAGAACCCGTATAGTGCATAGCGGAAGTTGATTCCGAGGGTAAGCAAGGCAACCGCGAGAAAGGATTCCGATGCCGCCATTGCAGGAACTATCGCAAAACTCATCGTCCCAGAGACGAGCATCGCCGCAATGACAAACGACCACGCGGGTGCGCAATAAACGCCACCTTTAACGGAAAGCAGCACGCCTGCCGCGAACCCCATGGTCGTGTAGCCCATGAGCACGGGAAGAGAGTTGACGAAAGCGCGCCTCAAAATGGCACGCCGCTCAAACTGCGCGATTTGCAAGAATTGCCGCAACACGTTCTGCGTCCTCCGGCGTGTCGACGCCGACGCCCTCGTCCTCGGTGCGGACGACCGCTATCTTCGCACCCATCCAGAGTGCGCGAAGCTGCTCGAGTTTTTCGGTCTTCTCCAATGAGCACGGCGGCTCCGCGATGTACTTCTTAAGAAACGCGCCGCGATAGGCGTAGATGCCGAGGTGGCGGACGTAAAGGGGTTGAGGGGTCGAGGGGTTTAGGGAGAAGTCGGGCTCGTTGTCGCGGTCGCAGGGAATTGGCGCGCGGGAGAAATAGAGAGCGCCGTCGTCGCGGTCAAGCACGACCTTTACGACGGTCTTCGCCGCAAAGTCAGAAGCGTTCTTGATC
>JAZSLQ010000260.1:0-16710 GCA_045535455.1 Kiritimatiellia bacterium | reverse complement strand
TTGGCTCACAGAACGACATGGCTACGATCCGACTTCTGCGAAAGGAAGATGTCCGCCTCGGGGTTGATCCCGTTCGGCGGGACGAGCCCCGCGAACAGGAAGGCGTTGCAGTGCGGCGGGTGGCAGTGCATGCACGCGTTCATGCCGGTCGCCTTCATCATCGCAATGTGGACTTTCACTTCGCTCGTGCGCGGACGGTAGCCGCAGAGCTGCCCGGCGTTCATATCGACGAGGCAAATATCCTCGCGCTTCATGAAGCCCTTGCAGCAAAGAGTCGGAGAGCAGAGGACAAGATCCTCGCCGACGCGGACGGAAAGGTTGCCGCCGTTGCCGTCGGTGTATCCCTTGTTGTAGATGCGTCGGCCCATTTCGCAGATCTGGTCCTTGACCTTGTTGATCGCGGGAGAGTTGAAGAATTTGTCGAGTTCCTTGCGGGTCTTGGGCTGGGGGCCGCTCTTCCAGTCGTAGGCACGCTCGACAAGCGGTGGGTTGATGTATAGTTTGCTGTCCATGAGTGTCCTTATTATACCATAATCAGCGGCAGATTTGTCGCGATTGCTTTGACAGGCATCACTACGTTCGTCTCTTCGACGCGAGCATCGCGTAGATGGTCGCGGTGACGCAGATCGGAGCTATGAAAATTGCCGTGACGGCCATTGCCCAGCCAGGGACACCCATGGGGAGGAGGATGGAACAGACCGTGAAGAGCGATGCCGTGTAGGCGATCTGCCCAGCCATTATCGCCTTAGGGCGCTTGGCAAGCGCGGCGAGTCCCTCCACACGCGCGCGAACCGCCTGTATGACGGCGATGAGCGAATAGATTCCAATGGCGAGACGCGCCGTTCCGACGATGCGCGGCGGAACGTTCTGGTAAGTGCCAAAGTACCAGCCGCCAATGAGCGGGGTCGAGAACGCGAGCGGGACAATGCCAAGAAGAAGCCCAGCGACAACGGCATACACGAGAACACGCCTGTCACCGGCGTGCTCCGGCGGGAACTTGATCGCCACCGTCTGCATGCGAAGCGCGGCAAACGCTACGGGGTTCGCGACGCCGATGGTGACATAGTGGATGGCGAGCATGTCCTTAGGATCGGCCGTCCTTCCGACGAAGGCGGCGATTGCAACGGGGGAGAGCATCAGCAGAAAGCCCCCAAGAGAAAGCGGAAGCGTGAACCGAAATTGCTCGAGCGTAAGGCGCGGAATGCTCGGCAGCGACTTCACATCTTCGACCTGGGGCCTGTTGGGAAGCCGTTCGACGTATGGCAGCGCGAAGAGCCAGGTCGCGACAAGCTCCACGCCGACGCCAAAGGTCAGCGCCGCAAGTCCCCACCACGGGCCCACAAGATCCATCCGCGGAAGACAGACGGCAAGCGCAAAGGTCACGACGAGCCGGAGAAAAGTCGCATAGTTCGCCTTCGCGCTTTCAAGGTTGTCGAAGAGGACGACCATCGGAACATTGCGAAGGAAGAAGAGCCCGTTCATCAAGACACCATAGAGAAGCGTACGCGCCGCCATGTGGGCAAGCCCGGGAGGGAGGTTGAAGAGTCCCGAGAATATCCAATCAGAAAATGGCGGCAGCGCAACAATGCACTGGACCGCCAAAAGCGCTGACATCATCAATGCATTGAGACGCCTAAAGGCGACATAGCCCATCCATGTCTTCGCGAAGACAAGCCCAGTGGTGATGAGACCTCCACCGATCGCGCCAATCATGAACATGACCATCTGCCCCTGGCTGAAGGCCGTGAGCGCATCGACGCCAAACTCCCCGTGCGTGACGATTCCGGCGACAAGCGGATACGCGAGCGACTGCGAAAACCCCTGCAACAACAGGGGGACGTAGAAGCGCGTGACGTTTCCTACATTGAACTTCGCCTCTCTGACGGCGTCAGACTGCATATTGCCGTTCTTCTTAGATGGAGCCGGTTATACCAAGAAATGCGATTGCTGGCCGCGGGCCTGTGCGCGAAGCATGGAAAAGCCATTCTCTACGCGGCACCCCGCCTTTGCCGCGCGTGCCATAAGCGGCGTGACCTCGGGAACATAGCGGAGATCGTAGACGATTTCGCGTCCTGTAAACTTGTAGTCCGGAATCGGGTCGACCGGCGTCGCGTTGACGAGTATGTCGTACCCCTGTGGCGGCGTTGCGCGGTGAAACACCTTGAACTTCACGCCGAGCGTCTTAAGCGCGACCTTCACCGCCTGCGCCGCGCCGCCATCGCCGAGGAGCGCGGCGGATTTGCCGCTTAAGGTCCCGGCGAACGACGAAAGTGCCTCTGCGAAGCCCTCGACATCCGTGTTGTAGCCGACATACTTCCCCTTCTCACAGACGACGGTGTTGACTGCACCAACCTTCTGCGCGAACTTGTCGATCTTATCCAAAAGCGGCATTATCGCAAACTTGTGGGGAATCGTGACGGCCATTCCACGCATGCCCATCGCCTTCATGAACGCGAACGCTTCCTTCGCCGTCTTGGCGGGAGACGGAACCATCACCGCGTCTTCGTCCTCGTTCGCGAACGCCGCGTTGTGAAGCTCTGGCGAACGCGTCTTCTTTAGCGGCCAGCCAGTGACGCCAAAGAGAGCCGCGTCCTTCGTGACGGAGCGGAAGCGATAGTCGCGCACAAGTTCTGCGGGCGTAACGTGGCCGATGCCCTCATCGAGCCCGCCGACAGACGCATACACCCACGGCGCACCAAGCCGCCCTGCGAGCGCGCGCGTCGCAAGCCCCTGCGGGCCCATTGCGCAAATAACGTGGGGAACGGGGAACGGGGAACGTATCCCCCGAGCGAAGCGACCCGCCGAAGGCGATGCCCTAGCAGGGGTGGGAACGGAGTCAAAGAGCTTGGATACATCACCAAGGTTGCGGGGCATAAAGGCGACCTTCGCGATGTCGCCATTCTTGCCAAGCTCGCGCAGTTTCGCCTCGAGATTCTTCACCGGCCCATCGAACTTGTGCATCGAGCGAATTACCTTCGCCCCCGCCGCATGCGCAGCATCTACAAGCTTCTTTCCTCCAAACCCCTCCTCAAAATCTACATACCCAAAACCTATCTCTGCGCACTCTGCGCCTCTGCGTCTCTGCGATAAATTCTTACCGCGCCTACGCGTTAAAACCCTCTCAAAGAATCTAACTCTCTCCGCCTCACTCCCCTTGAACGCACCGCCGTCGCATTGCTTGCGGAACGTCAGCACGATCGGCACCTTCCACGGCGACGATTTCGCGAGCATCTTCGGGAACTCCGCAACCTTTGCACGCTCGCTTTTCTTTAGCAAGTCGACGCGAAGCTCCACCATGTCCGTGAAATACCGCTGCGACTCGTACTGCGCGATGTCTTCTGCAAGCGTCTTTCCCGTGAGCGTGAGGCAAATCCTCGGATGCGCCGCCTCGTCAGCAAGAATCGCGTCCATGACGGCAAACGCCGTCGCCGCCTCAATGACCGGAAGCGCTCGGTGCACGATGCACGGATCGTGCCGCCCCTTCATCACGCATTCCGCTGGCTCCATCGTCGCAAGGTCAACAGACTGCTGCGGCTTGAACACGGTCGGCGTCGGACGCATCGCGACTGTAAACATGACAGGCATCCCATAAGTGCGCCCGCCCATGATTCCGCCCTGTTGCTCCGATGGCGTGACGACTCGACCGTCAACAATGGAAAAAGGATCGTTGTACTTCGATCCAGGCGTAGAGCTGACGAACTCGCAGCCGAGAATGTCGCCGAACACAACGCCCTTCACGCCGGGAACGCCGAAGACCGCCGATGTTATTCCAGATTCAAGACCTTCAAACAGCGGCCCACCAAGTCCAGGCGGAAGCCCGACGACACTGCACCCGATCATTCCGCCAACGGAGTCGCCGTCGTTACGGGCCTTCAAGATGACCTTTTCGTAATCCTTCTCGGTTCCTCCAATGACGTCGCCAAGCGTAAGAATAACCGCACGCACGACAACGCCGCGCTGGGCGAGCCATTGGCGGCAAAGCGCCCCCGCCGCGCAGAGCGGCGCGGTGAGGCGGCCGGAGTTCTTGCCGCCGCCCGTCGGGATTCGCCCCATCTCGATCCACTGGCCGAAGTCGGCGTGGCCTGGGCGCGGCACCGTGCGCTCCGCGCCATAGTCCCCCGGGCGCATGTCGCGGCTTGCGATCTCGCCGACGATAGTCTCGCCGGTGGTTACGAAGTTCGCGGCGTTTCCGCCGCGGCACCGGACATCGCCAATCGCGGCGACGCCGCTGCGCCAGACGACTTCGTCCGTCTCGCGGCGCGCGGTCGAGAGATTGTCGCGCCCGGGTGCACGGCGCTCCATGAACTCCGCGACCTTCTCCGCGTCTACGCGCACGCCCGCCGGGAAGTTCTCAAGCGAGAACGTCATCTTCTTCGCGTGCGACGCGCCGCGTATGTCAAGTTTGAGAATTCTTTGCATTACAGATTTTGCTCCGCCTCAGTCTTCTTTCCCGTTCGTCTGTAGCGGTAGCCGTCGAACGCCGTGTTCCTGAAGAGCTTCCATACAGGGAGTACGTCGCCGTTGGGCTGGATGCAATCGCCAAACTCCCCTGGCGCGAAGAAATCTCTGCACGGACTATTCAGCAACTCCTCACCGTCTACGGTGATTACGACCTCGTCAGGACCAGTCTTGAGGCTAAATCTGTGCGACGGGGCCTTGTTTAAGTCGTGCACAAGTATCTGTCTGTTTATGTTGCGCCCGTCCTCATGTTTCGTCGCAGCCTTGTACTTTACGCCCTCGTTCTCCTCCGTATAAGATTCGATGGCGACATGATCGCCATGCCCATCGCGGAAGAAGTGGATATAGGGCATGGCGCCGGAGGAAAGGGCATACCCGTAAGTCGGTCTGGCAAGACCCCAGCCAATATCCCATGTCGTCTGCTTCCGATCCTTCTCCTCAAAATAGACGGTCGCCTCGAACTCGCTGTCGAGTCCATGCAGAGGCGTTAGCAGAAAGTAGTACGAGCGCCCGCTCCCGAAGACACGGGCGCGTCCGTCCTTGTCCAGCTTCGACCAGTCCCACCAGACCATGGCCTCCCCGGTTAGCGCCGTCGGCATAAGATCCATCCACCCGCCGGCGGCCTCCTGGGACCAAAGCCTTTCGCGAAAGAGCTGACGCCCGACCAGTTGACGTTCGTTTTCGTCAAGACCGCTCCTCCCGCTCATCGTCTTATAGTAGCGGTATGCGTCTTCGTGGCGCCCGGCATCTATTGCCTCCTCGGCATTGATCAATCCTTTTGCATCCTTGCCCTTGGCAATGGCATGCGAAAGGTCAAGCATATAGTTGTAGCCCTCTTTCGGCGCGACACGACGTATCCAGTAATGGTCGCGCCATGCCTTGACCGGCCGCTCCAACGACGCGGCGTAGGAACGCGCGCGAACCCAGTCCCTTGTGGACACAGCGAGGTCGAGCCCCATGCACCTGAAGAAATCTGGCGTCGGCATGTACTGCTGATGTCCTGCCGCGACATATGCGTCGAACATGCGGTACATGGCCTCGCAGATCCCCGGCGTGAGTATGCGCTCGACCTGGTTCGTCGTCGACGAGCCGTCCGTTTCATATCGAAACACCTTGTTCAGAGCCGCAGACGCCGCCATGAAGGCAAAGCATGAGTCCGTGCGAACGGTAGCAGCCGCATTCGTGGCGAAGTCGACGAGCATGCACGGAGATCCACCCCAGCGAGATGTCTGGTAATGGACGAAGTCCTCAACATAGTCTGCCGCCACGTCAATAGAGTTGGACACTCCTCGATTGAACCACTCGAAGGCATCGCCATTGCCGCAGCTACGCCCATAGAGGCTGGACAGCATAAGCGCGGGCCGAGCCTCGTCCGGGCGGAGCGCTGCAGCCGCGAGGAGATTTGACTCCGCCTGCTTGTTGTTGAGCTGCCACCCCTTCCATCCGTCTTCGGTGACGTCTCTGGCCCATCCCGTTCCCCGCGAATCAAACGCAGCGGCCATACAACGTTTCGCCCAAGAGCAGAGCGCAAGATATTCGTTGCCCAGCGCTTTTCCAGCTTTCTCCGGCAAGAGGAAGTCACTGTCAAGCCGTTCGGCCACGCGCGGATCGGCTTCCTTGAGAATCGGAACAACCTTGTCGAACGACGTCTCATACGGGCCACGAGCGTCCTTCGCTGGCTGCGTTCGTTTTTTGTCTCGACGTCTCATGTAGCACGCCTGTTTGTAGGCCCACCTGCGAAGAAGGAAACCAAGAAAAGGCTCCGCGCTGTCGTCATGCGCTGAAATCCCTTCCTTTAACACCTTCTGCCCCTGCCAGAACTTCGGGTCTGCGTCCATGCCCTCGTAGCGCACGATTGTTACGGCGGCATCACGGCATTTCCTGTTCCACAGCCAGTTTGCATCCGCAATGGCCTCGGATGTCGGGAACATCTCCCTCATAGTCGCAAGGGCAAGCGCAAGCGACTCGCGCACGCGAATCACGCGTCGGCGTACCTCTTCGTTCTTCTCTCCCGCCGCGTTATAGGTCTCTACGACGTGTTTGCGATAAAACGGAAGCACAACCTCTTCAACAAGCTTCACGTCCGTCTTTGCATCGCCCGAGTGCGGGAGTTCGACCTTTGGAGTGCCGTAAACCAGGGAATCATCATCGTCGTCCTCTTCATCTTCATCGTCCTCGTCTTCATCGTCGTCTTCTTCGGCATCGAGCTTCCCAGACTTCTTCGTCTCCTCGTACGCCTTGAGCGCGGTCTTGAGCATTTCGAAGCGCGACTCCTGCTCGTCGATTAAATCCTTCTTGCGAGACTCCATGTTCGCGGGGACCTTCATCGCCTTCGCCTCGGCGAACGCCTTGTCGTAGAGCGGAACGTACTTGGCGTAGACCTCTTCAAACATGACCTGCTGCGCGTATTTCATCGCCTCGCGTCGATACTTGCGAAGCTCTGATTTCGACGCCCCCTCTTTCGGCTTCGGAAACTTCTTCTCGACCTTCTCCATCACGGCACGGGACTCCTCTTCCATCTTGCTGTCATGGGAGTTAAGGACATCCTCTATCGGCTTGATGTACTTCTTGACGTCCGGCGCATCGCGTATCTCGGCGTCGAGCTTCTCGATGTACTTCGCGGGCCCGCCCTTCTCATAGCCAAGACGGCACACCTCCTCGCCCTTCGGGTCGAGGACGACGACCGTGGGGAAGCCATTCACGCCGAACTTCTCGACGAGCTTCGGGTTCTCCTTGGCGGCCTTCGGCGTCAAAAGCGACTTTTTCATCGGCGAGTCCACCATCAGGAGGACGTACTTCTCCGACGCGGCCTTCTTGAATTCGTCTGTCGCGAACACCTCCTTGTCGAGCCGCTTGCACCAGCCGCACCAGTCGCTTCCGGAGAAATCGACGACTATGTGCTTGTTCTCGTCCGCCGCTTTCTTGAGCGCAGCGTCGTAGTCGTCGAGCCATCCCTCGGGCGTCGAGGTCTTCGCATAGACGGCCAACGCAAAAAGCGCGGCCAGAGATGCAATCATCGTTTTTTTCATTTTAGTCCCTTTCCAAACTGTGCCTTTGCGGCGACGCTGTCTTCAAGTGCGACGTGGAGTCGCGCACGGTCGTTCGCGGCAAGTGCGCCGCGGAAGTCGTCGAGGCGATCGATGTAGCGCTCAAGTATCGGGAGAAGAGCGTCGCGGTTGGCGAAGAAAAGCTCCGTCCACGTGTCGGGATCAGGCGCACCGACGCGCGCCATGTCGCGGAAGCTCCCCGCCGAATAGCCGACGTGATCCTTAGCAAGCGGCTCGCGGACATAGGCCGAGGAGATCAAGTGGCAAAGCTGGCTTGTGAACGCGATCATCTCGTCGTGGTGCTTGGGATCGGTGTAGACGATCCGCGCGAAACCGAGTTCTTTCAAAAGTTTCTCGAGCTTGTCGAGAGGCGCGCGTCCGTAGGTCGGGAAAGGCGTCAAGATCATCGACGCGCCGTCGAAGAGAGCGGCGTCGGAATTTTCGTAGCCGTTCTTCTCCTTGCCGGCCATTGGATGCCCGCCGACGAACACCCAGCGCGTCTCGAAGGCATACTTGCGAAGCGCATCGCAGACGGGAGTCTTCACGCCGGTCGCATCAACTACGACTGCCCCTTCCTTGAGACGCGGCGCAATCGCGTCTATGACTACGACGACAGCCGACGGTGGCACAGCGACAAAGACGACTTCCGCGTCCTCGACGCGAAAATCCTCGCCCTTGTCGAAGATCGTTGCTTCGTGCCCAGCGCGTTTCGCCGCCTTCTCGAACGAGCCGCCGATCAGCCCTTTGCCTATTACTGCTATCCGCATGTTTGAAAATTATCTCATTTTCAGCCCCAAAAGGCAACACTGACATCACTGGAGTTTACCCATTTTTTGGGGTGTGAAGTCCAGAAGCAAATGCAAGATTCCCTTGCGTTTAGACTTTGAGGATACTGGCTGGGATTGAAAGGCAGGATATTTCCCATCATTCCTTCCGAGGAAGGAAACCCGCATTTACATCTGGACAAGGTTTCGTGTGTCCTTTCGGCGCACGGACGGCATTCAAGGGCTTCCGCGACATCCGCAGGAGGAACTCCCCCAGATGCTTCGAGTCGTGCCCGGACTTCCGCGAGGCCGTGTGCGTCCGCCTGAACAGGGCCCCCTACGTCTGCAACGGATGCGAGCGCGAGCACAACTGCCCGATGCGCAAGCGCACAGCAATAGCCACTTATACTTCTTGCTATGGTCTAAGCGCAGACAACGGACAGACGATTATGCCGTCCGTGCGCTGGTATGCAACATCCCCAGTCGCCGTCACAACCATCTTAAATGCGACTTCCCGCTGCCGCGACGCATCGACAATGCCCGAGAGTTCGTTAAGCGTCTTTGCGCCTTCTTCGATGAGCGACTCGCCGCCAAGCTTGACCTCTACAAGTCCGCTCGTGCCGTTCCGCAGGTGCACGACCGCATCGCACTCCAACCCGTTTCGATCGAGATAATGACTAACGCCTCCGTTCAGAGCGTCCGCATACACTCTCAAGTCACGCACCGCCATTGTTTCGAAGAGCAGTCCGTATGTGCGGATGTCGTTCATCAAATCCTCCGGACCAATGCCAAGCGCCGCAGTCGCAATTGACGGATCGGAAAAGTACCGCGTGGGCGACATGCGAATCGCCGCCCTGGAGCGCAGCACCGGACACCACGCATCGGAATCCTCGACTACGAATATCTTGCGCAAGGCATTGAGATATGACGATACGGTATCATCGTCCGGTCCGTTCCCATCACCTATTGTCATGTCCTTGCGGATGCTCACTATGGTAGACTGCGTTCCTTGCAATCTGGCGTATGACTTCAGCAGCAGCCGAGTGCGCCTCGGATCGCGCGAAACGCCGTCAACACGCGATATGTCCGAATTGACAACCGCATCCACATATTCAAAAGCCTTCCACAAGGACTGCGCCAGCACCTGACAGTTTTCGCTCCAAAACTGCATCTAAAATGCGTTTTTTATAAACTTCACCTGCATTCATGGTTTGCATTATATCATACTTTGCCGCGCAGAATCAATAGCGTTCGGTGAATTGACACAATTCCGTTCGGTGAATTGGCGCGATTTCGTCCGGTGAATTAGCGCGATTCCATTCGGTGAATTGACAATCGCAAGCGAGTCAAAATCTCATCCTCTTTCCATAATCTTGCGAGTGACAACCCTTGTTCGTGTGCCATTTCCACCGCCACTTCGCGCATCGCCGCCACGTATGTTCCAAGCCCCGTCGCGCCACCATCAACGCGCATCACGCCGTTCGTCTCGCTGAATCCACTGGAATGGGCAATCGATGTCGCAAAGGCGATATTGGCGCCCTTTGCCCGCATCCGTCAGGGGCTCATTGGGGAAGCGCTGGATCGGCCCCCTCCCGTTACTCACGTCGAACAAGCTCGCGAGAATCGGCAGCCCCGTCTTCTCGCTGACGACGTTTGTCACAGCCTGCGCTATGCTGCCGCTTCGCGTGAGCGTGACGGCGACAGTCACGCTCGTATCGCCAACGTCGATATCCGTGATCGCAAAAGTGTATGAACGGTCGCCATTGGTGATGTCGAGATTGAGGAGGTAGGCGTCGGAGAACTCCTTTTCAGAAAGGCCGGCTGCTGCGCCTGCGACCGTTGCCTTCCCGCCCGCGCAGTTGTTGAGCCACGCTGTCTTCGCCTCGCTGAGACGTGCCCGATGAGGCTCACGAGCAACAACGCCCCCGAGGTGCGAGACCTGATCGCCACGGTGATGGTGTCGATGGTCAACATTCGCCTGTCGCGAAGCGATCAGGTTGGCTGAGCGCCGAAGGCGCGAACCGCGAAGCGGTCGCTATGCGGGGTGTGCCGCGAAACGCAATCCCGAGCCCGCACGCGCACTTGACGTCAACTGCGATTTTTAGGATAAATCGCTCGTTGCACTCAAGCGCACCGGAGAAAACGTTAAAAGCGCAGGGCCCCGCGATTGCGAGGCCCTGCACTTAACCTGACTGCCAGATTCCATCAGTACGTCATGAAGAAGAATCCCTTGGCGACAACAGAGTAAGTCGTCGTCCCGTCAACCGTCGTAGCCTTGACAACACAGCCAGCGACCGAAGTCGTCGGCACGGGACTGAGCGTACACGTTATCGTGATGGAATCGTCCGCGCCGAGCGTTATCGCGCTCGCCGAAGTAAGCGACCCGTCGCCAATGATCGTCACCGCCCCGTTAACCTGCAACGCCGCAACGCTCTGTGAAGCGGTTGTGCTGGCATACGCACCATTCCCAAACACAACCGTGTCCAAAGAACCCGGTGCGCGGGCGGCAGTCGCGCCACTTGATGTGCCGACCCTCCAGTTGTCGGCGCGGGCATAGTTCTTTTCGGCAGTGGTTGCGCTATCGCTTGTCGCGCCGGCCCAGACGTATGTGGTCGCCTTCTCTGTTTTCACGTAGGTGACGATGCCGTTCTCATCCGCAGTCCCCGCCGTCAGTTCGTATTCTGTCGAATTGACCGCAACTGCTACAGTCGCGCCGTTCAAGCACTTGACCTTGACACTGAACCCACCCCACGCCGTCGCGGACGGATTGACCGAAACCTCAACCGCCGTCCCCGAATACACTTCGAAGTGCGAATAATTCATATACGTCAGCACGTTCGCTTCGATTGCATCCACGGCCAGCTGCGCGGTCGTGAAGAAGTTCGTCGTTATCGCGCCGTCGTTGTTCTGGACGATTGCCGCCTGGTACATTTTGAGGGCGTTGTTGTCTTCGGTATCGATATAGTATTCGGCGGGGCATTCGGCCGTCGCGTCAAGGATGGTGACGTCGGCGTAAGTCTGGCCCGCCTGTACCGCCGCATTGATGGCCTCCTGAACGGTTTCGTACTGAACGCCGCCGTATTCCGCCACATATGTCGCGGCGGGCGAATAGACGCCGCCTTCCTTGTACACGACTTGCATTCCGGAGTCGCTGCCGTTCACGTACACGGCGTTGACCGTCACCGTTCCTGTGCCGTTGGTGGCGAGGAGCAGGGTGTCCGCCGCCGGAGCGGAGGCGAGCGAAATGCGCCCTACCGTCAATGCGGTCGTCGTGCTGTTGTTCAGCGTGCCGGTGTAGTCCGCAATCTCCGTTATCGCCAGCGAGGACGGCGCGGTGGTTGAAGTGAACGAGAGGTTGCCCGTGCCGGTGATCTTCGCGAACGAATAATGCCAGCTTGACGACATCCCCGAAATCGTCACGGCGCCGTCGAGCCGAAGTGTCGGAACAACATCGGAACGCTGCGACGAAGTTTCTCCAAACCAGCCGCTTGCAATACCCGCAAGTGCGACGACAGAACCCGAATTGCCGCAGAAG
The DNA here is from genome assembly GCA_045535455.1 of Kiritimatiellia bacterium. Lineage (GTDB taxonomy): Bacteria > Verrucomicrobiota > Kiritimatiellia > RFP12 > UBA1067 > UBA1067. The sequence continues at coordinate 4,906 of JAZSLQ010000260.1, read as the reverse complement.
CTCAGCTTCGTGCCGCCTGCCGTGAACGACGGCAGTTTCACCGTACCCGTCCAATTGTCGAACGTCATCTGCGCCGTCGGCACGGATGCGAGATTGACCGTCCCCGCGCCCGTAAGAGCCGTCGCCGCATTGATTGTCGCTCCGTTGGATAGCGTGAGCGTGATGCCGCTTGCCACCTGCACCTTACCCGCGCCCGAAATCGTCCCGCCATACACTTCGGGAGACACACCATTCCACGAATTGACGAAGTTCAAAGTTGTACCGGATGCGATTGTGACGTTCGCGTTCTTCAGCGCGTAGCCAAGCGAATCGGTCTTTGAAATATCAATTGTCCCGCTGCAATCGAACTGAATGATCGCCCCGTCGCTTATCGGACCAAAGTAGCGTTTTGTCGTAGTCGGGATGATTACCGTATCTCCCGCGAAATACTTGGTTGCGTTCTGACCTTCGGCATCTGTAGTGAACACCGCAGGGCTATCCCCGCTTTGATATGTAGAATTCCAGTAAGTTCCGCTCTGCCAGTATATGCTTCCCGTTTCGCGATTGGGCGTGAATGTCAGATAGTAATTGCCTCCAGCATCGGCTTCTGCCGCGAGATTCCAGTAGCCGCTTGTCGTTGGCATGACGGCTATCGATGACTCAGTTCCAAGCGTTGCAACGCCTGTAAGTTGGATGGACGCAATGCTAGCGACATTCGCCCAGTTCGCGTCAACGAGGCTCGACACATCGAAGGTCAGCGTCTTGCCCGCAGCAACTTCCACTGCACCTTCGGTGAGTTTCATTGCATTATATGCGACGGTGGTATCTGTCTCGAACGATGTTGAAGCAGGGACTATCTTGCCCGTATAGCCAGACTTCAGGGCGACAGATATCGCATTGTCGCCCGCGAACGTCACGCTCTCGTATTCCGTATTGCCGTCGAGGTTGACGGAGACCGCTACATCGGCTTCGGCGCTGTTCGTCAGCGTGACAACGCTGTTTGCGAGCGGCGTATCTGCAGAAGCGTTGTTCACAGTCCACTTGCCCGTTTCCGTCCAATCGGCGGCGGTTTCGCCGGAGGCGAGCGTTCTTGCGGAATCTCCGTTCGGCGAGAAATACGGCCACTCGGTCTTCAACACCGCCATTTCTGCATCGGAGATGATGCGATCGTAAATGCGCGTCATGGCGATGATTGTCGTGTCGGTTGTCGCGGTCTGGGCGATTGCATTCAAGCCCGACGGAACACCCGCATGACCGGACGCCACCTGGAAGCCGGTGGTCAAGGTGAAGGTGATGTCGTTATTGACGTACGCAAGCGCGAGCTTGCCATCGAGGTAGATGTTGACCTGGTGGTCGCTTATCTTCTCGAACACGTAAAGGTGCGGCGTTGTGCGGCAACTTGTCGCAGCCATGGTAGCAAGAGGTGTCAAACCGCTTGAATTGTAGTAGTAGAGTTTCGCCTCGTTCGCGCTCGTCCCGGAAGCGAGTATCAACGCACCTGGAGTGCCACACCCGCCACAGTCGAGAAGTATCGTATTGTCGGCGTTGGGCATCGTGCCGTAGAGCGCTACCGTGAACTGTGTCTTAGAGCCAAACCCGATGTCATACCACGGACGGCAGTATGCATAGAGACCGGGATACGTATTGTTCGCCGCATCCGTCAGCGTACCGTACGCAGGTCCTGCATCCTTGCCAAGCGTCACCGCACCGGCAGACGAAGCGCTCGACGATGTAATGGTGTTGTTGAAAGTGAAATCGTACCAGCAAGCCGCGCCGGAAACGACAACGCTCTCGACCAGCGTTGCGGCGCCGTCGGACGGCGTAATCGCAACAGTCGTGCCATCGGCCTTGTTGACGGTTATGGAGGCGATGGAGGAATCGACGCCCGTGACGGTCGTGACGCCGCTGCCGTATTCAGCATTCGTCTGCGTAATGGCGATGGTGGAGCCCGCTTCGAGCTGATAGCCCGTAAAATCGTGCAACGTCCCCATGTCCCACGTCTTGTTGCCGCCCAGGAGCACCGTCCCCGCGTAGATGGTCGGGAATTTCGCAACCGTGCCCGTCAGCTTCAGCACGCCCGCGCCCTGCTTCTTGAACCCGTAGCTCCCCACGAGATTCCCTGAGAACGTCAGCGTCTTGCCTTCATCGACATTGATCTTGGCCGTACCGTCCGCATAGACGTTCCTGATTGTGCAGGAAATCGTCGCATTCCCGATCGCATGGATCGTGGAGCCGCCGGAGACGTTGAAGTCCATCGCGGCGTTGGAGTTGCCGCTGTCGCCCGTGCCTTGAACGATAGCGTCCTCGTAGAGATTTACGACGGTGTTCGGCCCCAGCGTCCAGCGCTTCGTGCCGAAATCGAGCGTGCCATACACATTGACCGTGCTGGAGCCGGTATTGTGCGACACGGCATCGCCGGAGGCCGCCGTCAACGTCTTGCCCTGCGCTATGTTCAACGTCCCCAGCATTCCCTGGCTGGTGAACTTGACCGTCGCGTCGGTATTGACGTTCAAGACGCCATTGGCGTTGACCTTCATGCCGTTCTTGGGCGTCCACGTCATGCCAGAAGAAAGCGTGACATTGCCGCCGCCAAGAATCACAATATTGCCAGCGCTCCTGTTTTCCGCAGTTGCACCGAACTGGACGGTCATAGCGGCGCTGGATCCCATTGTAATGTTGCCAGTATATCCATCTGCACTGGCGAACCTGAAAATCTCAGCGTCTGCGGCGTTGTCGTAAAATGTCCCTGAGCCCGTGAGCAATGGAGTAGCAATCGGGCTGTTGGAATTAATGCCACCAGAGGTCGGAACCGCGAGTCGCCTTATGGCGTAATAGGTTGTCTCATTCTCTACCAAATCTTCAAGCTCCCATTTGGCTGCGCAAGTGATGTTGTGATTAAAATATCCTGCCACACCGCTCCACTTGATAGTCGAATTCGCACTACCCCAATACTGCGGGAAGAGCTCAGTGGCCGTCTCATTTGCATCTTTGTTATAGCCTTGCAACCACAGTGTTCCGCACCACGCATTGCCTGTGAACACAACATCCGTCCCCGTAGTCGTTGGCCGGACACCATAATAGATTATCGTACCGTCGCCGGTAACATTGCCCGCGAGCACACCCGCCGATGTTGTCTTGACAGCACCCTTGCCTGTGATGCAAATCGTCGTTGCAGTCAGCGAAGTTCCGGAGAGTGTCAGCGTCTTGCCCTCTGCAACATTAAATGTAATTGCGCGGGCCGTAGAAGTGCCGACATTGAGGGCCGCATCTGCGTTTACGGCCACAAAGTAATCTGTGTCGGCAGTCACCGTTGGGAATATGGCATCAGAGACGAGCGAGTAGTCTCCTGCCTCTGAAATAGTAGCCTCGTTGACCGACCAAAGTATTGCACCTGCATTTTCTTCCGTTCCTGCGGTAACTGTCACAGGCGCATAAGTCTTGTCGCCGATGGTTATTGCGGATGGCATCGTTCCTGTCACAGCCGTACCGATTTTGTATGGCGAAACTGCGCCTGCCGGCAGTTTTAACACCGTATTTGCGCCAAGATTCACCGTGCCATTGATGAACGGCAGCGCGGCGGAGCGTTCAGAAAGCGCCGTGAAGTCAAGCGTGCCGCCTGTCGCGTCAATGGAATAGACCTTAAGATTGCCTTCGCCTGACATCTTCAGCACGGCGCCGCTTGCAAGCTCCGCGGCAGACTTCTCACCCACTTGAGAGTTGAGGTCGAATTCCTTGCCTGCCGCTACAGACAGATTCACCGTGCCGGCAATCTGCGAAACACCATTCGTTCTCGCGAACACAAACGACTCGTCAAACTCGAAATATGTCTCGTATCCAGCGGCGCCAAGCCATGTCTTCCTGTTCGTGTCAGTTGAATTATACCCGCGAACAGTATAAGGCGTCCCCGAAGAATCCGCTGCGGATTTCACGCACAGACCGCCAATCGCGAACGGTGTGAATGATGCGTCTGTATTTGCCGCATAGCCAGCAGCGTCGTAGTAGAGAACATAACCAGGCGCAGGGCGAGTTGTACCGAATTTGTTATAATCAACCGTCGTGCCAGCGGCGATGGTTCCATCGGGGGACACAGCACCGAAAAACCCCTCATGAAATTTCGCGCCTCCCCTCCATGCATATATCGTTCTAGAATCGTCTATCCACTTCTTCAAATCAGCCGCAACGTCACTCGGCCATTTGAAACCGGCAAGGTCGGTGTTCGAGTAGGCATTGCCAATGAAAATTGCAACCTTCTCAATTACAAGTCCGTCCCACGAATAAATCTTATTGCTGGTATTGCCACCGCCGACAGCAATCTTTGAAAGCGTATAATTTGTATGCAACAATGAGGTATTTTTGCCTCCATTAAGCCCGTTCAATGAAGTGCCGACATAGCAGGCAGTTCCACCGCCTGACGCCGAATCGCAAGAGAGAATCATATATCCCGCCCCAGACACATAAGACAATCTTGGATCTGTAAAATCATAAACACTGTCGCTGGCGCTGGAAAACCCAGTCATCGGCAATGCATTATTCGAATATGTTCTCGCACCTACATCACCTTGACTATTCCCAGACACAAACAGCATGGAAGAAATACCGCGATTCGACGATGCTATCGTATTCAAATTGGAATATTGTATCAGAACAGTTGCTTTCTTCTGGCCGCTCGCAACAGATGCAACATCGATAAATGCGCCCAAATTATTGCCGTTGGAACTCGAGATGGCTATATTGTCATCCTCATTGATTCTATTACCATTGAGATTTATCGAATAGCCGTTCTTGGTTTCCTCGAACTCGCCGGCTTCCCAGACTGCGGTCGCTGTCGGCGCGACCGCTCCTGCTCCGCCTGCCGCGAGGGCGGCGAGCGCTGCGACGGCGAGGCGCGTTGAAACGGCCTTGGGGAGATAACGGGCGATTTTCGCCC
>JAZSLQ010000275.1:0-5376 GCA_045535455.1 Kiritimatiellia bacterium | reverse complement strand
TCTTCGACGTCCTTCCCAACGCGCGCCGCGCGGCGTTCCTCGCCTTCGACCAGAAGGACGAGTTCTCGCCCGTGAAGAACGCCGAGGGGTCCGACTCGCCTGCGACGTGCAAGGCCGACATGCAGGCGAAGTGGCGCCGCTGGCTCGCCGAGGCGGGAGTCGCGGTGAAGGACGGCGTTCCCGTCGAGATCGACCCTGCCTACGCGCTTGACGCGGCGGACATCAAGTCGTCCGGCATCGCCCTCGGCGCGGAGTGAGCGGGATGAATTTCGAGGACAACCTCAAGAAGCTCGAGCAGCTTGTCGCCAAGATGGAGTCGGGCGACATGAAGCTTGACGACATGATAAAGGCGTTCGAGGAGGGCCGCAAGCTCGTCGACACTTGCCAGAAGGACCTCGAGTCCATCAGGCAGCGCATCGAGAAGGTCACCAAGTCGGGCGCAGTCGAGGAAATGAAGGCATGAAGCAGATATACGTCCAGGCGCAGCCAGACCACATCGAGTCGCTTTCGAAGTCGGCTCCGATTTCGGCAATCGAGGAACTCGTATGGAACGCGCTTGACGCAGACGCGCGCGAGGTCAAGGTCGACCTTATCACCAATCCGCTCGGCGCGGTGGAGGCGGTGCGCGTGTCGGACGACGGCACGGGAATCGACGCCGACAAGGCCGACGCTACCTTCGGCTCGCTCGGCGGCAGCTGGAAGCGCACGGCGACCCAGACCGAGTTCAGCGGGCGTCGGCTCCACGGGCGGCACGGGCGCGGGCGCTTCAAGGCGTTTGCGCTTGGAATGCATGTCGAGTGGCGCACTACGATTCGCAAGGAGGGCGGCGGGCTCATGTCGTATATCCTCTCGGGCGACCTCTCGAAGCCAGGCGTCTTCGACCTCGACGACGGTGCGAAGCCCGGCCCCGCGACAGGCACCGAGGTGAACATCACCAACGTCAAGGCGACATGCGACTCCTTGCTCAGCGCGGAGGAGACGGTGCAGACGCTCGCGGCGAAGTTTGCGCTTTACCTTAAGAGCTATCCCGACGTCAGGATCTACTTCAACGGGCTTCCTGTGACGCCGGTCATCGTCCAGCACCGCACGACCGACTACAAGCTGACGCTTGAGAACGGCGCAGAGGCGAAGCTTGAGGTCATCGAGTGGAAGCGCAAGTTCGTTGGCGCCGGGCGTCTCGTCTTCGCGGGTCCCGACGGCTTCCAGCTTCATGAGCAGTCAGCGCTTGTGCGCTCTGGCGGAATTCCCTACACGGCCTACCTCGTCTCGCCGCGCTTCCCCGCGCTCAACGCCGAGAACGCGCTTGTCATGGACGAGCTCAATCCCGAGGTCAGGATGTACATCGACGAGGCGAAGAAGGTGCTTAAGGCGCACTTCGTCGCGCTCGGCGACGAAAAGAGCGAGTTCGAGCGCGAGTGGGAGGAGCGCATCGCCGCACTCTCGAAGGACGAGCGCAAGACGCTCTACATGATGCTCAAGAAATCCCTTAAGGCGAAATAGCGCTTATGCTCTACTACCTGTCGCAGTACCTCGTCCCGTATTGGGGGCCGTTCCGTCTTCTCCAGTCCCACGCGCTCCTGCTTGCGGGCGGCACATTTGCCGCGGCGCTTCTCGTGTGGCTTATTCTGCCGCGGGTCTGGAACCGGCTGCCGCAGGACCACGGCAAGGCGATACTTAAGGACATGGGCGGCATGCAGTCGCGCGGCAAGCCGACAGGCACAGGGCTCGCGGTGACGCTCATCTCCTTTCCCGTGATACTTCTCTTCGCGCCGCTCGCCTTCTGGGACATGATGGCCGTGCTCGCGATGTATGGCGCGATGCTCTTCGGCTATCTCGACGACCGCGCGGCGGTTCCGTGGGGGGAGCTTAAGAAGGGGCTTCTTGACGCAGTTGTCTCAGGCGCGATAGCGGTGCTTATCTTCCTCGGGCACTCTGACGTCATAAACGGCTCGCATGTCATGGTTGCGTGGCTGCCGTTTGTGAAGGGCGCGACGATGATCGGCGACATTGGCGTGTGGCTCATCCCCGGCTGGGCGTATGTGCCTGTCGCGGCGGCGATTCTCTGGTTCACGATGAACGCGACGAACTGCTCGGACGGCGTGGACGGTCTCGCTGGCACGCTCACCGTCATTACGCTTGCGATGCTCGCGGTGATCCTCTACATCGTAGTCGGCTATCGCCCTGTCGCGCACTACTTCTTGATTCCGGTTTACTCCGAGGCCGCACGCTGGGCAATCGTCGTCATGATCGTCGCGGGCGCGTTTGGCGGGTATCTCTGGTACAACGCCGAGCCCTCGAAGGTGCTGATGGGCGACGCGGGGAGCCGTTTCCTCGGGGTTCTCGTCGCCACGGCGTCGCTGATGACTGGTAACCCGCTTCTCGTCCTCTTCCTTTCGCCTGTCGTTCTCGTCAACGGCGGCGGCGGGCTTGGAAAGCTCGTCCTTCTTCGCGTCGCGAAGCGGCTCGGGTTCCAGATCGGCGACGACAGCGTGATTCGAAAGGTGCGCTTCCCGCTGCACGACCACTGCAAGAAGAACCTCGGCTGGTCGAATGCCCAGGTCCTCATGCGCTTCGTCCTGCTGCAGTTGGCGCTCGTCCCGATCCTTCTCATGATCCTTATCAAGGTGAGGTAGTCTGCATCTCCTGCGCGGCGACAAATGCCAATAAAATCGCTACTTTCGTGGGGTCTGTCCCCAAGATTCCGAAAAATCTCGTAACCTTTTCCGCTGCCGTGTGTATACAGGGTGAAATAGTCTAGGAAACGCAAAAGGAGCAAAGCCATGTTCAATACAGTAAGCAATCAGTTCCAGAAGTTCTACGACTTCGCGCAGGCGCACGTCAACGACCAGGGCACCAAGGCGAAGATAAATACGGCTGTGGGAAGCACACCCCTCGGCGAGCGCTCGATTACGGCAAAGAGCGGCGACCACTTCGGCGTGTTTCGCCTGCAGCCCACCAAAGACGTCAACAACAATGTGCGAACCCTCTTCAAGAAGGCGGTCGTCGACATGTTCGGCGGCGAGAGCAACATCCCACAGGCCGTAAAGGAGGCCATGCGCCTCTCGGACTACAACAAGGGCAAGCCCCTCACGGCGCGGCGCATCCTGGCGGTGGCGAACGCAATCATAGCGGCGGACATGAAAAACGCCTTCCAGGCCGAGGGCACCCTGCCGGGCGAGATGGCCCTGCAAGCAGAGGAGGCCGGCTTCCTCCGCAAGGACTTCGGCCTTCTCAACACCGCGGCCAACCTCTACGCCAAGGCGTTCGGCGGCTCGCTTAAGGATGCGCTCACGCTCGCGATGGACAGGACCTCGGACGTGTATGCGGTGATGAGCGCGGGCAGTCTCTACATGAAGGACGTGGCCTCCTTCAAGCGTGGGATCCTTGCCCACCAGCAGACCGCCGCCATTCCTCTCGCCAACAAAGCCATTGTGAAGGCCGCCGTCGCCAGCGGCAACATCAGCGGCCTTGCGAAGGTCGCGGAAAACCGCGCGGCGGAACTGCGGAAGTTGCTGGACGACCCGGCACAGCTTCTGAACTTCTTTGACCCCAACGCCACGCAGGATCCGCTTGCCGGACTGCGCCAGGTCATTGCCACCGCCGTCGCCGACTTGGAGGCTATTGCGCAGCGCATCAAGAACGGCGGAATCACGGACGAGCGGGAAGCCGTGGACAAGGTCATCTACAACGCGAACGATCTAAAGCTCACCACCAAGTTCGAAGATGTGCTAAGGAATCTCTACAAGGCGTCAGCCGGCAAGCCCGGTCTCGGCGAGGTCAGGAAGGTGCTCGACAATGTCAAGTCTCGCCTTGTCCGGGAGCAGGACGAACTTGGCAAGACGTTCGTCGCCGCACTTGCCGATCGGGAATTTCCGCGCATCCAGGAGAAGATCTCCGCAGCGTCGAATGAGGTCGCCAAGAACACCGGCAAACCCCTCGACATATCCAACGAAGTCGTCTCCAATCTGAAGAGGTACATCGTCCAATTCCGCTTCAATGGCCTGGATTCCATCGACAAGTTCATCGAAGTCCTGAAGAAGAACGGCGACTCGTCCTTGCACTTCAACGACGACCAGAAGGCGCGTCTGAAGAATCAGCTCGTGACCGTCCTCGGCGAGCAAAAGGCCGAGAAGGCGTTCCCGCAGCTGATCTCCCAGCTCGAGGGTGCCTTCTTCACGGAATTGCTTAGAGACCAGGAAGGGGGCGAGGTACGTCCGTTGCGCAATCGTCCCGAAACGGTCGTTGCCCACTTTGAGAAGTATCCCGACATGCTCAAGGCGATGAACGTCGGATTCGACCTGGGCAAGCTCGACCAGCTTAAGGCGGCGCTCAAGAACGAAATCAGGAAAGACATCACGAAAGGGCTGGATCCGAAAACTTCCGGCGACACCTCCCTCGCCAGCGGCATCCTGCCCCAGGGCGTGCGCGAATACAACAAGGGCATCGTCACGTTCAACGGCGAGAACATCCGCAACGGGCGGGACGACCGGACGATCTGCGAGCATGCGACCGAGCCCGCGCGGCGTGGGTATGCCGAGTTCCTCGAGGAGAAGTTCCCTGAAGGACACCGCAAGATGCGCCAGACGGTCTCTGTCATCTGCGGAATGGCGTCGGGGCTTGGCGGCGCCATCGACACTCTCCTCGGCAGCAATGGAATGGAGGACAAGGAAGAAAAGCTCCTCTTGGGCGTTCCGCGCTTCGCCGGCTTGCTCAGCAACACGGTACTGATGCCCAGGAACCGTCCGGCCGGAGAGAACTACGACATCACGATGGACGATAACGGGGACGTCACAATCAAGTTGACCCACTTTGCGATCACGACGCTCTCCAATATCACAAACGAGAAGGGCGAAACGGCGACCTTCGCCATGATGGACACGCAGCAGCCCATTATCGGCATGACGAAGATGGTCGCGACGGTGAGGGTTCCCAATGTTCCCGACTCGGCGCTTGGCGACGGCATGCCCGACTTCGAGATCACCGACTTCGTCCAAGAGGAGATGATGTAACCATCTCCTCTCGCCGCGCGGGATCCATCCCCGCGCGGTGTTGCTGAGCCGGGCGCTTTAGCCGCGCGGGGGTCCAGATGTCGGAGCCCTTCAAGTCAAGCCGGTTGTCGCGTTTCCCTCGTGCGAGAAGCGGACTGATTGTCCTTTGGGTGCCTGGGCCACGAGTTACGCGGCTCGGCCTAAGGCCTCGGTGGATATTCCATCTTGGCGGCTCGCGCTGGGGCACGCCAATAAAATCGCTACTTTCGTGGGGTCTGTCCCCAGGGTTCCTTCAACACCCAGTATCCGAAGCTCGCCGTCCGCTACAGCGAAGCGTTCCACGATCGATTCCTGATCATCGACGACAAGGAGCTCTACCTCATCGGCG
>JAZSLQ010000127.1:0-5396 GCA_045535455.1 Kiritimatiellia bacterium | reverse complement strand
CCTGTTGGAGACTCCGCGGAAGTCGCGGATCCTCGGGAGCGCCGCCGAGATGAGGCGGTCTGCGAACTCCCACATGCGCTCGCCGCGGAGTGTGACCTTCGCGCCGATGACCATGCCCTCGCGCAGCTTGAAGTTCGAGATGGACTTCTTCGCCTTGCAGAGGAGGGGACGCTGGCCCGTGATCGCCGTGAGGTCGTCCACGATGCCCTTCTGCTCGTCCTTGGAGACGATGCCGAAGCCCATGTTGATGACGATCTTGGTGAGGCGCGGAACGAGCATCCTGTTCGTGGTGCCGAGCTTCTTCTCGAGCTCGGGAACCATGCGGCTCGCGTATTCGTCCTTTAGTCTTGCCATGATGATTCGTTCCTTCCTTAGAGGGCCTTGCCGCTCTTGACCGAGATGCGGGCCTTCTTGCCGTCCTTCTCGCCGGTCCTGACGCGGACGCCTGCCTTCTTCTCGGCGTCGTAGGGCATCAGCTTGCAGAGGCGGATGGGCAGTTCCTTGTCGATGAGTCCGCCGGCGGTCTTCTCCGTGCGGCGCATCGCCTTCTTGTGGACGTTGACTCCGCCGACGACGGCGGTGCCCTTCTTGGGATCCACGCTGATCACCGTTCCCGTCTTCCCGGCGTCGTTGCCGCTGATGACGATGACGGTGTCGTTCTTCTTGATACGTGCGATAGCCATTTTAAGAGCTCCTTCTCAGACAACTTCCGGCGCGAGCGACAGGATCTTCATGTAAAGACCGTGCACGGCGTCGTTGTCCTTGTTGATTTCGCGCAGTTCGCGCGGAACGGGGCCGAACACACGCGAGCCGATCGGGTTCTTCTTGGAAGAGTCGAGCAGCACGCACGCGTTCTGGTCGAAGCGGACCGACGAGCCGTCCGCGCGGCGGATCGGGTTGCCGGTGCGGATGACGACTGCGGTCGCGACCGAGCCCTTCTTGACTGCGCCCGTGGGGGACGCTTCCTTGATGGCGACGCGGATGAAGTCGCCGAGGTGGGCGTACTCCTTGCGCTGCCCGAGGATGCGGAAGCACATGGCGCGCTTGGCGCCTGTGTTGTCCGCGACTACGAGGTTGGAGAGTTCCTGAAGCATGACCTACTCCTTACTTCACGATGCGCCAGCGCTTCGTTGCGCTGAGCGGACGCGTTTCCATGATTGTGACGGTGTCGCCGACCTTAGCGTCGTCGGCCTCGTCATGCACATGGTAGTTCTTGTTGCGCGTGACGACCTTGCCGTACACGGGGTGGATTTCGCGGTACGAAACCCGTACTTTGACGGTCTTCGCGCCAGACTTCGAGACGACGACGCCCTTGCGGACCTTGCGCGCGCCGCGGGTTGTATTTTCCGTGCTCATTAGATCTTGACTCCTGCGCGGGTTATGAATTTCGTATGGATTCCGATCTTGGTCGCCGCGAGACGGAGGCACTCCTTCGCGACTTCCTCGCTCACGCCGCCGACCTCGAAGAGGACCTTGCCGGGGAGGATGACGGCCGCCCAGAACTCCGGGTTGCCCTTTCCTCCGCCCATACGGACTTCGATCGGCTTGCGTGTCACGGGCTTGTCGGGGAACACGCGGATCCAGAGCTTGCCCTTGCGCTTCATTTCGCGGTTGATCGCGACGCGGCAGGCTTCGATCTGGGTTGCGGTGAGAAGCCCGCGGGTGAGCGCCTTGAGACCGAACTCGCCGTACGCGAGCTCAGTGCCCGACGTGGCGTATCCGGCGCGGCTGCCCTTCGGAACCTTGCGGTACTTGACTCTCTTAGGCATCAAAGGCATGGCTTACTTCCCTTCCTTGCGGTCCCCGCGCTCGCGACGCTCGCCACGGCGTTCGCCGCGCGGCTGACGGGCCTGGAAACCCTCTTTCTTGCAGATCCACACCTTGATGCCGATCTTGCCGGCGGTGGTGTTGGCCTCAGCGAAGCCGTAGTCGATGTTCGCGCGGAGCGTGTGCAGCGGCACCTTGCCCTCGCGGGACCACTCGACGCGCGCGATTTCCGCGCCGTTGATACGGCCGCCTGCGTGGACCTTGATGCCGTCGACGCCCATGTCCATCGCGACCTTCATCGCGCGCTTCATGGCGCGCTTGAGGGCGATACGGCGCTCGAGCTGCTGGGCGATGCCCTCGGCCACGAGCTGCGCATCCGCGTCGGCTCCCTGGACTTCCTTGATCTCGATGTAGACTTCCTTCTTGGTCATCTTCTCGAGCTCGGCGCGAATCGCCTCGACGTCACCGCCCTTGTGGCCGATGATCACGCCAGGGCGTGCGCTGAACAGCGTCACGCGGACGCGGTTCGCATAGCGCTCGACGAGGATCCTGGAGATCCCGGCCTCGGCGAGGCGCTTCTTGCAGACGTCGCGGATCTTCTGGTCCTCGACGAGGAACGCGCCAAACATCTTCTTGGGCGCGAACCAGCGGCTGCCCCAGGCGTGCGTGACGCCTACGCGGAAGCCTACGGGGTTGACTTTCTGTCCCATATTACTTCGCTCCCTTCTTGGCCTTCTTCGCCGCAGCGAGAATGACCTTGCAGTGGCACATGCGGCGGGCGATCGGGTGAGCCGAGCCGCGCGCGGTCGGCCAGTAGCGGCGCATCCTGACGGACTCGTCGAGGACGCAGAGCTTGACCGTGAGCCCCGCGGCGTCAGCCACGGAATCGTTGTTCTTCGCGTTCGCGAGTGCGCTCAGGATCGTCTTCTTGATGATCTGGGCGGCCTTCTTGGGCGAGAACTCGACGAGCTTGAGCGCCTCGGAAGCGGGAAGCCCCTGGCAAGCGCCGGCAAGCGGACGGCCCTTGAACGCGCTCATCCTGGTGTTGCGGATCGTCGCGACGTAGACCTGCTCCATGTCAAGCACCTTGACGCCGGAGCCCTTCGGGAACTTGGCGTCGAGCTTGGCCTTGGCCTCGGCCTCGTCGGAGGCGGTGATGCACCCTTCGGCGGTCGCGCCCTTCTTGTTAATCTTGTAGAGGAATGTCATTGATGGATCTCCCCTTACTTGGCTTCGGCCTTGGCGGCGGAGTTGCCGTGCGACTTGAACGTGCGCGTGGGGGCGAACTCGCCGAGCCTGTGGCCGACCATGTTTTCAGTTATGAACACCGGCATGTGCTGGCGGCCGTTGTGAATGGCGAACGTGAGCCCGACGAACTCCGGGAGCACCATCGAACGACGGCTCCAGGTCTTGATCGGCTGCTTCTTGCCGCTCGCCTGCATCTTCTCGACCTTGCGGAGGAGGCTTTCCTCCACATAGGGTCCCTTCTTAAGAGAACGCGACATGGATTACTTCCTCCTCTTGACGATGATCTTGTTGGAAGCCTTGCGCTTCGGACGGGTCTTGCCTCCCTTGGCGAGCTTGCCCCACGGAGAACGCGGGTTGGAGCCGCCGGACGTACGGCCTTCGCCGCCGCCCATCGGGTGGTCGACAGGGTTCATGGCGACGCCGCGAACCGTCGGACGAATGCCGAGGTAGCGCTTGCGGCCGGCCTTGCCGAGCTTGATCGAGCCCCAGTCCTTGTTGCCGACCGAGCCGACCGTAGCGAGGCAGCGGCCGTTGAAGATGCGGACTTCGCCCGAAGGCATCTTGAGCGTCACCCTGCTGCCGTCACGAGCCATGACCTGGCACGAATTGCCGGCGCTCCTGGCGACCGCCGCGCCCCTGCCGGGCACGAGCTCGACCGCGTGGACGAAGAGCCCGAGCGGGATCTGCGAGAGCGGCAGGCAGTTGCCGACAGTGGCCTCGGCCTTGGCGCCGTTCATTACCTTCATTCCCGGCTTCAAGCCCTCGGGCGCGAGAATGTAGCTCTTGACGCCGTCGGTGTACTCGATAAGCGCGAGGTAGGCGCTGCGCGTAGGATCGTAGGCGATGTCCTTGACCGTCGCCTCGACGTCGAACTTGTTGCGCTTGAAGTCGACGATGCGCATGCGCTGCTTGGCGCCGCCGCCGTGGTGGCGCGTCGTGATGCGGCCCTGGTTGTTGCGTCCGGCCGTCTTGCGGACTGCCTTGGTGAGACGCTTGACGGGCCTCTTCTCGGTGATCTCCTCGAACGTGGCGGACTCGCGGAAGCGCATGCCGCACGAACGGGGTTTGTATTTCTTGAGTGCCATATCGTTAAGTCTCCCTTACGCGAGCTCGATGCGCTCGCCCTGCTTGACGGTTACGATTGCCTTCTTCCAGGTCGCCTCGGTCACCGCGCGGCGGGTGCCGCGGATGTACCTGAGACCGCCCTTCATGTTGGCGGTCTTGACCGCGAGAACGTGCACGCCGAAGGCCTTCTCGGCCATCGCCGCGATCACGGGCTTGCGGGCGTCGGGCGCGACCTCGAGGAGGTAGCGGTTCTCGGCGGAAAGGCGCGAGCCCTTCTCGGTGATGAGGACGTTGAGGATCACGCCCTCGGTCTTTTCCTTAAGTTCCTTGATCGTCATGACGTCCTCCTTACTTGGCGATGCGCACCATGAGCGCGTCGAAACCGTCCTTGTCGCAGACGAGCTTGCGGTTCGCGAGAACCGTGTAGACGTCGAGCGCCTGGGCGGTCGAATAGTCGACGGTGGGGATGTTGCTCGCCGCGAGCACGACGGTATCGTCGACGTCCTTCTGGACGATGCACGCGGTGCGCTCGACGCCGAGCTCCTTGAGGAGCTTGACCATGAGCTTCGTCTTGGGCGCCTCGAACTTGAACTCGTCGAGGACGATGACGTCGCCAGCCACGAGCTTGTCGGAGAACGCACGCGCGAACGCGAGCTTCATCACCTTCTTGTTGATCTTCTGCTCGTAGGAGCGCGGATGAGGGCCGTGCGCGACGCCACCGCCACGCCAAACAGGCGACTGGCGGAAGCCAGCGCGGGCGTTGCCCGTGCCCTTCTGCTTCCACGGCTTCTTGTTGGAGCCGGCGACCTCGCCCTTGGACTTGGTGGACGCCGTTCCGGCGCGGAGAGCGTTGCGGATGGCGGTGACCGCGTCCTTGACGGCCTGCTCGCCCTTGTCGAGCGTAAGCTGGGCCTGGTCGAAAGCGACTTCGATCTTCTTCATATTACTTCGCCCCCTTCTTCACGTTGTTCCTGAGGGACTTGCGGACGATCACGATGCCGTTGCGGGCACCGGGAATCGAACCCTTGACGAGGAGCGCATTGTCCTCGGGACGGACCGCGACGACCTCGAGGTTCGTCGTGGTGCGGGTGACCGCGCCCATGTGGCCGGGCATCTTCTTGCCCTTCTCGATCCAGCCGGGGAGGTCGCGCGCGGCGAGGCCGCCCGTGCGGCGCTTCGAATGGCCGCCGTGCGTCATGTTGCCGCCCGCGAAGTTGTAGCGCTTGAGCACGCCCGCGAAGCCGCGTCCCTTCGTGACGCCCGTCACGTCCACGTACTTCACCCCGTCGAAGTTCTTCACCGTCAGGACGTCGCCG
>JAZSLQ010000120.1:0-8417 GCA_045535455.1 Kiritimatiellia bacterium | reverse complement strand
GGGAGAACTACATAGACCGCAAGACGGCAAGTTTCGTGGGGATTTGGCGCTCTACCGTCACCGACCAGTTCGTCGACTACGTCCGTCCGCAGGACTGCGGCATGAAGTGCGACGTCCGTTGGGCGGAGTTTACCGACAGGTACGGCAGGGGCGTGAAGTTCTCTGCGAGCGAGCCGCTTTTCGTGCAGGCGCTTCACTACGACTGGGAGACGCTCGCGTATTCGCGCCACGTCAATGGCCAGCGTCGTATGCGCGCCCCGCTCGTCCCGAGCGAGGACGTGCTTCTGAACCTCGACGTCAGGCAGACGGGGCTTGGCGGCGCGAGCTGTGGCCCCGAGCCGATGTCGAAATACCGCTTCGATCCGAAGACACCCGTCGAGTGGACGCTTAAGATCGAGCGCGTCGGAAAATGACGGCTCTCGCCCTCTCCGCAATCCTCGCGGTGTCGCCTACGGCACCGGAGACTTGGTTTCACGTCATCGGGGGGAATGCGTCCAAGGAGGGACTCGCCGCCGACATTGCCGCGATTGCGGACGCCGGCATCTCCGGAATCCAGTTCTTCCACGGCGGCTGGGCGAAGGACGAACCGTGGCCCGGCGTTACGAACATGGTTCCGTGCCTGAGCGAGAACTGGGTTGATCTCGTCAAGTTCGCCGAGACGGAGTGCCACAGGCGCGGGCTTAAGTTCAAGATGCAGAACTGCCCCGGGTGGTCGATGTCCGGCGGGCCATGGGTCACGCCCGACAAGGCGATGCGTAGGCTCGTCTGCTTCGAGCCCGGCAAGAAGCCAGACTTCGACAAGGACGACGACTACCGCGAGATAGGGTCCGTGACGTTCCCCCTCGAGGATTCGCCATACTTGTCGATAACCGTCCCAAACCCGCAGCAGATAAACCATGCATGGGCCTACGAGCCGGATGCGGACATCGTCCTTTGCGATGGCCCGAGGGAGCAGTTCCGCGTCAGGTGCCCGCGCGGCGCCTGGCAGGACGAAGTCGGGATGACATTCCGAGTTCCAAGCTTCCCGATTTCCGGCTGGAAGTTGTACTACTATGCCGAGAGCGGCCATTATCCGCGCAAGGCGCTGAACGGTTCGTGGATGCCGGAGCCGCGCCTCGACATGTGGGAGGCGAAGGCGGGCTGGGCGTATCGCAGCTTCACGATGTCGACTAATGCGTCTCCGGTGAAGACCAAGGGCGAGCGGACGCTTGTATTTGGGCATGTCAACGCAAAAAGGCGCAACCACCCGGCGCCGCCGGAGGGAACTGGCTGGGAATGCGACAAGATGGACGCCCGGGGATTCGAGGCGAACTTCGCGGGCTATCTCGGCAAGCTCCTGAAGTCGGGCGTGAAGATCGACGGAACGCTCGTAGACAGCTGGGAGTGCGGCTGCCAGACTTGGACGTGGAAGATGGAAGAGGAGTTCGAGCGCCGAGCCGGATACCCTATTCGCCCCTGGCTTCCCGCGCTCTTCGGCTATGTCCTAAAAAGCGAAGCGGAGACCGAGAGATTCCTTCTCGACTGGCGCAACGTCTGCTCACGGCTCGTCGAGGAAAACTACTACGGCACGATCGCCCGCCTTGCGCGCGAAAACGGAATGTCCGTGCAGTACGAGACTGCGTTCGGCGACGTGATTCCTGGTGACCTGCTGCGCTACTGGAAGTTTGCCGACGAGCCGATGTGCGAGTTTTGGAGCCCGCACCGCAACGAGGGCTTTGTCGGGAGCTTCGACTTCAAGCCGATTCTTCCGTGCGTTTCGGCGGCGCATATATACGGGAAGCGTCGCGTTTCCGCCGAGGCGTTGACGAGCTTTGAGCTTACCTTCGACGAGGACTTCAGGGACTGGAAGAAGATCGTCGACAAGCATTTTGCGCGCGGGGTGACGCATATCGTGTTCCACACCTACACTCACAACCCCGTTGTCGGCGGCAAGCCTCCGTCCACGAGCTTTGGCGCTGGCATCGGCTCCCCGTTTCTCAGGGAGCAGACGTGGTGGCCGTACATGAAGCACTTCTCGAAGTACATTGAGCGCTGTGGTGCGGAACTCGAGCGTGGCCTTCCGGTAGTGGACATCCTGCTGTATCTCGGCGACGATGTCGGCTACAGACCAAGCGAACATGACCTGATGTTCGACAACCGCTACAAGTACGACTACCTCAACAACGACGCACTGATGACGCGCGTAGACGCGAAGGACGGAAAGATCGTGCTTCCCGATGGCATGAGCTACCGCGTCATCTGGGTGCCGAAGGGGACCTTTCTTTTGCCGTCGACCGAGGCGAAGCTTGGCGAGCTCGAGAAGAAGGGCGCACGCATCGTGCGCGGCGATTTCGTTCCCGACTGGCCGTCGCCGCTAGAAGCTCTTGGATTGCGTGTTTCCGATGTGGCTGGCTGGTACCAGCGGCGCGACGGTGACATGGACGTGTTCTTTCTGGTGGGTAGAAGCGGCTCTTCGCATTTCTGCCGCATAGGCAGGGGAGAAACTCGCTGTCATGAGGATTATGACGCAGTGACGGGATTGACGGTTGATCGCCTCGCCGAGCGCCGAGACTTGACTGGTCTATGCCATTCCATGGCGTCTCACGTTGCTCTTCCAGTTGAACTCAAGCCCGTCGAGGCCTATCCTGCGTGGGCGACGAAGCGCGTCTACGAAGGGCGCGTCGCTGTTCCTGGGTCGCCTTCGCGCGTTATGCTCGATCTCGGGCGAGTGCGCGACTGGGCGACGGTGTTCGTGGACGGCGTGAAGGCGGCCGAGCTCTGGTGCGAGCCGTATTCGTTCGACGTCGCGCCGTTTCTGAAGAACGGTGCGGCGGACATCCGCGTGGAAGTGACTTCGACGTGGTACAATGCTCTCGTGCACGACACGTCGCTTCCTGAGGGCGAGCGCACGACATGGACGATCAAAGGACCAAAGGTCGGGTCGCTGTACCGCGATGCCGGGCTTCTGGGCCCTGCGAACCTTTTATATTCAACTCAAAAGGAGACAAGACAATGATGGTTGGTGTTTTCGCGGCCGTCGCTACGGCTGCATTTTCGTTTGGAGAGGTCAAGGTCGACTGCGAGGAGCGTGATGGCTGGAAGCTTGCGTTTGCGCGCGAAGTAGCGCCTGACGGCGCGGAAATCGCGAAGATCACGCTTGACTGCGCGGAGGCGAAGGTTCCGCCGAAGACGCGGTTGTCGCTTAAGGTTCCTCAGGTCGGCATGGACTATTCCTGGAACGTCAACACCGGTGACTGCGGCATGCGCCCGAACTGGGGCGCGCGTTCGCACACCGAGGTCGCGCAGGGCATGCCGGTCTTCGTCTACTTCGATGGAAACGACACAAGCCATTTCTCCGTCGCGGCCGAGGAGTGCGTGCGCCACCTCAATCACTTAGGCGGCATCCGCGAGGAAGGGAGCATCCTCGAGATCGGCATCGGCTGGTTCGAGACGCCCGAGGCCCCGATTTCGCACTACGAGACGCGCCTGAGGTTCGACGCGCGCGCGAAGGGATTTGCCGACGCTGTGCGCGAAGCCGTCGCGTGGGTCGAGAAGACGGCGGGGATTGTCCCCTGCCGCGTTCCCGAGGCAGCCTGCGATCCGCTCTACTCGAGCTGGTACAACTTCCACCAGGACGTTTTCGCCGCCGACATCGAATCGGAGCTCGCGATTGCGGCGAAGCTTGGCATGAAGACGTTCATCGTCGACGACGGCTGGCAGACGGACGACACGAACCGCGGCTACGCGTTCTGCGGCGACTGGCAGGTCTCGAAGCGCCGATTCCCGGACATGGCCGCGCACGTCAAGAGGGTGCAGGACCTTGGCATAAAGTACATGATGTGGTACTCCGTTCCCTTCGTTGGCCTCAAGAGCGCCAACTACGAGAAGTTCAAGGGCAAGTATGTCAAAGGCAACGACCGCGGCATGGGCGCCGCGGTTCTCGACCCGCGTTTCCCGGAGGTGAGGAAGTTTCTCGTGGACACGTACGTGAAGGCGCTCAAGGACTGGAACATCGACGGCTTCAAGCTCGACTTCATCGACGCCTTCCGTTTTTCCGGCGAGGATCCCGCCGTCAAGGAGAACTACGCAGGCCGCGACATAAAGTCGCTTCCAGTCGCCGTCGACCGCCTCATGACAGAGGTCAAGGACGCGCTTACGGCGATCAAGCCCGATATCCTCATCGAGTTCCGCCAGAGCTACGTCGGGCCCGCGATCAGGAAGTACGGCAACATGCTGCGCGTAGGCGACTGCCCCGGCAACTTGCGGCGCAACCGCTTTGCCATCGCGAACCTGCGCCTCGCTTCCGGCAGCGCCGCAGTTCATTCCGACATGCTCGAGTGGAACTTCGCGGAGAGCCCCGAGCACGCGGCGCTCTACGTCATCAACTCCATGTTCGGCGTCGTGCAGTACTCTGTCATGCTCCGCAACGCCCCGAAGGAACACCTTGCGATGGTCGAGAGGTGGATCAAGTTCTCGCAGGACCACCGCGATACGCTTCTAAAGGGCAAGTTCACGCCTCGCCACCCCGAGCTCCAGTATCCCGTCATCGAGGCCGAGAGCGACAAGGAAGTCGTCATCGGTCTTTACGACGACGGCCGCATAGTGGACGTTCCCGAGAAGAAGACGTTCGTCATGAACGCATCTGGCAAGGATTCCTTCGTCATCCGCCGCGGTGGAAAGATTTCCCAAGTCTCCTGCAAGTCGGGCGACTGGGTCGAGCTCTGAGGCGATGGAATTCCGCTTCCACCGCAGGGAAACGACGGCATCGACAAACGCCGACGCGCACGCGGGCCGTCCGGGCGACGTGTTTGTTGCAGAGTTCCAGACGGCGGGGCGCGGCCGGCTTGACCACGAATGGCACGCCGCGCGAGGCGAGAACCTCACTTTTTCAGTCGTGCTCGACGGGGCAGATATGTTGCCTGCGGAAGTCGCGACGCTCCCGCTCGTCGTAGGGCTCGCCGTTGCGCGCGCAGTTGGGGCTCTTCTCGGCAGTTCTTCCCAAGTCGCGGTGAAGTGGCCGAACGACGTGCTTGTCGGCGGAAGAAAAATCTGCGGTATACTCTGTGAGCGAAACGGCGACGCAGTTATCGCCGGCGTCGGGCTCAACGTAAACCAGACCGATTTCCCCGCCGAGATCACTGCTCGTGCGACATCGCTGCGGCTTGTCGCGGGAATCCCGTTTGACCGCGACGACGTGCTAAATGGCGTTGTCTCGGAAATCGGCGCCATGCATTCTCGTTGGTTGCACGGCGGATTTGCCGCGCTGCACGGCGCATTTGCCGTGGTTGACTGTCTTAAGGGGCGCGAAGTCGCGGTCCTTGCGACCGACGGCGACATCACACCGGTGAAGGGGCTCTGTGGCGGTGTACAGGAAGACGGCTCGCTTCTCGTGGGCGAAACGCGGGTGTATGCCGGCGAAGCGCATGTGTCTGAGACTGGGGCTAACACTTTAGGGGGATTGTCTAATTCTCCAGCATTTATGGTATAATGACGTCATGAAAGAGATCTTGGAACAGTCCTTTGGCTACGTAATCTCTCTTGGCGCGGCAGTCATGATGCCCGTCATCTTCACAATACTCGGTGCGCTCATCGGGATCAAGTTCTCGAAGGCGCTGAAGTCCGGCCTGCTCGTCGGCGTCGGCTTCGTGGGGCTCGGCGTAGTGACTGCGCTTTTGACGTCGAGCTTGGGGCCTGCCTTGAAGGGCATGACCGACCTCTACCATCTTAACCTTCCTTTCTTCGACCTCGGCTGGCCTGCGGCTGCTGCTGTCGCGTACTCCTGCGCGGTCGGCGCGTTTATCATTCCTGTGTGCCTTGGCGTAAACGTCCTTATGCTCGTGACTGGAACGACGCGCACGGTGAACATCGACCTCTGGAACTACTGGCATTTCGCGTTCCTCGGCGCGATGGTGTTCTTTGCGACAGGGTCGCTCGCGTGGGCGTTTTATGCGGCAATCGTCCTCTATGTCATCACGCTTTGCATGGCTGACTTTACGGCGAAGGGCTTCCAGGACTACTACAAGGACATGGACGGCATCTCCATTCCGCAGCCGTTCTGCCAGAGCTTCACCCCGTTTGCGGTCGTGATTTGCTGGGTCCTCGACAGGATTCCCGGCATTTCGAAGCTCGACATCGACGCGGAGGGGATGAAGAGGAAGTTCGGGCTTCTCGGCGAGCCGCTTTTCCTCGGCCTTGTGATCGGCTGCGGCATCGGCGCGCTCAGGTGCGATTCGTGGAAGGCCGTGGTCGATTCGATACCGCAGATACTGAAGCTCGGCGTGACGGTCGGCGCGGTGATGGAGCTCATACCCCGCATTACGGCGCTCTTCATCGAGGGACTCAAGCCCATCTGCGAACAGACGAGGAGCTTTGTCGAGAAGCGCTTCTCGGGGCTCAAGGGGCTTTCCATCGGCATGAGCCCCGCGCTCGTGATTGGCCATCCGACGACGCTCGTCGTCTCGATTCTGCTTATCCCCGTGATTCTCTTCCTTTCCGTCTTCCTTCCCGGGAACAAGTTCCTGCCGCTCGCGTCGCTTGCGGGTATGTTCTACCTTTTCCCGTGCGTGCTCCCGATCACTAAGGGCAACGTGCCGAAGACGTTTGTCATCGGCCTCGTCGCGCTCATAGCCGGGCTTTTCTTCGTCACGAACCTCACTCCCGCGTTCACCAAGGCGATCGCCGCGGCGAACTGCGACGGCATCGCCGTTCCAGAGGGCTTCGAGGGCGGCGCGGCGCTCGATTTCGCCTCGGCGCTCTGGTGCTGGTCGATCTACCACCTCACGGTCACGCTCAAGTGGGTTGGCGCCGCTCTCGCGGGGCTACTCGCGCTCGGTATGTGCGCGGTCAATTTCGTCAGGATCAGAAGGGCGAAATGACAGCAAGCGTACGACAGCAAGGGGGAGGGCTATGATTGCGGCAATATTGATAGCGACCACGTGCCTCTGCGGGGAGGCACCGGAGCGGGCGAACGACTTCTTCTGGGAGAACGACCGCACTGGCTTTCGCGCCTACGGGCCTGGCGACGTGCACAAGTGGAGCGGCATCGACGTCTTCAACAAGGCGACGACGAACAACTTCGTCGTGCATCTCCTGCGCGGACACGGCGACTACGGCAACTGGCACAAGAACGTCAACGGTCTCGGCATGGACGACTACGCCGTAGGCCCGGGGCGCGGCGTAGGCGGAGTGGCGTTCAGGAAGGACGGCAAGTGGCTTCCCGACTACGGCAACTGGGTGGCCTATCGCATTCTTACCAATTGCGAGGAGCACTGCTCGTTTGAGCTCGACTACAAGCTCCCGATCGGCGGCACGATGACGCTTGGAATCGTATTGGAAAAAGGAAGTTCGTTTTTCACTGAGGCCGTGACGCTCTCCAAGGATGTGCCGGTTGAGGGGCTCGAGATCGGCGTCGGGCTCGACCTCAGCGCGGAACGCGAGCACACGGGCGATCTTTTCATCGACGAGAAGAAGCTCATCGTGTCGCTCTTCGAGAAGCCGCACAACCGCGAGGGCGAGGATGGCTCGATGATGAACGCGATATTCGCGATGCCGGGCATGGGCGGCATCGCGCTTGCCGACGGCCCCGAAGGCGCGAAGATGATAATGACAGAGCCATTGAAACAGCATGGTACCGCGCTTCTCGTTCGCGCCGGCGCTGACTGGACCGAGGCCGGTAGGTTTCGCGACGCGAAGTCGTGGCACGATTACGTACGCGGCGAGCAGGTCGCGAGCGAACAGTCTGTGGCCCGTATGTTCAAGGCCATGATAGATTCCAAGTTTAGAACACAAAAGAAAGGGAGAGACAAATGAACATGATTGCGATAATGCTTGCGACGACGGTAAACTTCACGGTCCAGACCGCGGTCCATCCCGACGACTTCAAATCCTACGACACCGCGAAGACGCGCGAGCGCTTCGTGATGGAGAAGGTGATGGCGCCCGACGAAATCAACGTCACGTACACGATGTACGACCGCCTCGTCTACGGCGGCGCGATGCCGGTCTCTAAGGAGCTGACGCTCGACACGTTCGAGGAACTGAAGGCCGAGCACTTCCTTGACCGTCGCGAACTCGGTGTAATCAACGTCGGCGGGCCTGGAACGGTGACGGTAGACGGTGAGAAGTACGACCTCGAGTTCAAGGAGGCGCTCTACGTCGGCTGCGGGAAGAAGGAGGTCAAGTTCGCCTCCAAGGACAAGGCGAATCCCGCGAAGTTCTACATTAACTCCGCGCCCGCCTACAAGGAGTTCGTCACGCAGCGCATCACGAGCGACCAGAACTGCAAGAAGCCGGGCTACACGATCGGCAACTACATCAAGGCCGGCAAGATGGAGGAGTCCAACGACCGCGTCATCAACCAGCTCATCGTGAACCCCGTGCTGACGAAGGTTCCCGGCGGCGGCGTGAACCAGCTCCAGATGGGCCTCACCGAGCTTAAG
>JAZSLQ010000059.1:0-5938 GCA_045535455.1 Kiritimatiellia bacterium | reverse complement strand
CGAGGTCGGGCGTCTCGGCTCCACGGGTCGTCGCGAGATCGGCCACGGCGCTCTTGCCGAGCGTTCGATCGCGGAGGTTCTCCCCGACGAGTTCCCGTACTCGATCCGCGTCGTCAGCGAGATCATGGGCTCCAACGGCTCGTCCTCGATGGCGTCGATCTGCAACGGCTGCCTCGCGCTCATGGATGCGGGTGTTCCGCTGAAGCGCACCGTCGCGGGCATCTCCATCGGCCTCTTCACCAACGAAGACCAGTCCAAGAAGGTTCTCGTCACCGATATTCTCGGCGCCGAAGACCACTGCGGCGACATGGACTTCAAGGTCGGCGGCACTAAGAAGGGCATCACGGGCTTCCAGGTCGACCTGAAGCTCCGCGGTCTCACGTGGGACCTCGTCGAGGGCGCTGTCAAGGCCGCTCACGACGCGCGTCTCAAGATCATCGATTTCATGGAGTCTGTCATTCCCGCCCCGCGCGCAGAGCTCAACAAGTACGCGCCCCGGATCGAGGAGATGCAGATTCCCGTCGACAAGATCGGCGCCCTCATAGGCCCAGGCGGTTCGAACATCCGCGGCATCGTCGAATCGACGGGCGCGCAGATCGACATCGACGACGACGGCAAGGTCTCGATCTTCGCGACCTCGCTCGAGTCGATGGAGGCGGCGAAGCGCGCGGTCGGCGCAGTCTCGGCCGTCGCCGAGCCCGGCAAGATCTACGAGGGCAAGGTCACCGGAATCAAGGACTTCGGCGCGTTCGTCGAGATCCTCCCCGGCATGGACGGCCTCTGCCACATCTCGGAGTTCTCCGACAAGTTCCTCAAGTCGATGGACGGCGTCTGCAAGGTCGGCGACATCATCAAGGTCAAGTGCCTTGACGTCGACGAGCGCGGACGCATCAAGCTCTCCCGCAAGGCGGCGATGGCCGAGCTCGACGAGCAGGCGGCGAAGTAAAGTCGGCCTGCATGGTGAAAACACCGGGGCGCGGCGCATCTGCCGCGCCCCGTTTCGATATGCGGCGCGATGAGGCCATCGCGCCAACCTTCGGGAAGCTAAACCAATCTTCAACCGTCCTTAAACCGCCACGCAACCGCGAGCCAATCACGAACCAATCACAACCATCCTTCGTGTCGAATCAAAGAACGATTTCGACACAACCATCCCACATTTGTGGTCTCTGAGCGTAGGCATCGCCTACGCGTCGACTTTACGAGGATCTGTGGCTCTTGCCGTCGCGGCTCGGGGCGTGTCCGTAGAAGGCATGGTATGTCTGGCAGAAGTAGTTGGGGGTCGAGAAGCCTGTTCTGGCGGCGACTTCCTTGACGCTCAGGGCCTCTTCGCAAAATAGCCGTTTCGCTGTGTGCATCTTCGCGGAGAGGATGTATTTGCCGACGGTCGTCCCAAACGCCTTGCGGAACGACTTCTGGAGCGCCGTCTGGGACACTCCTGCGGCATTGGCGAGGTCTGCCGCCGAAATCGGCTTGTCTAGGTTCGCGTCCAAAAGGAGAAGCGCATTGGCGAGCCACGGCGGATTCACTGGATATGTCGCCGTGGACTCGCGCTCGACGATGCCGACTGGTCTCACGCGGAACGTCGGGCGAAGCTTTGGCGTGACGGGATGGTCGATGGCCTGGTCTAGAATCCGCATGGCAGCGTATGCAACGCCGCGCATGTTCGCGTCAATGCTGGTGATCGTTACAGGAGAGCATGTGCAGATGGCGATGTCGTTGTGCTGTCCCATGACGGCGATGTCGCCGGGAACGTCTCTGCCGAGTTCGAGGCACGTCTGGAGGAAATGCTGTGCCCGGATGTCGTTCATGCAGAGGACGGCGGTTTGTGGCGGAAGGGTGGGTATCCACGCCTTAAGACCCGCCAGCAGCCGGGCGAGATGGTCTTTCCTGAGTTTCACCTTGGTGATTTTCTCTTCGTCGTATACGAGGCAGTTGCAACCGGCTTTCGCCGCGGTTTCGGCAAAGCCGATGGATTCTTCGGGATCTACTCCGCAATAGGCGAAGCTCCTGAATCCGCGGCGGAGAAACCACTCTGCCGCCATGCAGCCCATCCGCCTTATGTCGTTGTCGACGCCGATCAGCGCAGGGTCGGACGTTGCGCATGTCGTGTCGACGACTGGCAGCCCAGCCGCCTTTACAAGTTCGATTACATCGCTTTCGTCGGTGTCCATGATCACGCCGTCGCATCCGTCAAGTGGGTTTCCAGACCTGATGTTGGCGAGGTCTACGCTTATGATTGTGAAGTTGCGCCGCTCCTGCGCATACTTTGCGATGCCCATGAGATATTCGCTCTTCACTGTTGGCATGACGATGTCGGAGATGACGGCTATCGTCTTCGTTCGCCGTAGCTTGATTCTTCTGTTGGTTGACATCGGCCGCTATTATATCACATTTTCCCACTTGGTGGTTGTGTATTTTATACGTATGGTTTCGTATTTTGTATGCCTTTCATGTTGAAAGCACGGCGTTTGGTTTAGTAAAATGTTTGGCGAAGTCAATGGAAGGAGGAAAAGTGATGAATATGATAGCAAATCGAATTGTGGCCATCGTTGCACTTGGGTTCGCGCTGCCAGTGCGTGCGGCGGACATCGCTTGGATTGACGATGCCAATGCCAGAGGCACGGAAGCCTCCCCGATCGACATGTACAACGCCGCGAAGTGGAATGGCACTCTGCCGTCCTCGAGTCATACGCCGTTCTTCACTGACGCGGATATGACGTACGTCACAAACACCTGCGCCGACGCCGAGACGACGGCGATTGGCAGTAACGTCGCCATCAACGGCGACTTCACCTTCCTGGGCGACTACTACTACACGGGGTCGTTGTTGACACCTTACGCCAAGTCGGGCTTGCGGGACACCGTAATCGTCAAGAAGGGCAACTGGAGTCTGAACAATTTCGAGCCTGGGCACCGTCCGAACATAAGTCTGCTGTTCCGGAACGCCTCCGGCAACCTGACCGTCAGAGGATTGCAGGACATCAAAGTCGCTCTCCAGTCCGGCGCCTTTGTCACAATCGAAAACGATTTCGGCGACTGGACAATTCCGTATGGCTTTTATCTGGGTAACGCGGCGAGCACCCGCACCGCGGTCTACTGGCGCGGCGGTAACATGGATGTCGCATCCACCGCCGACAAATTCTTCATGCTCGGCGAAGGACTGAACAGCAGCAACGAGTTCTACATGACGGGCGGGACGCTCACGACGCATTCCTGGTTCCTCATCGGCGGCAATGCTTCGACCACGGACGGCCGCAACTATTTCGAGATTTCCAACGCCACTGTCTCGCAGACCCAGCGCAATCGCGTGTTCATCGGCTACAAGAGCGGTGGCCACAACGAGCTTTGCGTCAAGGCGGGCGGCGTTTTCAACGCCCGTAACGATATAGTAGTCGGCCAGGACAACTCGGGCTGCGGCATATTGACCGTAGCCGGCGGCGAGGTGAACGTGCCGAACAATGTGACAATAGCAAACACCGCGGCCGCAAGCAGCGTAGCTCTCAAGGGCGGCAGGCTGACCGCCCGGCAGATTGCCCATGGAAGCGGCACCGGCGCGGGAACGCTAGCGTTCGACGGCGGCACGCTTCAGGCGAACCAGGCCTATACGCTCATCGCCGCGAGCGACAGGCTGGCCGTGACGGTCGGCGCGAACGGCGGCACGATCGACTGCGCGGGATTCGCTGTCACAATCGCGGAGGACCTCGACGACGCATCGGGCGAGACAGGAAGCATGACCTTCGCGGGAGCCGACGGCACGATCACGCTTTCCGGCGCGATGAACTACACAGGCGTCACGAAACTCTGCGACAGGACGCACCTCGTTCTCAAGGACTCCGCGATGAAGAGCGCAATCCTTTCGCGCGGCCTGACGATAATCAAGCCTGCCGACGTATCGGCCAAGGGGACGTACACGCTTCTCACGTGCGCGGACGGCACGGCTTTCACCGACGCCGACATCTCCGCGATAACGCTCGGCGAAGGACTCGCCTCGGCGACGCTCTTCGTCCAGGGCGGCGCGCTGAAGATCACCGTCACCAAAGAGACGCAAACATGGACTGGAGCGGCGGATACATCCCTTTCATGGGGCGGCGCGAACTGGAACGGCGGAGCGTCCTGGGACGACGGGAACGATGCCGTCTTCGCGACGGACGGGGCGATTGCGAGCGTAGATGCCGCCGCAATCGCAACAAGCGTGACATTCGACGAGAATGCCACCGTCACGGGTTCCGCGACGCTTGCACCCGGCGTGGTGTCCGTAGCAGTGAACAAAGAAGTTGCAATCTCCGCTCCCACCATCGGCTCGCTTGAAAAGACCGGCGCGGGAACGCTGACGCTCGGCGCAAGCCGCTCGGACGCGACAACGCTCTCCGAAGGTACGCTCGTGATGGACGGCTCCGGCACGACGCTTGACTGGTCGAAGCTCTCGTTCGGCACGGATCCGGCGAAACCACTTGTGCTCGGCTTCACGGACGGCGCGACGGCATCCGTCGGCGGGCATTTCAGCTTCGGCGAGGCCGGATGCGAATTGACGATCGACAAGACCGGCGGCGACCTGACAATCCCCGGAGGATTCTGGATGGGGGCAGGCGCGGGCGGAATCAATATATTCCGCAGCAGCGGCGGGACGATCGACGTGTCGAATGGCGCAGACAATTTCTTTGTTCTCGGCAGAGGACAGGCCAACGGGTCTGGAACGGACAGCACCAACGAGTTCTACATGACGGGCGGAACGCTCACTACGCATTCTTGGTTCCTCATTGGCGGCAATGCTTTGACCACGACCGGCCGCAACTATTTCGAGATTTCCAACGCCACTGTCTCGCAGACCGACAGCAGAGGCGTGTATCTCGGTTATCAGAGCGGCGGGCACAACGAGCTTTGCGTCAAGGCTGGCGGCGTGTTCAACGCCCGCGACTACATAACGATTGGCCAGGACGATCCAGGTAGCGGCATATTGACTGTTGACGGCGGCGAGGTGAACGTGCCCAACAATGTGACAATAGCAAACACGCCAGCCGAAAGTAGCGTCGCGCTCAAGGGCGGCAGGCTGACCGCTGGGCAGGTCAAATCCGCAGACAAAGGTAATGCATCGCTCGCATTCGACGGCGGCACGCTCCGGGCGAACGCAACGGGGACGCTGATTGCCGCGAGCGACAAGTTGGCCGTGACCATTGGCGCGAACGGCGGCACGATTGACGCGAACGGCAAAACCGTGGCAATAGCCGAACCGCTTCTCGAGGACGCGCAGTCGACCGGCGGCGGCATGACGTTCAAGGGCGGCGGCTCGGTGTCGCTCGCTGACGGCAGCACATATACGGGCGTGACGACCGTCGAAGTCGGCACTGCGCTTTCCATCCCTGCGCCAATCGAGGGGAACAAGCTCGCATTCACGATTCCCGCTGGACTTGCGGACGGAGTGTATTCAGTTGTGGCGGTTTCTGGCGAAAGTGCGTTTGCGGCAAATGTGCTGACTGCTGCCGCGCTGCCCGAAAATGCCAAGTCGAGTTTCGTGCTGAGTGGCGACAGGAAGACGATCTACTGCATCTACGGAAGCGTCGACAACTCATGGATGGGCGGGGCAGCAGGTATTCTGACGGACCCCGACAGCTGGCTGCTTCACAGAGTTCCGGTCAACGGCGATACGGCAGTCATCAGCAGCGGCACCGCCGCTACGCTGACCATCCCGCAGGGGGCGACATTCTCGCCTTCCGTCATTCTGTTTCCGGCGGGCAGTGCCGCGGTGACGATTGCGGGCGAGGGGACGATCAGCGGCATCGTCGCAGTCTCCAATCTTTCGTCCAATGTGCAGACAATTGACTGCACGCTGACGTTCGCTGACGCCTACCGCGTCCACTGCGCGAGCGCGGCGGTGAATTTCTCCGGCGGCGCAACTGCGACTTGCCCGGCAGCGGACAACAAAGTCGGAGGCCAAGCG
>JAZSLQ010000088.1:0-2603 GCA_045535455.1 Kiritimatiellia bacterium | reverse complement strand
CACAGAACGACATGGCTACGATCCGACTTCTTTCGTTTCGAGTCGGCTCTGTTCGGCTATGCGACGACCTCCCCGGCGGATATGCCCCCGTCGGGAATAATAATGGCGATAAGCCTGCTAAGAGCCTTTGCGTTCATGTCGCGGGAATTATATCATTTCCTATTTCTCCGTTTCGTGTCCTTATGTTACGAGAAGAAAAAAATCAGGCGTCGAAAGAGCCAAACAGCATAGAGTCGCGTAGAGTCACTGAATAGGGTCGGATAACGTTAGGACGCGGCACACGAGTTAGTGAGGCGACGGAGCGAAGGTCCGAGCGAGGAGATACGGCGTATTCGCCGAGGGTTCCCCGAGGAGGAGCCTTCGGCCGCCGCCGAACAAACTACATCTATGCTAAATGCCGACGATGCCGCCGCCGAGCGCCTTGTAGAGCGCGATCAGGTTGACGGTGATCTGGCCGCGGGAGATTACAAGCGCCTCCTCAAGAGCGAGAAGCGAGCGCTGCGCGTCGATGACCGCCGTAAAGTCCCTGAGGCCGTTCTTGTAAAGGTCGTTCGAGATCGCGACTGCGTCCTGCGCCGCCTTCACAGCGCCCTGCAGCGCCTGGTAGCGGTGGTACTGCTGCGTGTACTCTGCGTAGGCGTTGCGCACTTCGCGGTACGCCTCCTGAATCGACGACTCGTACGCAAGGAAAGCCTCGTCCATACGCGCCTCCTCGGCCTTCACGTTCGCGTAGATGCTGCCGCCCTGGAAGATCGGCCAGCTTATCGCAGGACCAATGGAACCGTAGAAGTCACCCTTCCCGAGGAACTTCTGAATCTTGACCGACTCAAGCCCGAGATAGCCGTTGATGTAGAGCTTCGGGTACCAGAGCGACTTCGCGACACCGACCTTCGCCGTCTGCGCGGCAAGCTTGCGCTCCGCGGCGCGCACGTCGGGACGCGCACGGATCATGTCGAGCGGGACTTCCGCGATCTTCTCGGGCGCGAGAAGCCAGTCGCGGTCTGGGCAGTCCTTGAGCTCGTCGTGACGAGCTCCCGGAATGTCTCCCGTGAGGACGGCAATCGCATTGAGCAACCTCTCCTCCTCCGCGAGAAGCGGCGGAATCGTCGCAAGCGTCTGGTCAACGACGTACTTCGACTGGTTGACCGCGAGTTCGTCGCCAATTCCAGAATCGAAGCGCGACTTCAGAATGTCGTAAGTCTCGGTCTGTAGAACGAGGTTCGTGCGTGCGACCGCGATACGCTGCTGGGTCGTGCGGAGCTGTATGTATTCGCGCCCGACTTCTGCGGTGAGCGTGACCCAGGCGTCCTCGAGACTCCAGTAGGAGGCGGCCATCTCCGACCATGCGGCCTCGGTGGCGCGACGGCTGCCGCCGAAGATGTCGATTTCCCACGACGCGTCGAAACCGGCGCGGAAGATGTCGGAGTAGTTGCGCTTAGAGCCGGAGGAACGCCACGACGAGTACTGCGACGAGGTGTAGCGCTCGTGGTGCCCCAGCGTGCCGTTCGCCCCGAACGTCGCCTTGGGCATGAACGCGGCGTAGGAGCCGAAGAGCATCCAGGCCGACGCCTGCAGACGCTGCTGCGCCATGCGGAAGGTAAGGTTGCTCGAGACTGCGCTCGCGACCAAGTTCGTGAGGACGTCGTCGTCGAAGCGGCACCACCAGCATGAAATGTCGTTCGTCGTGACAAGCGTACGAATGTCGTCCTCGCCCTCTGCCGGCTTCGATTCGCCGACTTCTGTGCGATTCGTCGTGGGGTACCCGGCGTCGGGCATCGCGTATGCAGGAAGCCCGTCCATGTCGGGGTTCTTGTAGTCTGGCCCGACGGAAGGAAGTATGTAGCAGCCGGCGGCGGCAAGCGCGAGAAACGGAATCAGTCTTTTCATGAGTTACTCCTTGATTTAAGCTGGCGACGGCGCAGAGCAGATGCTGAGAGATAGGCGAAGAAGCGCTTGATGCGTTCGCGCCAAGTCTGGAAGAGCGCGTAGAGTCCGGGCACCAGGAGGATTCCGAACGACACGGACGCGAACATGCCCCAGAACTCGGTCGTGCCGAGGTGGTTGCGGCTCGCCGCGCCAGCGCCCGTCGCGATCATCATCGGGAGAGTGCCGAGAAGCGTCGTGAGAGCGGTCATGAGAAGCGCCCTAAGGCGCTCGCCCGCCGCCGCGCCCGCGGCGTCCGCAATCGAGTAGCCCTCGTTCTCGCGCTTGTCCTTCGCGAACTCGACGATCAAGATCGCGTTCTTCGAGGCAAGGCCTACGAGAAGGACGAGTCCGAGCTGCGCGTATATCGACAGCGGATACGGCGAGCCGGTCATCCAGATGCCGAACCACTTGAGTCCCACGAGCGCGCCGAACACGGCGACGAAGATCGAGAGCATCACGGGGAGAGGAATCGTCCACGACTCGTACTGCGCGACGAGGAATAGGTAGCCGAACAGGATCGCGAGCGCGATGAGCGGCGCCGCGCCGCCCTCGTTGCGCGCCTCCTGGAAGGAGAGCGCCGCCCAGTCGTATCCGTAGTCCTCGGGAAGGACGTCCCTGAAGACCTGCCTTAAGTCGTTCATGATCTTGCCGGACGCGACGCCGGGCATCGGCATAAC
>JAZSLQ010000125.1:0-73428 GCA_045535455.1 Kiritimatiellia bacterium | reverse complement strand
CATCAGAGCGATTTCGTCGCTGCCCGGCCTGGCGTTCCAGTCGCCGCAAAGAAAGACGGGCTTGCCGCTTTCGGCATACTGCGAAAGACTTTCCCTGATTTCGGGGATGCTGGCCATGCGCGCATCATGCGCAGAGATCGTGTCCGTTCCGGCCTGCTCAAGGTGCGTTGCCGCGACGACGACATTGTCGAACTCGGCTACCACTAGAAAGCGTTTGTACCCCGCATATGACAGTGCCGTCCATTTACATGAAACCGGCTCTTCTTTCGACAAGACGCAGTTGCCCTGCGAGCCTTCTCCGTAGAACGTCTTGTGCATGCCGGTAAGCTTGGCGAGCATTGTGGCCTCGGGATGGCCGACGCTGTCGCGGATTTCATTGAGACAGCAGAAATCGGGATTCTCCGCGATGATGCGATCTGCGATGCGGTCTTCGATGATGGTCTGCGTCGCGGCATCGTAGGCGTAGTTTATGTTGTAGGTCATCATGCGGTAGCCGCCGTCGGGCATTGCCGCGCGCTGCGCGGGCGGGTCCGGCGGCTCGGCAGGCGTGAACTGCGGCACATCCGCCGCGACGGTGATCGCCGCGTCAGGACCGGCCGCCGCGCTCGCCGCAAGCTGGGCGTCGCTCAAAACGCCTCTCCAGAGGCGGACTTCGTCATAGGCGGCCAATGCATCGCGATCCGCCGCATACTGCGAATATCCGAGATAGAGGACTGGATCGACGAAGCCGTGTATGCCGGCCGGCATCGTCAGCGTGCCGGATTTCTGGAGCTCACCCGTCGCCGCGTCTCGCCGCTGCCACCGGACAACAGTCGCCTCGCCGCTCCTTTGGAATGTGACAGCGATGTGGTAATCCGTTCCAAGCTCGTATGGAGCCATCGTATTCGCAACGCTTGTCTCGGCGCCGCCGTTCTTCGCGCCGACGCTGTCGCTGCCGAGAGTCGTGCCGTATGTCCATGGCATCTGGAAGTAGTGCATGGTGTCCGCGCCGTAGTCGAAAACGCGCGACCAGCTTTCCACTCCGTCGTGCCGCGCCCATATCTCAATAGTCGCGGCCGTCGTGTCGAGCAGGTTCGTCCCGGGATCGACGTAGCCGGTGCCATGCGAACACGCTCCATAGCCCATGTGAACCCTGCCGCCGTAAAGCGACACGTACGTGCCGCACTTCACCGCATCCGCCCCGCCAGCCGAGTCGGAGTAGTCGCCGTTGAAGCACCAACGGTGCGTCAGCTCCGCCGCAGGTAGGGTTGCACTCGCCGCAAGCGCAAATGCCACACACGCGGCAAACCGTACTGATTTGTTCTTGTTCATCAGTTTCAACTCCTTTTCAACATGTCATCGACACGACGGGTATGCCCCAGAGCTGGGGACAGGATCGACGTTGCGCCTATAGCTTTTATGAAAACTCTGCAGGTCACTTCCATATCAAGTCCCCCGCGTTGCCGCCGTGCATTTTCAGCCATGCAAGCAAGCAGTTCCACGAAGACATGGAGCGCGCATAGTTGTGGCCGCATTCAGGCTCGCTGAACGGATTGCGCTTGAGCCCGTCGTGGCGGTCGCGCACGGCCTTGACGACCTTGACGGCGTCCGCGTCCATCCCCTGAAAGATCATCTCCGCCGCCGCGACGTACTCGAAGCCGGTCATGACCTCGCCGAAGTACGGGAAAGGCGTCTTGAGCCGTCCACGCGGCCAGCTGCCCATCAGAAGCCCCGCCTCTTCGCCGGCGCAGTAGGTGCGCATGTTGTTGAAGTGGCGCGTGAAATCCGCCAGGAAGTTCCAGCGCATGATGGACTGGCACGTCGTTTTCAGGTTTTCCTTTTTCGCAAGGTCGCCCAAGTCCCAGAGATGCGCCATCTGCTGCCCGACGAGCTGGTCGACAAGGCAGCACTTGCCGAGTTGGTATGGAAGTTCGCCGTGGCCTTCGGTGATGTGCTGTTCATAGTAGTCGCCGTTGAAAAGTTCGGCGTCGATGCGCCGCGTACCCTTCTCGTAGATTTCGCGGCACTCCTTGGCGAAACCGTCATCTTTCATCGCCTTCGCCATCTCCTCCGCCGCGCGCAGAGCGCCAAGATACCAGAAGCCCATCTGCGGATTAGGCCCGTAGTAATTGACGTCCATCGTGTTGTGCTGCTCGCCGTCCATGAGGCCGCTCTTGCCGACATCCCATCCGCCCTTGCGCCACTTCGCATTCCATGTCCATTCCTCGGGCTTTATCCACGCGAAGGCAAGCGCTTTCTTGACATTGGGCCAGAGGGCTGCAAGCCACTCGTCGTCGCCGCATATCTTCCAGTCGCGGTACGCCTTCATGATGCACCCCATCTGGCCGTCTGCCGCGACGCGTCCGTTCCGTTTCGCCCCCAAAGGAAGCGCGACCCTGAAGTCCATTGCGCCGGTTCCGGGATCCATCGCATAGTTGAACTCCACATCGCGCATCGACCTGGAAAGATCCGGGAAGAGACAGGCGACGGCGTTTTCGTAGTTCCAGACGTGTGTGCAGCTGCCTTGACACGACCCCTCGTGGTCGAAGACGCCTTCCCAGCCGAGGAGATGTCCAGTCGGGACTCGGAACACCGTCTGGCTCTTCAGGACTGCAAGGTTGGAAAGTGCAGCCTCCTTGATTTCGGCGGGAGCATCGAGCGAAAGAATTTTTCGCGTGAACGCGAGCGACCTCTCTTCGAGCCCCCCAAGGCGCGGCACGATCTTTTCCGCCGCATCCCAGGCGTCGGCATAGAACTGGGAATACCAGTTGCCCACGATCTTTTTCGTGTCGCCCCACGCTGGACGGTTCGGGAAGTTCCACGTGAACGCAAAGCGGTACGATGACGTTTTGCCCGCCGGAACGGACTTCTTCAGACAGATCGCTCCGTAATTTCCGCTCTGCGATTCGCGGCGGCCCGAAAGTCGGCCGTCGTCCGAGAGGTCGTCCCAGAAATCTAGCACCGTCGCATTCCAGTCGTTCTTCGCAAGCGCCTCGCGGCATGTGAGTTCACCTTCCCCGTCTGGCGTAGAGAGCGCAAACGAGCCCCACACCGTTGAGTTTGTCGCGACGCCGTCCGAATGGCAGAAGAGGCCGCGCAACCCGTTCGCGTCGCGAAAGGCCATGCGGTTGTCCTTTTCCCCCTTCGAATACGAAAGTTTTCGTCCGTTGAATCCTACGGGGCATCCGTCGTTCCCGACGATGTTCCGCACGAACGCCGCGACAGACACTTCAATATCTTCGCCGGACGTATTCTCTACCTCATACTCGAGCGATGCGACCGGAAGCGAACTGGCCGCGCTGTCGCCCGGCACGAAAGGGGAAAAGCCCTTGATGGCCACCTTGACCGGCAAATCCTTGTCGGAGAGAT
This sequence comes from Kiritimatiellia bacterium, assembly GCA_045535455.1. Classification (GTDB taxonomy): domain Bacteria; phylum Verrucomicrobiota; class Kiritimatiellia; order RFP12; family UBA1067; genus UBA1067. Next base: position 70,080 of record JAZSLQ010000125.1, on the reverse strand, counting down.
GCACCGTGCCGAACGGGAACGCCCCGTCGAACGACGCCTTGCGGAAGCGCGGCATCCCGGACTGCGGGGCGCAATGTCCTTCGGCGGCGTAAAGCTCCGTCGGGTGGACGGGACCCGCGAGCATCGTGGTGGATTCGTGCGAAGCGCCTTTTACGCGAACCGCGAAAAACGTGCGCGACGCGGATCCTCGCTCGGTTTCGCTCATCGTCTTGTTCGCGCGGTTCATTATCTCCCAGTCGACAAGTTCGCCGCGCCCCGACAACGACACCGAACCGCATCCTATCCCTCCCATCGGCAGGGCGACGCGAAAGACGTGATCGCCGTCGAAACGCCGCGCAACGGGCCAATCCCGCCCGCTACGGTCGTACTTGGCAATGTCGTCTGCCAACGCCATGCTCGCCGCAACGATTGCCGCCGCGCACACCGCAAGATTGACGGCCTGTTTTCCCCTGTTTGCCATATACAACTCTTTCATATTTGTCTATGTTGTTCGTTATGCAGTTATTGTATGCATCTGGGGACAGGCACTATTTTCTTTTCATGACGAGATAGCCGCCCTTCGGCGTCTTGACGCGCGAAATCCCTGCCGGCAGCTCACTTCTACCGGACGTCTCGCCGTAAGTGTCGAACACTTCGGCCGTAGCAGGCGCATCAAGCATTATAATGAGTTCGCTCGTGCCGTCATCCATCCGCGCGGCGCTTGTCGCAAACTTCCACGGCCCGGGATTATCGCAGGCGAGCACCACGGAATCCACCCCGGGGACCTCAATGTCCCGTTCCAACTGCGCGGCCAGGCCGGAAAGCGCGGACAATGTCGCGAGCAGTGTTGCTGAAAGCTTCATGCGAATTTCAATTCCTTTCTGATTGTGTTTGTCGCTGCATCATGAACGCGCACGACGAGCATTCCATCCTCCACGCATCCGTGAATGACGTCTCTCTGGCCGCCGACGAGGTGCGTCCACGCTCGTCCCTGCCCAGGCTCGTCAAGCCTGTAGCGGTGCTGGTGGCCTGTGCAGACAAGGCACACGCCCGCCTTCTCGAAAAGAGGCCCCCACATGTTCGCGCACGTCCTCTGCCATGCGGCCCACGGGTGCTTGTAGCGAGGATCGTCGTCGTCCGGCAGTACATCGCCGGGATTTTCCTTCGGGTTCGGGTCGAATAGCGGAATATGGCAGAACGCAACCTTGAACTTCGCCGTTTTGACCGCCGGGGTCTCCACAGCCTCCGCAAGCCAGCGTGTTTGAAGCTCACGGTATTTTGTCATGCGGAATATCCCGCCCATTCTCGGATTTGCATCCTGCTTGTCCTCCCCTGTGTCGAGCCCGATGAGAGCGATATCGCCGAGCCGCTGCACGAAGTTGCGACCAAGAGCCATATGCTGCATCCTGCGCTCCGCCGCATCGCGGAAAGGCACAAGGTCTTCAAGGTGCAGGGCGAAGCGCCCACGATAATCGTGGTTTCCGTTCAGGAACATGATCGGCGTCTCGGCGGCGTATGCCGGATGGTTCGGGTGCGGCTTTAGGAACGTCCCGACGGCATCGTCCGCCGTACGGTAGAAGTTGCGCGCGTCGCCGTTCCAGACGATTGCCGACGGCTTCAGCGCGGCAATCTTCGCGAACACCTGATCGACAATATCATGCACTGAATGCGTATCCTGAATGGCGCAGAACGAACCGGCGGCTTCCGCGCCGGAAGTCGCGAACGAATACGTCCTGCCGCCGGACTCGCCGCCGCAGTTCCGCGGCTTGTATCCGTCTTCAAACTCTATCCTGTCCGCGCCGATCCGGTACCAGTAGCGCGTAGCGGGACGGAGGCCTTTGATGCGGACGACGGCGAACCTGCCGTCCACGCGCATCACCGGGCCGTCGCCGGAATAGACGCGCATGGATCCGGACATGTCTTCCGACTTTGAAATCTCGACCCATCCGCTCGCCTCGCCGCTCACGGCGAAGACGACATCGACCGTCCGCTCCGCCGGATTCATCAAGACGGGCGCGGAGGTTATGAGCGGACCCGACGCGCCAGGCGGCGCGGCGAAGAGCCAGCCGCCGGGCAGCGCGGAGAACCCCAGCGCCGCGAACATTCCTTGCAGAAATTCTCTTCTGTTCATTTCCAGAAAAATTTTACGGTCTGTTTTCCAGCACTATGTCATAGACGCGCACGTAGTCCACCAGGAATTCGTCGCCGAGCGCCGATTCGAGTTCCGGCACGCCTTTGCCCGTCATGCGGTTGTTGCGGAACCACTTCGCCTCGGTCGTAAGAAGAATGAACTCCTCCGTCTCCGAGACCGCTTCGCCCTTGCCGCGCCCAACTTTCGGACCGCGACGGCGGCCGTCGATGAAGACGGTATAGCCGTCCGGCTCCCAGAGAAGCCCGAAGACGTGGAACTCCGCCTTGTCGAGCGCGAGAAGCCCGTCCGCGTTCTTCTTCACGCGCGGCGCCTTGAAGCAGCGGTGCTCGGCACCGTAGCCGTTGAAGTGGAAGCAGTGCGGGATCACTTTCCCCGGCTCGAACGACTCCATGATGTCGTGTTCGATTCCGGCCCTGCGAGGGTCGAGCGAGCAGCCCTGCATCGGCGCCTGCATCCAGAATGCGGACCACCAGCCGGGCTTCTGCTGCAGGCGGCAGCGGCATTCGTAGTATCCGTAGCGGTGCATGAACTTCGGCTTGTCGCGCTTGGCGAGAGGCCAGAAGTTTCTGGCGTTCTCCGCCGCGCTCGCGTCCCAGACGATTTCGCCCGTCTGGAGCTGCGGCGAGACGAACTGGCCGTCCGCGCGCTTGACGAGTTTGAGGCGCAGAAGGCCGTCCTTCACTTCGTGCGCGCCGTCCTCGGGCGTCGCGAACCAGTGCGCGGGCCGTCCCCAGAAATTAGTGCGCCAGCCCCATTTCGAATCGTCCAGCCTGTCGCCGTCGAACTCGTCGTTCCAGACGAGCTTGAACTTTCGTCCTTTCGGCAGGAGGGATGCTTCGCGTCCTTCCACCGTTTGGACGCTCTCGCAGGCCATGCTCTCGCCGTCGAGCGTGTGCGCCTTGGCGCCCTTCTCCGTTCCGCCGTCCGAAACGCTGAAGGGTTTTTCTTCCGCTATTGCGGCGAATGCCGCGAACGCCGCCAGTGCAAAAACGATATACTTCATTTTCATCCTTTTGACAATTGCAAGACTTATTCCGGGGATGGATGTCTTCAAAGCTTTTGTTCTATGATGCCTGCCAATGTGCGAATCAAGTCAATTATGTATATTGTCGCGATGCACGCGAAGAGTCACGGGGCCGAGAAGCCCGGACGGCAGAAGCGCGTCGTCTTTCGTCCAGTGCTTCCACGTCGTGAACGTGCGGCGTCCTGCAGGCGACTGCTTGCCGTCCTTGACCCATTGCGGGATTTCGACGATTGCGGTATCAGTGGATTTCGTCCACTTGACGTAGAAGCTTCGCCACTTGCAATCGTCGGCGCAGAGCGCGTCGTCGCCGATCAGCCTGTTCGGCCAGAGGTTCGCGACTTTGATTTCGAGGTCGATAGTTTCGGCGTCCCCGGCGGCGTCGGTTATGTCAAGTCTGAACGGCGGCCGCCACAGCGGAGGGAGGCGTTTGCCGTTCGCTTTCACTTCGGCGAAGTCCCTTACTTCGCCGAGATCAAGCTCCACGCGCTCCGCGGCGCCGCGCTTCGAGCCTTTGCGCTTTACGCTCGTCTTGTAAATCGCCGTGCCGGAGAAGTATTTGACGTCCGCGTCGTCAAACGAAGTCCAGTCGGCGAGATTCGTCATGACGACCGACTTGACCGCATCGCCGCCTGAATACCAATCGACGGGGAACGCGACACGCCAAGGGCCGGGCACGGGCGAGGTGACGGCTGCGCCGCGCTCAGGCATGCGCTTTCGCGCTTTCTTGTTTCCGAAGACGACGAAAGCGGAGCCTTTCGGCGGCAGGCGCAGGCGCACGACAGTGCGCGCGCATTCGGCGCGCCATTCGGCGGCGTTCGCGATTTCGCCCGTCTCGGCATTCCATATTTGCGGCGCGCGGCCGTGCTGGCGGAACGACACCTCGATCTCGCATTCCTCCTTGTTGCCGCATGCGACGAAATACCAGTCCGCCGCATCGTTCTTGCGGTGAATCCAATGGAAATCGTCTGCGCCGCAAACGCAATCCGGCGCAACGCCCAGGCTCTTCAGCGCCGTGCTTTCATTCCCGGAGACCGCGCACGGCCAGTCTTCCTTGCAGGCGGCGGGACGCCGCGCCCCCTTCGGCAGCACGAGCAGACGATATTCCGCGCCGCTTGGCGCGACGAGGCGGCCGCCCGCGCAACGCATCGCCTCCAGCGCCTTCGTATCGCAAATGTCGTAGTCGAAGCCGGCAGGGAGCGAAACTTTCGCCGTGCCGTCGTTCGGGGAGGCGTCGCCGCACCAGTACAATACGTCCGCCGCCCCCTTCCCTTCCTGCAGCATCCACTGGCACCGCGCGACGTACTCGAAAAACCCCTTCGCGTACGGCCACCAGGTCTGCGTCCGTTCGAGATGCATCCCCCAGCGTCCCATCGTCATCCCCGGCATACGCGGCGGAGCGGTCCACGGCTGGTGCGCGTAGCGGTGGAAACAAAACCTGTTGCCCCCCGCCGCGAACGAACGGTCGCAATCCGCTTTCACCGAATACGGCGTCTCCAGCCACCGCCCCCCGCCGGGCGGGCCCGACGTGCACGCCTCCACCGCCACTATCCGCTTCCCCAAAACGCGCGCCACCGCCGCCACCGCGTGCGTGTTGTCGAAATCCCATCCGCTCCCGCACGTCCCCTTCGCCCAGAAGCATCCCATCGGCTCGTCCAGCTCCCGCGCAAAGGCGATGTTGTCCGCATTGCTGTTGCCGTACGGCTCCGCCGAAAGCGTCAAACCGTTTTCATGGCAGAGCCGCGCCAGCGCACGGACATGCCGCTCCTCGAAAAGCTCCGCCAGCACGCGCCGGAACGATGCGAGGAACCGCTCCGTCTCTTCGACCGACCCGACGACGCGCCCTGCGAAGACCGGCAGATACGGCGTTATCGGATACCCCGCGCGCTTCTCGAACTCCCCCTCCAGCCCACGCGTCCAATTCTGGCATCCGACTTCCCACGAATCCACATGCACGTTCCCCAAACCCGTCCGGTTGTCCGTCGCCGCGCTTACCCCAAGCTCCCGGCAAAGCCTCCCCGCGTACCCCTCGAAATGCCTCCCAAGCGCCCCCTCCGAAAACTTGTCCACCTCCAACCCCCATCCGTTCTTCGACGCCGGATGGTTCTTCTTCCCGTTGCAGACGAACCCGACGCGCAGAATGGTCCAATCCCCTTCCGGCACGTCCCAGTCAAGCGTCCCGTCCGGCGCCATGCGCCCGGAAAGGTCGCGTATCGCATCTTTCGCCACGACCTCTTCCGGCGCGAACGCCTTCGGCTGGCGTTTGAATCCTGTTTTGCGGACCTTGCCGCACTTCGCCGGCAAGTCCGCGATCCACGCGCCTTTCTCCGGCGTCGGGTATGCGAGGACGGCTATGTCCTCGTAAAAGCCGTTGTCATTCTTCGTGCGCGCAAGGGCTCCGGAAAAGCGCGACGGGCCTTTCACTGAGGTTTCGGCGGCTACGACCACCTTCATCGCGTCCTCCGGCTTCACCCAAGGGCCCCCGGACGCCGACCACCCCGAACAGTTCGCCACCCCCATCGCAAGCCCCAGCCTCTTCGCCTCGCAATGCGCGTGCCGCATCAAATCGAACCATTCCGGAGTGTTGAACTCCAGCGCCCCCGCCGGCACGTCGCACCCGACGTCGAATATCTGCATACCCCCGATCCCCGCCTCCGCCATCGCCTCGAAGTCCAGCGTCAACCCTTCCTTCGTCGCGTTGCCGTTCATTATCGTGTACACCACCTGCGGCCGCGCACCCGGCGGCGGCGAGCGAAACCCCTCCTCGAGCCCCCCCGCCGCCGCAATGGAAAACATGTTCGGAACAAGGAACCCGCAGAAGCCCCGCAAAAAAACGCAAAACCTCTGCAAACCCCGTGAAGACGGACCCTGTGGAACTCCGCGCCTTCCCTGCGCTCCCTGCACTCTAAACATATTCTCCTTTCAGCATCCTTCTTCCATCATTTGAAGATGATCATGAACCCTTTCAACCCCTCCGCCGAAAGAAACTCCCTCGGCGAAAGCGCCCGCTTCGTCAGCCGCACTTCGTCGATCTTGCACACCGTCCCATCCCCGCCGGTCTGCCCGCCAAGAAGATACAACGGCTTCGTGACCGAATACTTCGCAAGCTCGCCGGCCGTCGCGGTCTTTTCGCCCACCTGCTTCCGGTCGCGATAGTACGTCATCTTCTTCGTCTCCGCGTCGTACACCAGCGCGACGTGGTGCCATTCGCCGTCCACCACCGCATTGTCGCCGAATCGCGACGATGCAAAACCGAAGTTCAAAGCGTTCGCCGTGCCGTTCGCGCCCATCCAGAACTGCGTGTCGCTGTCGCTCGCCTCCGTGCGCCGCTTCGCAACGACCGACCACGCCTTGATCGCCGTCGCCTTGAGGAACATCTCGAACGTGAACGAACCTCCCAGAAACACGTCTTCGCCGGGCTTCCACGAAATGTGCGGATCGCCGCCCTCGGTGGCGCCGTGGTCCAGAGAAACACGGTTCGCGTATCCCCCCGCGTCCCGGTGCGAATGGTAGAGCCTCCCCGCCGCCACATCCGTGTCGAGACCGGCGGCAGCCGCGCTGGCAGTGCTGTTCGTCGCGCCGAAATGCACCGCCGCACCGTACGCCGCCTTGTTGAAAAACACCTTGTTCGTCGAAATCCCCTCCACCTCCTCGAAGTCTATGTGCAACGCCACGTCCGCAGCCTCCCCTTCGGACCGCGCCGTCTGCGTGAAATGCAGAAACTCCTCGCTCGCCAGCGCCTCGTCCGAAATCCTGAAATGCGCCATCGAACCATAATACGAATACACCGCGTGCGTCGTCCCGCCGATGAACAGATCGCCGTCGTCCTTGTATTGGACGTTTCGCGGCAGCGTTCCGTTCCCCGCCAATGCATAATCGACATACATCTTCATCGCCGTGCCGTCAACCGTCATCGCGAAATGATGCCACCGCCCGTCGTATATCTGCGGCAACGCGATAGACTTGAATGTTTCGCGCCCCGTCTGCGCACCGCTCTCGTCCACCATGCCGAACACTGCGAAAATCTGCTTGGTATTGTTGATCCCTATCGACCAGCTCTCCGTTCCAGTGCTTCCGTTTGCAACATTCCTCATCGGCATCGCCGCAAGATACTGCCAAAGCCCGGACGAAGTCTCCTCCGGACGGAAGAAAAATTCTATTGTGAAAGACGTCGTCTTGATTGCATCCGGATCCTCGACGCGCAGCACCCCCTGCCACCAGCAATATTTGCCGCCGCCGTTCCAGTTGCTGCTCAAGTGCCGCGCCGTGAAATCCAATCCCGTCGCCGCCGCACGGTTCGCCCCCGCCGCCGGATCGTACACGCCGTATGCCTCCGGGAACGCATTCGTTCCCATCGGATAGCAGACTACGGGCGTGGCCGAGGTGTCGTTCACCGTCCCGTAGTAGCTTCGCACATAAGCCGCTTCGGCGTCCATCACGCCGGGATTGGCGAGGTTCTGGATCACTTCGTCTTTCTGCATCCTCGCGCCGTTTTCACCGGCCATGGGCCAGTAGGCGACGGTGGAGGCCATCCCTCCCCCACCCCCCAGGGCGCATATCACGAGCAATCCCGCTTTCATCAGCATCTTTTTCATTGTTCTTCTCCTTTATGGTTTTGTTATTGGCTTTAACCAAAATTCTTTATCGCCCGACAGGCGCGCAGTTGACGTGCTCCGCGACGAGGCGGCGGCGGTGCGCGGCGGCACGCTCGCAGAACTCCTTGAAGTCGCGCTTTTGCGGCTCTTCGTTGCGCCATGCGACTTCGGCGAAGGCCAGCGTCCGCGGCCAGATTTTCCATTCGAGTTCGGTGACGTTGCGCGTCTTCTCCGTCCAGCTGCAGCATTCCACGCCGGCGATGCGCCCGCGCGCCTGGGGATTCACGCCTTCGTAGGGATCGAAGTTGTAAACGGATTCGAGCGGGCACCACCTTATGTCCGGGCGGTGGTAGCGATGGGGATCTTCGGGCAGCTTCTGCTGGTAGTCGAAGTAGCAATGCCAGGTCGGGCAGCTGACGACGTCGAAGCCGGTATTCGCGGCGAGCGCCGCGGGGCGCGCATGGTAGCCCATGACGAGCGAAGACTTCGGCGGCAGATACTCGTCGGGCAGTGAGGCCAGGTTTTCGCTCTCGCCCCATTTGTCGAGCTTGCCCAGGCCGACCGCAATCTCCTCCCATCCCGACATCCGCTTGCCCTTCTTCTTGAGATGCGCGGCCAGGCGGCGCGTGAGCCACGGCTGCAGACCCTTCAGGTCTCCGATTCTCTCGCGCTCCATGAGAGCCTTGCATTTCGGACACTTCGCCCAGTTCGCCACCGGGCACTCGTCGCCGCCGATATGGACGACTTCGCCGGGGAACAGTTCGCACACTCTGTCGAGAACCTTTTCCGCCAAGCGGACCGCCTCGGGATTCCCCAGACACAAGATATTCTTTCTGCCCGTTCCGCAAGCCAGATGCGGATACGCCCGGAGCGCCGCGCCGAAGTGTCCGGGGAAATCGATTTCCGGCACGACGGTTATGTAGCGGGCCTTCGCGAAGTCGAGAATCTCCTTTATATCCTTCTCCGTGTAGAAAAGCGGGGTCTCGCTTTCGCAGCGTCCTTCGCGCCATGAGCCCTTCCTCGCCAGCTCCGGGAGTTCCGGTATGTCGATGCGCCAGCCCTGGTCGTCCGTAAGATGCCAGTGGAAGACGTTGAGTTTGTATTGCGCCATGCGTTCGAGAATGCCGCAGACCGCCTCCTTGCCGAAGAAGTGCCGCGCTTCGTCCAGCATCATGCCGCGCCACTTGAACGCCGGCGCGTCCTTTATCTCGCAATTTGGATACGAAACGTTCTTCCCCTTCGCGTCTTTCGTCTCCAGCTGGCGGAGCGTCATGCGCGCGTAGAAAGCGCCCGCCTCGTCCGACGATTTGATCGTTATTGCGCCCGGCGCGACGGTAAGCGCATACCCCTGCGGCGGTATCGACTTGTCGAGCACCGTCTTTACCGCCGCGTTGCGGCACGTTCCTCCGGTGAAGCGACACTCGGCCGGCTTTGGCAGAAGCGGCATCACCATCGCGGAAAACGCCAGTGCCGGCATCGCCGCCGCGCAGGCCGCCGCACTTGATATATGTCCAAGCAATTTTCCCATGCGCGTTGTCCTTTATGTTACTCGAGTTCTGCGAGGAGGGTGCGGAGGAAGCCTGCCTTTTCGCGCGCCTTGGCCGCACGCTCCATCGCCGAGTTGTCGCCCTCATTGGCGAAGACGGTGGATGAGGTCGTTCGCACTCCGTTCGCTTGCGTAAGCGGCCAGTATGCGACCGTCGAAGCCTTCGCCTCAATCGAGAGAATCGCGACAACCGCACCACCAATCATCATCAGTTTTTTCATGTTATTTGGACATTTCTTATTTTCATGCCTGACGCACAATATCTTACCACATTCCAGCCCCCCAAAGCTATTCGTTAGGACAAGTAAAACATATCCTATCGGACACAACGACCCATCCGCCTATCACCTCGCCGCAAGCATCTGCGCCTCCGATGCATGACGAGATGTCATCACACACTACGTGCGAGGCGGATGCCAGACGAGAGACCGACGAGGGACCAGAATGCGCCGGCGAAGCCGACAAGCTGTATCTGGAGCGGCAGAGGAAAGATGTACACTGCGAACTGCACCGGAATCCAGACGGAGAAATCGGCGAGAAGAATCGGGAGGTATATCTGCCGCAGATAGCTGCGCGGCCATTCCGCACGGCACCTCGCGAGGGAGAAGTCTCGCCCCTCCCAGAAGAAGAACACGGAGTTGAGCGGAACGCACAGGAGCGCAGACCACACGCACTTGTCGACAAGCACCTTTGCGACAAGAGTCGCGATGTCGTGCCCCGAGCCGAACATCTGCGTCTGGAGCGTGAAGAACGCATTGCTCGCAACGCCCCACGCCCCCATCCACACGCAGTTGGCGAGCACCGTAAGCAGAGGACGCGGCGGTCGTATCGATCTTATCGTCAGCAGAAACGCTCCGGGGAGAAGTCCGCAGAAGACGATTCTGTTAAGGACCGCCGCCTTCCACCCTCCGCCGGTCTGGAAATCGAAGACGGGCTGCAGCGCCGCCCGAACGCAGGGCACGTATGTATAGCCCGCAACCAACGCCGCTGCAAGCAGCCACAAGACGACCATCGGCAGCCAGTTCGCCTTTATTGACTCCCAGCCAACCCGCCATGGAATTGTTCTGCCACTTCGTATTTTCATCAACGCAGATAGGTCCTCCCGGCAGTTAGTCAAGTCCGAACAATTCTGAAGCGGGAATGATCGCCGCGAAATATCCGTCTTCCTCAACCATCGGAGAAAGGTTGCCGTCATAGACAAGAACCGGCCTTACGGACGTTTTGCCCGAATATCCAAGTCGGTCAATCTTATTTTCGACTTCGTCAATTATCTCCGTTCCTATATTCGCCTTCCGCTTTATCTCGACGACATACATCGACCGCCGCGTCTGTATAAGGCAGTCTATCTGGCAACCGCGATCCTTGTCGGCCGAGGTTCTGCGGTATGGGGCCATCGAGAGGATTCTCGACCTGTCGAGATGAAGCCTCGCGACAAGCGCTGGCAACGAACCGAGCACAAGATTCTCAAACTGGAATCCCAATATCGTCTCCCATCCGGGCAGTCGCTCCAATGACTCAAAGCGATATGTGCCGTCCTCTATCATTGCCCTTCGCGGCAAGATGGCATGAAGATAGAACCGCACGTAGTTGTCGCATATCCGATACCGCGTTTCCTGGCGCAACTCCCCAGTTTGTGGATTGATTCCGCGCTCCTGAGCGAGGAATCCTGCCTGGACAAGATCCTTCAGAAGTTCCACAAGATGTCCGTTACGACTACGCCCTGTCGCTGCGGCAACCTCGCTGACAGTCATCGGTTTCTTCGCCAGCGCGTTAAGCACGGACTTTCTTTCAGCCGAACTTTTGTCGTACAGTTCGTCGAACATCAGGTCGAAGTCCCTGAAAAGGTATCCCTGCGGCGTAAAGCACGACCTACGCAGCGATTCATCGACGGTCAGCGACGGATCTATCTCCTCAAGATATCGCGGCACCCCACCGCAGACGGAAAGCATGTCGAAGAGTTCACGAGACGAAAGGCGCTTCGCCGCACCACCCCAGAAAGACAGACAGTCCCTTGCGGAAAGCTCCTTCAGCACAATGTCGGCAGAGGGCCTTCCAAGAAAACCTCCGTCCTCAAGTATGTTCTCCCTTATCCAACTTGAGACGCTCCCGCACAGAAACAAAATCAGATTGGGGTGCTTGTGAAAGAAATTATCCCAGGCAATCTTCAGAAGCCCCGGGAAAGAGGCATCGTAATACGCCATCCACGATATCTCGTCCAAAAGAAGAACCGTCCGCTGTCCGTCAACAATCTCTGCGTCGACGTCCTTGAACGCTTTAAGCCAGTCAACGACTTCGTATGTCTTTCCGCTTTGAAGCTGAAGCTGCGAATAAAAGCCCTTTAACTGGTCTGCGTTCGACTTGGCCGTTCGTGGCGAAAGCCCTTCAATCTTAAGAAATCGTGCATTCGAGACATCAGCAAAGTGCGCAACAAGAGTCGATTTCCCAATGCGCCTTCGCCCTCTAACCGTCACTAACGAGGTTTTTGTGACTTTATTCCAAAGTCCTTTTAGCAGATCAAGCTCTTCTAATCGTCCCACAAACATAATTATCTCCAATTTTGGGCAAATTATATCATTTAATTGTGCATTTGGTCAATAGTAAATGGGCACAACTTTACAACAAATCAAAACTTGTGCCCGTTTCACCAATAAGTTCGGGCACAAATATGCGAACATACGACCCTTGTGCCCAGGACTGCTTCAGCCATGTAGCCAAAAAGGCGTCACACTCTCCGCAAGCGGCGAGCATGGTACTATAATCCGACGAGCTACCTGTCGATCTCGGAGAGGAGCGAACGGAGGAAGCCGGCCTTTTCGCGGGCCTTGGCCGCGCGCTCCATCGCAGAATTGTCGCCCGCGAACTTCGCGTATGCGTTGATGACGACGGGCTGCGGCGTCTCAAGCTCCTTTATCGCCTGTTTCATTTCCGCGATGAGAGGAGCGGTCTCGGCGTCTCGTCCGAGTTCGCGCAGGGCCTTGACGCGCCAGTAGTCCATCTCGCCCGCATGGATCCATCCCTTGAGGGAGTTTTCGAGCTCCGCGCGGTATCCCGCCTCGTCGCCCAGCGCCTTCTTGCACTGAGCCATGAAGTAGCGGCTCTTCGGCTCGGTGCCTGCGTCGCCCGGACGCCCCGCCTGGAGGTTTTCGGGATAAGTCGTCGACTCCTCGAAATACGCCAAAGCGAGACGGTATTTCCCGGCAGCCGCATCCGGTAGGGCGGTTTCGATGAAACCGCCGTCCGGCGCTCTCGTCGAGAGCGCCCTGCCGTCCTCCATAGCCTTGAGCCCGAGGCCGATGCAGGACTCGACGAATGGCGCGAGAAGTCCGTCCGCTCCTTCCCATACGTGGAAGCGGCGCGTTGTGAGTATCTCGTGCGCCTCGGCGAAACGCCCGACTGCGTTCAAGGTGTAGGCATATCGCAGAATGCACGGATCGTACTTGTCGACCGTCGCGCGATATTTCTCCATCAGCGCAAGGCGTTCCGCCGCCGGGAGCTTCAGCTTCTCCGCGAGCTTGCCCGCCTCGTCGAGCGTGCGGAAGTTGCCGGGATCGGCGGCAAGCGACTTGAGGTAGTATTCGTATGCTTCCTTGCTCGGCACGCCGGACGGAATACCGGTGTTCGTGAAGTACGTCCCGGGATGCGAAAGAGCGAAGCCGATGCAGCGCAAAGCGAGCGCGTGCTCCGGCATCAGCTCTACGCACTTCTTCCAGTCGGAGAGTCCCGCGTCCTTGCGGTCATGGTTCCACTCGCAGCATCCGAGGTAGTACCATGTGTTCGCGAGTTCGGGCGCGGCGACCGCTGCGATCTTCAGAACCTCTTCCTCTTCGAGCCGGTTCGGGAAGCAGTAGTCCGTCGGCATCGCGGCAGCGGCGGCAAACGCCGCTTGCGCGAGTTTAAAGTTTAAAGTGGAAAGTTTAAAGTTGCTGTCGACACTCCTTTCAACTTTACACTTTTCACTTTCAACTTTCAACTTTTCAATCGCCGCTCCTTTGAAGTAGCCGAAGAGCGCGTTCTTGTAGCTGTCGCACGCGGCGATGGTGTCCTTGAGCGGAAGCGCGCCCTCGGTAGCGTAGGGCTTCTCTGTGGCGGCTTTCGCAAGCGCGGCGTCGCAGAGCGCGATCACCTCGTCATAGCAGCCGATTCCCCAGTAGTCACTGATGCACTCCAGAAGCTGCTGCGCCTTGAGCCCGCGATTCTTCTCGGCCGCGGCAAAACCGTCGCGCTCCACGACCGCCCAATATTCCAGCGGATCGCACTGTTGCGCTCTGTCGAGCGCAAGTTTAAAGTTTAAAGTTGAAAGTTTAGAGTTGCCGTATGAATCCCCAACTTTACACTTTTCACTTTCAACTTTCAACTTCCGAAGGAATATCCCCTTCATCGTCCAGAGCTTTGCCTCGTCAGACCCAAGCGTAAGCGCATCGTCAATTCGCGCAAGCGCCTCAGTCCAGTCGCCCTTGAGCGCGGCAATTCTGGCAAGTTCGACATACGACTCCTTCTTGTGCGTAAGCCGCCAGGTGCAGCGCCAGAAGAGGTCTTCCGCTCGCTTCAGGTTGCCGAGATATCGCTCCACGAGCGCGAGGTAGTACTCCGGCGCGGCGTCGAGCGCACGCGTGTGGTTCTGCGTTGCGCGCGCAACTGCCCTCTCTAGATACGGCTTCGCCTCGACGTAGCTTCCGTTCTTCGCCAGCCGTACGCCCATCGCAAGATTCGGCTTCGAATAGTCTGGGTCAATCTCGAGCGCCCTCTTGTAGTATGGCTCGGGATCGATGAGCCCGTTCTGGAACTGATCGAGGCGAAGACCGACCTCGTAGGCGAGCTCGGCGCTCGTGTATTCCTTCGGCTCTTTCGGATTCTCCACCTTCGGCGGCAGTTCCACGTCTCCCTGCGGCGGAACGGGCGTGTAGGAGAGGAATACCTTGCCTGAAGCATCGGCGATTGTAGCCGTGTAACGCTGATCGGCAACACCATTCTCGACGGCGACAGTCTTGCACCATGGTCTATTCGGATCAATGGCGACGCCCTTCTCGGCGAAGACCGCCTCGCGATCCTTGAAGAGAGTAATCGTACACCCCTTTAGCACGCGCGTTGAGTGGAAACCGACTAGCATCTTGTCATCCGAAAGGCGGTCGACGTTCACCGCACCGTCAATCGTCACGTTCTTGATGCCGCCAATCCCCTTCACCGGGAACCAGAACTGCTCGACCTTGCGCGTCTCGTAGGGCGCTATCCACGAATAGTCGGGCTGGTTGTCGGACCAGCATCCGACCATCAGCTCGAGATACGGTCCGTCATTGTCCGTAAGCACCTTGTCCCACACGTGCGCCTCGGGGAAGTTGCCCCAGAGGAAGAACTTCTTGCCGACGGTGATGTGCCTGTTCGAGACGTGCGCCGTACCGCACTGTTTCTTGTGGTCGTATCCGGCCATGAAGGAGTTGTCGGGATCCATGCCGAAGATGGAGCGCGATTCAATGGTGAAGTTCTTCCACCAGCTGAGGTCCATCGTGCCGGAGATGTCGTTCGCGTATTTCGAGCGTTGCGACGGAAGGAGCTCGACTTCCTCCTTCCTCGGTCCGATCGGGAAGCTCGTCCAGTAGTTCTTGTGGTGGTCGAAGCCGAGGTGCATCGAAGGCGGAAAGAGAATCTGGTAGTCGTCGCCACAGTGGACGGACACGTTTGCCCAGTAGATCATCGACTCGATCCACGGCTGGCGGTTCATGAAGACGTTCTCCGCTTTCAACACGGCGCGGTCGGGGAGGAGCGAAAGACCTATCGTCCACTTGAGGCGGCGCCTGAGCTCTGTCTCGCCGATCCAGATCGTCTTCGATCCGTCCGCGTTCTCGACCGCTCGCCAGTCGATGGGCATCGCCGTCGTCGCGCGGTGGTGGTGCGGGAAGTTCCATTCGACGCCGCCGGATATCCACGCGCCGAGCATTCCGATGAGCGCGGGCTTTATGACATGCTGGCGGTAGAACGTCTCGAATCCGGTCGCCTTGTCGGTGAAGTTGAGGAGGTGCCCGCCGTGCTCGGGTAGAAGCCCCATCTGGAGCCAGTCGTTCTCGAGCGTCAGGTACTTGTACGTCTCGTCGAACTTCTCGTCGTGCAGGACGTCCTGCATCGGATACGGGTAGACGCGCCCCTGCGCGCCCTGGTAGACGCGCCCGGTATAGAAAAGCGGCGTCTTGTCGTATCCGCCGGGCGCATACGTCGGAAGGACGATCGTGTCTTCGTTCATCAACACCTCGCCAGCGTAGGCGGATGCCAAAGCGGATGATGCAAGGATCGCAATTATCAGACTGTTCTTCGCTTTCATATCTGGCCATAATTGTACCAAGACGCCTGCTCGATGTGTTATCCCATAGGACAAATAAAACATAGTCAATCGGACAGGATTATGATATGCTATACTCACAATGAAAACAGTACTTTTCTTCCAGTCCACAACACGTAAGAGCTGGCTACAGAAGCTCTCGGGCGTCCACCGCTTTGCACAGGAGCGCGACTGGTTCGTGCAGGTCGTGGAGCGATTCGCGACCACCTCGGATATCCGCCGAGCACTGAAAACATGGGCTCCCATCGGCTGTCTTGTGGATCGCGCAATGCGCACGGCGAGCGCGCCCGACAACGTCTTCAGGGGAATCCCGACCATATACCTCGACCAGAACCCCGAGATGCCGTCGAAGGAACATCCGTGCCTTCTGCACGATTCCGCCGCTTCCGCGGCATTGGCCGTCAAGGACCTCCTGAGGTGCAAATGCAAATCCTACGCCTACCTCGGCACAGGCAAGGGCATTCACTGGGACAAGGCGCGCTTTAAACGCTTCAAGTCCGATACTGCCGCTGCCGGGCAGACGCTTGTCACGTTGGCGCTCGCGTCTCTCGAAGAGACACTAAGGGATTTGCCTAAACCGTGTGGCATACTCGGTGCGAACGACTATTGCGCCATGGAGGCATATAACGCAGCGACAAAGGTGGGGCTTTCAGTGCCCGATGAAGTGCGCATCGTCGGAATCGACAACGACGAGGCGTACTGCGAGGCCGTGAAACCCGGCATCACGAGCGTCGAACCCGACTTCGAGGGCGCCGGATGGCGCATGGCCCAGATGCTCGCGGAGGAAATCGACAACGGCACAAGCGTACGCACCGAATACTATGGCCCGCTGCGCATCGTGCGTCGCGGCTCCACGGACACAACTCCGGGAGTCAGCGCACGTGTGCGCCGTGCGCGCGAGTTCATCAGGCGCCACGCCTGCGAGCCAGGACTTTCCATTGACGCCATCGCCGCCGAAATGAACTGCTCGCGCGC
The DNA here is from genome assembly GCA_045535455.1 of Kiritimatiellia bacterium. Lineage (GTDB taxonomy): Bacteria > Verrucomicrobiota > Kiritimatiellia > RFP12 > UBA1067 > UBA1067. The sequence continues at coordinate 53,484 of JAZSLQ010000125.1, read as the reverse complement.
GCTTGCGACAAGCCGGTTCAGAAAGGAAACGGGCCGTTCAATCCTAGACGAAATCCATGAAATACGTCTACAGAAAATGCGCGAACTCCTGTCGAGCAGCACACTTCCCATCGCGATGGTGGTGGAGCGCAGCGGATACGAATCGGACGGATACGCAAAGCGGTTCTTCCTGAAGCGAACCGGCATGACCATGCGCGAATACCGCCGCCAGTCGGCAAAGGAAGGGAAACGGGAAGCATAGCGGCGGGAAAGCCGGGGCCGGAATATGGTATAATACTCGCGCCTGCACGGAACGGACACAGTGTCCGCCACGGCTCGCAATCGAAAGGAAAACAAAAATGAAGTGCATGTATGTCGCCGCAGTCGCGGCCGCTCTCGCTTCCTCCGTCCTCTTCACCGGATGCGAGAAGAAGGAGCCTACGCTCTCCGAAAAGATGGAGCAGGCCGGCAAGGACCTCTCGAAGGCCGCCGACAAGGCCGCAAAGGACGCGGACAAAGCTGCCAACAAGGCCGCAGACGAAGCCGGCAAGGCCGTCGATTCGCTCGCGAAGTAAGGACGAATCCAAGACGGGACGCGCTGTTGCCGTCCCGAATACGGCGGGGCCGGCGAATGCCGGCCCCGCTAAATCGCAGATGAACCATCCGGCCATATTCAGCCGAACGGAGCTTATGCTCGGCACCACGGCGCTTGAAGCGCTCGCGCGCACGAAAGTCGCTGTATTCGGGCTCGGCGGCGTGGGCAGCTGGTGCGCCGAGTCGCTCGTCAGGTCAGGCATCGGGAAACTGCTCCTCGTGGACTCCGACCGCGTCTGCATCACGAACGTGAACCGGCAGCTGATGGCCACGACGAAGACCGCGGGGCAGGTCAAGGCGGATGTCCTCGCAACGCGTCTAAAGGAGATCAACCCCCTCGTCGAGCTTGATGTGCGCCAGCAGATATACTCGTCCGAGACAGCCGGGGAGTTCGCGCTGGACGAATACGACTACGTAATCGACGCGATAGACTCCCTCGACTGCAAAGCGGCGCTTATACGCCACGCGCTATCGATCCCATCGGCGACGCTCTTCTCCTCGATGGGCGCGGCGCTGAAGATCGACCCCTTCCAGATCCGCGCGACGGAGTTCCGCAAGGTCGAAGGCGACGGCCTTGCGCGTGCGCTCCGCACCAAGTTCAAGAAGACCGGCGGCATGCCAACGCGAAAATTCAAATGCGTGTGGAGTCCGGAACGCCGCGAGAACCTTGGACCGGCGGACAACGACAGCGAATCAAAGAAGCGCGTCAACGGAACGGTCGCGCACATAACGGCGATCTTCGGCTTCGCGCTCGCAGGACTCGTCATCCAAGATGTTGAGCACAAAGCCAAAGCTTGAAAACACCCCTCTGCGTACTTCGCGCCTCTCGGCACTCGCTCTGCTCGGCTTGGCTCGCTACAAATCGCGAGCCCCGCTTGCGCGGCGGTTACGCGTCTCTGCGTTAAAACCCCGCAGAACATGTAGAATCTCCCTACACGGCCAACGTAAATATCAGAGAATCTTCTTAAGTTGCTTGTCTGCGGCAGCGGCAACCTTGTCGAAAAGCGAATTTCCATGCGCGTCCATCGCGACTACGCCGCGAAAGCCCTCCACCTCGAAATGCCAGCACGCCTCGGCTGCGCCAAACTTGTCGAGAAGGTCAACGCCGGCGACCTTCTTCACCGAAGCGGCGTAAAGCGCGCCCGCGCCGCCAACTGCCTGCACATAGACGCAACCGCACTTCTTCATGGCGGCTAGAGTCGCGTCGTCCATGCCACCCTTCCCGATGATGATGCGGACGCCAGACGACTTTATGAAAGCGGGCTCGTATGGATTTTCCCTGACGCTCGTCGTCGGACCTGCCGAGACAACCGTCCAGCCGTCCTCGCGCTTGACGCAAACCGGCCCGCAGTGGTAGAGCGCACCGTCGTGAAAATCGACGGGAATCTTCCCGCCGTCCGCGAAGAACTTGTGGAACTTGTCGCGCCCAGTATGGACAATGCCGGAGATGCTAACGGAATCGCCCGCCTTCAGCGAACGAATCTTCTTCTCGTCAAATGGATATCTCAGTTCTTTCATGACTCAAGTATTTCCAATTGTTCCGCAGAGCCGCGTTCTATAAGATCGATTGCCCGCCGTCGACGGGAATGATGCAGCCGGTTGTGGCGTTCGCCTCGAGAAGAAAGACGACTGCGCGAGCGACGTCTTCAAGACGAGGCCTTCCAAGCGGCATCTCGCCCGCTTTCTCGCTCACGTCCTCCGGCGCAAGCACAGGGCCGGGAGCGATGGCGTTTACTCGAATCGTATCGGCAAAAAGCGCCGCGGATTTCGTCGTGTTCTCAAGGAGCTCGCGCTTCGACCTTTCGTATGCATCGCGCGGCTCGACATTGCCAAGCACGCGGCAGTCGAGAATGTTCACTACCGCGCCACGCCCAGTCTCCCGCCCCGCCATCAAGGTCGTGAGTTTGCGCGGCGCCTCGAAATTTACTGCCTCAAGCGTCGCGTCGTCGCCGACGAAAAGCGCCGCGTTGTTGACGAGCGCATCAGGCGGGTTGCCGCCAAGCATCCGCAGACACGCAGAGTATAGTTTTGCTGCACCAAGCGGTTCCGCAAGGTCGGCGACAATGTCTGCGCCTGAGTCTTCGCGGTGGGAACTCGTTATGACACGCCATCCGTCGGCGCGCAAGGCGTCGGAAATCGCCTTGCCGATGCGCTTCGTACCTCCAGTCACAAGCACTGTCCGTTCGCCGCGCATGCCATCACCTACGAAATCGACTTAAGCATCTTCGCGATGCGCGATGCCGCAAGCTTGATCTTGTCGAGCGACGTCGCATAGGACATACGAACGAACCCGGCGCCGCACGCGCCGAACGCGGTGCCAGGAACACAGGCGACGCCAAACTCCTTGAGGAGCTTCAACGCAAATTCCTCGTCGGTAAGCCCAGTGGAACGCACATCGACGAAAAGGTAGAACGCGCCCTTCGGCATAAGCGTCTTGAGACCCATTTCGTTCAGCACGGGAACGAGCCAGTCGCGGCGCTTCTTGTATTCGCGGCGCATGCGATCGACGTCCTTGTCGCCGAAATCCATCGCCTCGACTCCCGCCGCCTGCGCAAGCGTCGGCGCGGACATTATGCCGTACTGGTGAATCTTCATCATCGCGTCGATGACGTCGGTAGGCCCGCACGCATAGCCGAGGCGGTAGCCAGTCATCGCCCACGACTTTGAAAAGCCGTTCAGCAAAATCACGCGATCTCGGTATTCCGGAAACGCCGCAAAAGACGGCAATGTCCCATTTGTCCCGGATGTCCCGTCCGTCCCGTCCTCTACATCGTAGTTGAGCTCCGAGTAGACCTCGTCCGCGAGAAGAAGAAGATCGTGCTTCTCGCAGAAGTCGAGGATCGCCGCCATGTCGTCGCGCGAAAGAGTCGCGCCAGTCGGATTGCAGGGGAAGTTCAGGAGCACGGCCTTAGTCTTCGGCGTGACCTTCTTCTCGAGTTCATCTACGGTAAGGCGGAACTCGTCCTCCACGCGCGTCTCGACACAGACGGGAACTGCATGGGCGAGGCGGATCGTCGGCGCATACGACACGAAGCACGGTTCGTGGTAGAGCACTTCGTCGCCTGGCGAGCAGATGGCGCGTATCGCGAGGTCTATCGCCTCGGAAACGCCAACCGTCGCAAGCACCTCGCACTTCCAGTCGAACTTCGCGCAGAAGCGGCGGTCGAGATAGCGGCATATCGCCTGCCTCAGCTCGGGCGTTCCGAGATTTGAGGTGTAGTGCGTGCCGCCGTTTTCGAGACAGGTGACCGCGGCGCGGGAAATGTGCCAGGGCGTGTCGAAGTCAGGCTCGCCTACGCCGAGGGACACGATGTCCTTCGACTGGGCGACGATGTCGAAGAACTTCCTTATTCCGCTCTTCGGCAGCGCTGCGACGTGCTCTGCGACCCTGTTTCTCATTTCGCGTGCTGCGGCTAATCCTACTTCAGTATTTCGTCGGCAAGCTTCTCGAGCTGCGCGACGGTGTCGTCCGTCATCGCGCCCTTCACCGTGACGGTCGCCTCGCAGAACGAGAGCCCCTTCGCGGCGGCGAGAAGGTCCTTCATGCCCTTCGCGGCCATCGGGCCCCACGAGCCGTTCTCGATGAAACCGACCTTGCGGTTCTGGTAGTTGCGCCGAAGGAGATGACGGATGTACTCCTCCATCTTCGGGAAGACGCCGGTGTTGTAAGTCGTAGTCGCGAGAACGAGCCGTCCATAGCGGAAGCCATCCTCGATCGTCTCGTACATGTCGTCGCGAGCGAGATCGGCGCACGCGACCTTGGGGCAGCCCTTCGCCTTCAGGATCTCGCAGAACTTCTCGACGACGGCCTTAGTGTGGCCATATACAGAAGTGTAGGCGACGCAAACACCCTCGGTCTCGACACCATAGGAGCTCCAGGTCTGGTACTGCTTGACGACATGGGCAATTTCCTCTGGCGTCTGGAGCACAGGACCGTGAAGCGGGCAGATGCGCGCGATGTCGAGCGTCGCCGCCTTCTTGAGAAGCGCCTGCACCTGCATGCCGAACTTGCCGACGATGCCGAAGTAGTAGCGACGCGCCTCGCAGTCCCACCCCTCGGGATCGACCTTGTCGTTCGCGCCGAACTTGCCGAAGCCGTCGGCGGAGAAAAGCGTCTTCGTCGCCGTGTCGTAGCTGACTACGACTTCGGGCCAGTGCACCATCGGAGCGCCGACGAACGCAAGCGTGTGCCCGCCGAGGTCGAGCGTGTCGCCTTCCTTGACGACGACGCGACGGTCGGCGAAATCGGTGCCGAAGTAGTTCTTCATGATTGCGAACGCCTGCATGGAAGAGACGATCTTCGCATTCGGGTACGCCTCTGCAAAGCGCGCGATGTTCGAGGAGTGGTCGGGCTCCATGTGGTGGACGACGAGATAGTCGACCTTGTCGGTCGCGGCCGCGACGTTCTTCAGCCACTCGTCGCCAAAGCGCGCATCGACTGTGTCCATCACGGCGACCTTCCCGCCCTTGACGACGTAGGAATTGTAGGCCATGCCAAGCGGAACCTCGAACTGGCCTTCGAAGAGATCGACGTCGTGGTCGTTGACGCCGACATAGAGAATGTCATCGGTAATCTTCATAGTTGGAATATTATATCATATAATTCGGTGTCGGCGGCTACTTGAAAGCATCGGCAGAGTATGGTATACTATCCGCGTTTTCACCCCGGGCGATTAGCTCAGTTGGTTAGAGCATTACCTTCACACGGTAGGGGTCACTGGTCCGAGTCCAGTATCGCCCACCCTTCCAAATGCAGGATTCCCTGCAAAAGCTTTCTCCTGAAGCGGCGCGCGGCGAGTAAGCCAGATTCTGTTCACACGCCTTGCGGCGTGCTCCGGTCATTCCTCTAAGCAATCAACCCGGAATCTCATGGCATCCTTTACGGCGCCAACCGAGCGGGCCGCCCGTTCGATCCCCTATTTGATCTTGCTCCGAGGAGGGTTTGCCCTGCGCGCGGCGTTTCAGCCGCGCCGGTGGTCTCTTACACCGCCCTTTCACCATTGCGGAGCTCGCTTGGTCGTTCGTTCCGTTCGGGCTTGCGCCCTTGCTCACTCGCTCCCGCGCTCGGAATTTCTTCCTCGCTACGCGAACCCTTCGCCGTCTATTCTCTGTGGCACTTTCCGTCACGCACGATTGCCGTGCGCCCTCCGCCCTTGACGAGCGGATCCTCTGCCCTGCGGAGTCCGGACTTTCCTCTGCCTTGCGGCAGCGACCGGTCGCTCGCGCGCCGCTTCAGGAGAAATTGTCAAATATCGCGATACAGGATGCGACCGCACATCGTGCAGGCGACGAGGCCCGCATTGTGGTCGACGAGCTGCGACACGCTCGGCGGCTGGACGAGATGGCAACCGTCGCACACACCGTCGTGGGTAAGCGTGACGACAACCGGCCACCTCTTCGTGCGCAGGCGCTCGTAGTAGAGCATGAAGCGCGGGTCCGTCACAAGCTTCGCCTTCTCGGCGCGCTCCTTCTGGGCCTCCGCGAGCTCTGCCGTCACCGCCGCGATGCGCTCGTCGATTTCGTCGCAAAACGCCTTGACGCCGCCCGCCTCCTGATCGAACTTTGCCTGCGCATCGGCAATCCTGGCCTCGGCCGAAGGAAGGTCGTCCATCGCGGCGAGCTGACTGTTCTCGGTCGTCTCGAGGTCGTGGGAGACAAGATCGATCTGAATCGAGTACTGCTGGTACTCCTTGTTCGACTTGAGCCCCATCTGGGTCGTCTTAAGCTGCTGAATCTTCTCCCTAAGCGCCTTCGCGTCTTCCTCAAAGCCCTTGACTCGCTGGTTGGCGAGCTCCTGATTCGTCTTCGCCGCCTGAAGATCGGCAGAAACGCCCGAAAGCCGCGCTGTTTCCTGAGCCTTGCGGCGGGGGAGATCCTTTAACTCGAGCTCAAGCTCGCGAATGCGCCCATCAACTTCCTGAAGATCAATCAAAGACTGAACGACTGTCATCTACAATCCCCTCTCCCTAAGTTTCTCGCCTGGGGCAGGAGACGGGACTCGAACCCGCAACCCACAGAATCACAATCTGTTGATCTAACCAATTGATCTACTCCCGCCATCTTGGAGCCAGGTAAGGGACTCGAACCCCCGACCTGCTCATTACGAATGAGCCGCACTACCAACTGTGCTAACCTGGCCATGACTTGTGAGTGGATAGTATATCAAAACCCGTCCGCTGGCGTCAATAGCTCACTTCATCCAAATGCCCATCCCGTTCTCGATGCGCGCCGGATCGATTGCGTCGCCTGGAATCACCTTGTTGCGAATGGTGTAGTAAGTGTCCTTCGAATTCCAGCGGCCACCCGCTATCTTGCTCGCCGTTACGCCCTTCGTGACCGACCCCTTGAGCACATAGCCCCTGGCCTTGAGCTCGGCTATTGACTTCGGCGGCGCTTGCGGCGTAACTGGCGTGACTAAAGCAGGAACAAGTTTCTTATGATCCTTCGGGTTCTTCGCCGATATCTGTGTCTTCCCAGCGTCGGGTTTCTTAGTGTCGGCCTTCTTCGGACCCCCGCGCAGCCACGCGAGGAGCCCTCCGCCTTCCTGCCCCTGCGACTGCGAAGGAGTTTTCGGGTAGGAAGACTTCATCGTGTCAACGTTCCCGTAGAGGACTCGCCTCAAGTAGTCGTCTCCGACGACGAGTCGCTTCGCGCGCACGTCGGCATCGCTCGCCGGACGCCTCGCAAGCCCGAGTTGCGCACGCACCGACGGCATTGCGAAAAGCATCCCACAGCGTTTCCTGCCGCGGTGGTTCTTCTTCTGCCACTTGTTCGGTGCGCCATAGGCGACATGGCTGTGGCAAACTACGCGCTCATCAGGAATCTTGTACATCTTCTGCAGTTCCTTAACGAGGTCGTGTATCGCCTTGATCTGCGCCATGCCCATCGCCTTGTCGTGGTAACCGACGCACTCGATTCCGATGGAGAACTCATCTACATCCTCCTTGCCGTTCCACATCGAGCGCCCGGCGTGGAATGCCACTCGGTCGCGGTCGACGATGCGGTAGATATTGCCGACCTCGGTTACGCAATAGTGCGCCTCGCCGCGGTCGCACAGCTTGTTGAGGGAACTACGCTCCGGCGCCTCTGTCGTGTGAAGCACGATGAGCTCGGTGGTCTTGCGCACTCTCCGCTCGGGGTTGCGGGGGCTTCGGTAGCGACTGGAGATGTCGAGGGCCGATGCGCCACTCGCCAAAAGCACCATGAGGAGAAGAGCGAAGACCCTCATCCCCGCCCGCCTACAGCGTAACGCCGTCCTTGAAGATTGCGATGCCCTGTGCGCCTGAAAGTTCGTTCTTCGCCTTCTCGCCCGAGGCGACGGCGAGGACCTTCTTAGCGAACTCCTCGACGTCGGGATTCGACATTGCGTTCCAATCAATCCAGTTGGACTTGTTCGCGGCGAGCGTGTTGTTCGTCGCCACCTTCATCGTAGGAATGACGCACCCGAAGGGAGTGCCGCGCCCCGTCGTGAAGAGGATCAAGTGGCAGCCCGCCGCGGCGAGCACCGTTGACGCGACGAGATCGTTGCCGGGGCCCGTCATGAGCGAAAGTCCGTGCGCCTTCACGCTCTCGCCGTACAGGAGCACGTCCTCAACTGGCGACGAGCCGCCCTTCTGGATGCAGCCGAGCGACTTGTCCTCGAGCGTCGTGATGCCGCCCGCCTTGTTGCCGGGGCTCGGGTTCTCGTAGCACACCTGGTTGTGCGAGGTGTAGTAGTCCTTGAAGCCGTTGATCATCTCGACGCACTTGTCAAAGACGGCACGCGTGCGGCAACGCTTCATCAAAAGCGTCTCCGCGCCGAACATCTCCGGAACCTCGGTGAGCACCGTCGCGCCGCCACGCGCGGCGAGCCAGTCGGAAAAACGCCCGACGAGCGGATTCGCGGTGAGCCCTGAAAAACCGTCTGATCCGCCGCACTTCAAACCAACGACGAGCTCCCGCACCGAGACTTCGACGCGCTCCTTAGGACGCGCCGCGTCGAGTTCCTTGAGAAGCTCAAGCCCGCGTTCATATTCGTCGCCCGGGTCCTGAGCCCTCATAAAGCGGATGTTTAGCGACGAATAGTCGCCGAGCCGAGCCTTGAACGACTCAAGCGTGTTGTTCTCGCAGCCGAGAGAGACGACGAGCACGCCGCCCGCGTTCGGGTGATGGCAGAACTGCGCGAGCATGTTCGCCGTCGTCTCGTGGTCCTTGCCCATCTGCGAGCATCCGTAGGGGTGCGTCAGCGCAAGCCCGCCGCACGACTGCGCGAGACGCTCTGCGAGGCGGTTCACGCAGCCGACGAGGGGAATGACCCAGATGTCGTTGCGAATACCGACGCGCCCGTCGGCGTGGCGGTAGCCGAGGAAAGTCTCCTTCGGCTCGACAGTCTTCCAACCGTTGATCGCGGCCTCGTCCGGCTCGTATTTGTATTCGAGGACTTCACCGAGGTTCGTCTTGACGTTATGGACGTGGACGTGCTCGCCCTTCGCAATCGGCTTTGTCGCGTGGCCAATAGGCATGCCGTACTTGACGACGTTCTCGCCCTCGGCAATGTCGCGGAGAGCGTACTTGTGCCCGTCCTCGCGAATCTCGACGTTGTCGCTCGGATTGATTATCATGCGCCAAATCCAAAGTAGCGGTTGGCGTTGTTGAACGAGATGTCCTCGACGATACCGCCAAGCCACTTGAGGTCGTTCGGGATCTCGCCCTTCTCGACTTCCTCGCCAAGCTTCTGGCAGAGGAGGCGGCGGAAGTACTCGTGGCGCGTGTAGCTGAGGAACGAGCGCGAGTCGGTGAGCATGCCAACGAAGTTGCCGAGAGAGCCGAGCGCCGCGAGCGCCTCGATCTGCTTTCTCATGCCGTCCTTCTGGTCAAGGAACCACCACGCCGCGCCGAGCTGTATCTTGCCGCGGTACGGGGCCTTCTGGAAGCACCCCATGACAGTCGCAAGCATCTCGTTGTCCTTCGGGTTGAGGGAGTAGAGGATGCAGCGCGGGAGCGAGTCTTCGCGCTCGAGGCGGTCGAAGAGACGCGCAAGCGACTCTGTGACGGACCAGTCGCCGATCGCGTCGAAGCCGGTGTCGGGCCCCATCACGTCGTACATCGCGCCGTTGAGGTCGCGCAGGCAGTTGTAGTGGAGCTGCGTGGACCAGTTCGACTTCGCGTCGGCCTTAAGCCCTTCGTAGAGCCACGCGCTCTTGAACTTGAGCGCCTCCTGCGGCGTGAGCTTCTTGCCGGCTCTCGCCTTCTTGAAGATCGCCTTGAGCTCGGCCTCGGTGTAGGGAGCGGCGAAGACCTCGGTTATGCCGTAGTCGGAAACGACGCACCCCGCCTTCTCGAAGAAAGCATGGCGCTTCGCCATCGCCTCGCGGAAGTCGTCCATCGTCTTGACCGGCATCTTCGCGGCCTTGGAGAGCTTGTCGATCCACTCGTTCCAGGCCTTCAGGTTCTCGACCTTCGACGCCTTGTCGCTGCGCCACGCAGGGCGTATCTGCGTCCAGAACGGCTTTTTCGCAATCGCGAGATGGTGCTCGAGCGAGTCAACCGGATCGTCCGTCGTGCAGACGACCTTGACGTTCGACTTCTTCATGAGCCCGCGCGCGGAGAACCACTTCGCCTTTAACTGGCGATTGCACTTCTCGTAGATGCGCTTCGCGCTCGCCCCCGAGAGGCGCTCGGTCACGCCGAAATAACGCGCGAGCTCGAGATGCGACCAGTCGAAGAGCGGGTTCTTGACCATGCGCTCCATCGACTTCGCGAACGCCTCGAACTTCTCCCAGCCAGATGCGCAGCCATCCTTGCCGCGCCCAGAGCAGAGCCGTTCCTCAAAGCCGTTCGACCTCATCTGGCGCCACTTGTAGTGGTCGCCGCCAAGCCACACGTCTGCGATATCGTCCCAGCGCTTGTCCTCCGCAATCTCCACCGGCGGGAGATGGCAGTGGTAGTCGATGATGGGCATCTTCTCTGCGTGGCGGTGATAGAGCTCCTTAGCCGCCTTTGTCGTGAGAAGGAAGTCGTCGTTTATGAACGTCTTTTTCGAGGCCATTGACCTTGTCCTTTCGTGATACTGCGGCAAAGCCCTCTTCGGGCGGGCCGCCTGCTTACTGAAGCTTCTTCTGCGCGTCGGCAATGGCCTTGCAGACTGCGCGGGATGTGATCGTCGCGGACGTGATCGCCTCGATCTCGCCGCCGTCCTTCTTCACCTTGAGAGAAGAGCCGTCCTTGCCGGCGAACTGGTCGGCAAATTCGGGCGTCTTGAGCTTCATGCCGAGGCCGGGGGTCTCGGTCGCCTGAAGCACCTTGTAGGAAATGACCGTCTTCTTGTCCTTCTTGAAGCCGACCATGAGGACGATGTCGCCGCCGTACCCTTCGTTGGAGCGACCCTCGGCGGTGTATCCTTCCTCGCCGCAGAGGACGGCGAGCTTCGCGGCCTCCTTCGCCTTCTCGGCCGTCGCCTTGATCGGATCGGCAGTGATGGAATTGACATACGCGAGCACTGCGGCACATACGCCGCTGATGATTGTTAAGCTGACTACGAGTCCGATGATTTTTTTCATTTGTTAAAGCTCCGGTAAGTAGGGGCAATTATACCATTTAATGTCCTTTTGCGGCAAGAAGCCAGCGCAATTTTTCGCCGCGCAAACGGGACGTCACTCCTGTGGCTGCTGCATTGCGAGCGACGCGCACTTTCTCGTTGTCGTGGCAAGTTTCGCAAGCGCACGCGCAGGCGCGAGAATATTCTGCCCGCCCTCTTCGCCCCCGAGCTTACGCATGGCCTCGTGATACTGATCCTGCGCGACTCCAAGTGACTTGCCGACCTTTTCGAGAGCGGCGAACGCGGCATCCATGCGCTCCAAGAGCTGCCTCGCGCGGTTGGCGATTTCCTGGTTGTTGCGGTCGACCTTCAGCCGGTCCATGCCGATCTTGAAGAGAACGAGATAGCCGAAGAGCATCTGAGGCGATGCAAGCACCACGGCGCGTTCGTTTGCAAACGCCACGAGCTGCGGGTCTGCGGAGATGGCCGCCGAATACGTCGCCTCGCTCGGCATGGCCATGATTACGACGGGCGAGTAATCCGCTTCGGCGTCGGCATCGTGCGCCTTGAGCCGTTCGGGATACTTCTTGTCTGACAAGTTCACGATCTGCACCCGCACCCTCTTCGCATGCTCGGCGCGGAACTTCGCCGCGTCCTCGGGGCGGTTCTCCCTCTCCGCCTCGTCAGCGGCGAGAAAGGCGTCGATGTTCACCTTCGAGTCGATGAGGATCTTGCGGTGTATCCCGTCGAGGATGGTGAAGTCGGGCAACGCGTCATTTGAGCCCTGCTGCTCGATGAAGTCTGTACCAGGTCTAAGTCCCGCGCTCTCAAGGACATTTCTCACGATTCCCTCGCCCCAGTTTCCCTGACTCTTGTTGCTACCCTTGAGCGCGGCGACGAACTCATCCGCCTGGCGACCGAGCGACTGCGCCTTGAGACCGACTTCGTCGAGCTTGACCTTGAGACTTTCCCCGAGACGCACGTTCGCCTCTCGTGCCTGCTCCGACGCCTGGCGAAGCTCGCCGAAGCGCGTGGCAAGCTGTTCGAAGAGCGGGCGCACCTGCGCGGCGTTCTGCTCGGCTAGCGACTTGGCCTTGCCTTCGAGAGTCGCCGCCGCGAGAGACGCGAACTCGGCGCGAAGACCCTCCACGCTCCTATCCGTCGCGCGTGCCTCTGCTCTTGCCGCGGCAATTGCGCCGCGCATCAGGGCATAGACAACTACAGCCGCCACAAGCGCCGCGCCAACGCCAACCAGGACGATCATTGTCCACCTCCCATAGCAACCTTGATTTTCATGGCTATATTATAGCAAATTCAACATTGGCCGAGCGATCGTTCGTGGACCATTGCGGTAGCTTACTCGCTACGACAGGAGCGAGGCGAGGTCGTCGGCGGTGAGGCGCTCCATTACCGCCTCGTCGGTCGTCGAGACTGTCGCGGAAATCACCGCCTGCTTGCGACGCTGAAGCGCGAGAACCTTCTCTTCGATTGAACCCGACGCAATCATCTTCATGACGTAGACCGTCTTCTTCTGCCCGATGCGGTGGGCGCGATCCGTCGCCTGGTCTTCTACCGCAGGGTTCCACCACGGGTCGTAGTGCATCACCATGTCGGCGCCAGTGAGGTTGAGACCCGTGCCGCCCGCCATAAGCGAGATGAGAAATACCGGTATCTCGGGCGAATGGTTGAATCGGTTGCACTCGCCAAGGCGGTCTTTCGTCGAGCCATCGAGATAGCAGAACGGCACACCGCGTTCCTTCAGCTCCTCGGCTATCGTCCCGAGCATCTTCACGAACTGCGAGAAGACGAGGATCTTGTGCCCGCCCTCTATCGCGCTCTCGAGCTGTTCCAGGAACGCATCGAGTTTCGCGCGCGACGCGATCTGCCGCAACTTCATCAGCATCGCAAGTATCTCGAACTTCGACTTCGCAAAACCCTTCTCGCGTATCGCGTCGCCCGCCTGACGCCGCGTCTTTGCAAGCGCCTCGTTGTATTCGCGCTGCGAGTCCTCCGACATCGGGCAGTAGGAAACCTTCACAATCTTGTCGGGAAGGTCCTTCGCGACAGTCTTCTTGAGACGACGCATAATGAAAGGATGCAGCTTGCGCTTAAGCCGCGCCTGCGCCTCCTCTCCCGCCGCGCCGCCGTCGGCAATCGGCTCCTCGAAATTCGCCTTGAACGTCTCGTAGTCGCCAAGGTAGTCGGGCATGAGGAAGTCGAAGATCGACCAAACGTCAGCGACCGAGTTCTCCACAGGCGTGCCTGTGAGAACGAGTCGCCGCTCGGCGTCGAGCATCTTCACAGACTTCGCGTTTTTCGTCTGCCTGTTCTTGATGTGCTGCGCCTCGTCGAGCACGACGGCGGAAAACTTGTGTCCGAGATATGCGTCCTCGAAGTCACGCTGGAGAAGCGCGTAGGAAGTGACGACGACATCGGACGCGTCTATAAGCCCAAAGGTGTCAGCACGATCAGGCCCAGACACAACAAGGACCTTTAGCCACGGCGTAAACTTCTTCGCCTCCGCTTCCCAGTTCCTGACAAGCGAAGTCGGGCAAACAATGAGCGAGGGAAGATGAGTGGAGGAGTGTGGGAGTGGTGGAGTGGAGGAGTGTGGGAGCGAGAGCCATGTCAAAGTCTGTAGCGTCTTTCCAAGACCCATCTCGTCTGCGAGAAGACCCGACAGCCCCGCGTTCTCGAGAAAACGCATCCAATATACGCCTTGCTTCTGGTAAGGCCTCAAGATGTTGTCGAGCGGACCAAGCGCGACTGGCTCGAACTTCGCGCCGGAGTCGCGGTTCCTCGCTGCCGCAGTCTCGCGCCAGCGCCGCGCGGCAGAATCGTCGAGGTCAATGCAGTCAAGGAGATCGAGCGATGCCTTGACGTATGGCGCGTGGACGGAATCGACGCGGAACCATCCAGCCGCCGCACCGTTCTGCGACGGTGCACAGTCACGAAATACGCCGTGCATCACCTCAATAGCTGAGTTGTCGAGAAGGACAACTGCCCCGTCCTTCATGATGTAGCCGTCGCCACGGTTCAGCGCGGCCTGTATCTCGACAGGCGACACCTCGTAACCCATCGCGTCAAAAGTATAGGAGACGTCGAACGCGCCGTTCGGAGCGTCGCGCACCGTGACGACAGGCACGACGGACGGCATAGCGTCCGTAAGCTCCATCAGTTTGTCGGCGAGGTCTATGCGCCAGCCCTTGCGCCGGAGAGCGGGAAGCCCCGCACCGAGGAAGTTGAGCACCTTCTGCGGATCGGTGATGTAAAGCCGCAAGTCGCCGTCGTTGTATCCAGGAGAGAAGCCCCACTTCTCGACGGCCTTCACCGCCTCGCGCTCCGTCTTCATCGAGCGCACACGACGCACAAGCGGATCGTCGGGATCGGGAAGATAGACTGTCCGCGCACTCTGCACCGAACAGACCGGGAACTCAATCTCGCCGTAGTGCGCGTCAATCTCTATCGAAAGCGACGCGCGCGAACCGGCGACGAACGCCGAGAACTTCGGCTTCGTCTCGACTTCGATGAAGTCCTCTTCCTCCTGCGGCTCGTCCGGCTCTTCCTCGCGCACGCCGCGTGGCTTCCCTTCCTCGACATCGTCCATCTCGCTCAAGGCGAGAGCATAGCCCACTGCCACTACGTGCTGGCACACCATGCCGAAGCGCCTGTTGGTGTCGCAGGGGCAATGCGACTCTATGCGACCGCCGGGCTTAAGAAAGAACGAAACCGGCATATCCCATCCGCTCGGCTGCTCGATCTTGCCGCGAATCTCAAGCGTCTCGTCGTCGTAGGCGACATCCTTCACGTCGCCGGAATTGACGATTGCCAGCGCCTGGTTGAACACCTCTGCGCCGCCCCACGAGATCACCTCGTCTTGAGTTATGCCGGACTTAACCATGATTCCAAAAACAAACGCGGGCTCCGTGGAACCCGCGTCCGATGCATCATTGGATGATGCTCCTTGCCTTAGGCGAGGACAGCGTCCTTCGCGGCCTTGCAGAGGCGGAATTTCGCCTTCGTGCGGGCAGGAATCTTGATCGTCTCGCCAGTCGCGGGATTGCGGCCGAGGCGGGCCTTGCTCTTCGCCTTGAGCATCTTGCCGAGGCCAGGGAGCATGATGCCCTTCGGGCCCTTGGCGCCAGCGTAGGCGATCTTGAGGAGTTCGTCGTACGCGGCAACGGCCTGCTTCTTGCTGATGCCAGCGGCCTCAGCGATGGCAGCCATGATCTCGGACTTGGTAGCGGGAACTTTCTTAGCCATTTTTTTTGATCCTTTTGTTTTTCACTTAAGTGATGCACTCGAGATACTATCCCTTGTGCTTTGACCCATAATATACCAATATTTGTTGTGGTGCGCAAGGGGGAAATTGTGTTTTTTTATTTTTTCTTCCACAACCTATTGTGGCCCCCTTAGCCCGAATCCGAGAAATACGCCACCGCCTATTGATGTCAACGAAGCGCCGCCATACAAGATTTGGCGACAACGCGCGAGCATTCCTCCGTCGCTTTGGGGCAACGAGGATGGAACGCACATCCACTCGGCCAGTCGGTCGGCGGAGGCACTGTTCCCGGAATTCCGACGAGCGGAGAATCCTTTGGAAGATCAAGACGCGGCACGGCGGCGAGAAGTCCCTGCGTATATGGATGTATCGGACTTCCAAGGACTTCTGGAACAGTTCCCCTCTCGATGATTTCGCCCGCGTACATTACGTTGACGTACTTGGAATACTGCGCGACAAGCCCGAGATTGTGCGTGATAAGAAGGACCGCCGTCTTGTGTTCGTCTGCGACGCGGTTCACGAGGTCAAGCACTTCCTTCTGCGTCGTCACGTCAAGCGCAGTCGTCGGCTCGTCGGCGATGAGAAGGTCGGGATCCTGTGCAAGCGCCATCGCGATCATCACGCGCTGCTGCTGCCCGCCGGAGAGTTCGCACGGAAACTTGCGGATCGTCGCACGCGTAAGCCCGACGGATTCGAGCAGCGTTGCGACGCGCTCCTCTTCTTGCTTGCCAGTCGGCGCAGTCGCCTTTCTCGACGCACGAAGGCCCTCGGCTATCTGCTTGCCGACGCGCATCACGGGATTGAGCGACTGCATCGGATTCTGGAAAATGTAGGCGATATGCGGAGAGCCGGTTATCTTTCCCGTGATCTCTGCGCGATCGACAAGCCCGCCGACGGCGAGCGAAGTCAAAGACTTGCCGCAGCCCGACTCGCCGACGAGCGCGACGCGTCCGTTCTCGGGAACTGTGAACGATACGTCGCGCACAGGAACGGAAAGCTTCCCCTCCATGCGAAACGCCACACGCAGATGTTCGACTTCAAGCAACATGTCACTTGTCCTTCCCTTTGTCCGGTTCATTGGATTGAGCTGCATCTCCGCCCTTTCCGGCCATAAGCAGAAACGCCTGTTCAACCGCCGCGTCGCGACGCCGCGCAAACTCCTTCGCATCTGGATTGCCGTCCCTGAGGCGGCAGAGGTTGATAGTCGCAGACATTCCGTCAGAAGCGATGCGCATGCTCTTCTCGCATTCTGGGCATTCCACGAATGTCACGGTGCGCCCGTTGCGCGTGATAGACAGGATCTGGCGCGTATCGACCGGTGTCGCCGCGTTGCGACGGCCGATCACCGTCGCCGAGACGGCGACAAGCAGCGCCAGCGCTAAAAAGACTGCAGCACGAAAGAGAAGCGGCTTGAGACGTTGTCCTGTCATTTGCGAGCTCCCTTTCCCATGACGAGCTTCGAGGCGATGAAGTAAAGCGCTACGAGCAGGACCGCACCGCCTATTACAAGCGGGAGATGCACGGAGGCCATTTCCTTCCCCTTCTCGCAAAGTTCGAGATAAGTGATGTCCGCGGTCGAGCGCCCGATGCCGAAGCCGATTGCCGCGAGAATCGCCGTCCATATCCCGGCGCCGAGCCCCGTGAAGAGCGCAAAGGAGAAAATGGGCATGCGCGATATCCCCGCCGGAATCGAGATCAGCTGGCGTATGACTGGAACGAGGCGACACACGAACGTCGTCGCAGCACCGTACTTGTTGAACACCTCGCAGGCGCGAGCAAGGGGCTCTGGCTTCACGAAGAAATACTTCCCGTACTTCTCGAGGAACGGCCTTCCGAGCCAGTGCGCGAGATAGTAGTTTGCGAATGCGCCCGCAAGCGAGCCGACGACGCCGACTGCGACTGCGGCTGCAAGCGCAGCCATCGGGGGAAGCCCGAGTTCGCCACGCGCCGCGAGAAAGCCAGCGGGAACCATCACGACTTCGCTCGGAAAAGGAATGAAGCTCGACTCAATCGCCATGAAGACGAAGACGAACACGAGCCCCCATGTCGGCGCAAGGGCGGCAATTGAATCGAGGTGCGATGCGATTGTCTCAAGCATTGGCGTTCACTCCTGGCAACTTGTCGTGAAGCGAAAGCTTCAGCGGGATGTCGAGGCAAAGCGGGCGCAGCATCCTGAAAAGCCGCTGCGAACAAACCATTATCTCGCCAGGTATGCGCCCGCGCGCAAGAAGGTGCTTCAAAAGCCGTGGCGCAACGCCCTCCCACATGGCGCGAAGCCCGCCATCCGGAACTGGAGACACGGTGTCGGCTATAAACTGCTCACCTGTCGTGGCGTCACACGCGGAAAGGCGATAGACGCAGCGCGGGCGCGGTTCCTTCGTCGAAAGCCCGACGACAAGCGAAAAATCTACGGCGATCTTCTCCTCTGCGGCAAACGGAAGGTCCTTCGCCTTCGCAAGGTCGGCCTTGGCGAAAGTGACGCTCTCGACGTGCGGACGAGGGTCTGGAATAGGAAGCGCCTTGTCGAACCATTCGCCGTCCTCGCCCTCTACACGCGCGAACATCGCCTTTTCGGAGGCAAACTTCATGGGAAGTTCCGCGTCGGACTCGACACGCATCATAACGCCAAACGACTCCCAGAGAATCTTCGCGCAAAGAGCGCGCTCGGCGTCGTTCGCGAGGCGCGGCATGAAGCACGGGTCGTGCCTGAAAAGCCGCACTTCGCCGCCCGAGACGAACACGAGCTCGAAATGGGGAATCTCCATCGGGGTCGAGTAGAAGCCGAAATTCACGTCGATGCGAGTCCTCACGAAGTCATGAAAGCTCTGCCAGCCCTCGACCATCATGAAGCGCACATTGACGGGATTGCCGTCGCCCTTCATCACGCAGCAGAAATAGGGAAACACGGTTCCCTTCGGACAGACGACCCAGTTGTAGGGTGCAACCGTCTCCCACACCCCGAGGGCGTCCATCTTAGCGCCGATGTCCTCGATGGTGCGCTCCATGCGTTTTACCCAAGCGACGATGAGACCTGGAATACCGCCATCAGAATCGCTATCGCGACAAAGCCGACGGCGCCGGCGATCATTACGATCAGAATCGGCTCGAGCGCGTTCGTGAAGGCCGTGATGTTGCGGTCCATATCCTTCTGGTAGCGTTTGCCGATGTGTTCAAGAGAAGCCGCCATGTCGCCGGCCTGTTCGCCGACGGCGAGCATGTCTGTCATCATGCGCGGGAAGACGCCCGACGACGCGAGAGGCCCCGAAATCGAAGTGCCGTCGGTAACGCGGCGACGAGCCGTCGCAAGCGCCTCGGCGATCACGGCGTTGTTGCACGTCTCTTCAGATATTTTCAGCGCCTGAAGGACGTTCACGCCGTTTGTGAGAAGAGTCTTGAGCGTGTAGGCAAGCGAAGAATACGCACCTGCCGCGACGATGCCCTTGACGAGCGGCGCCTTGAGCTTCCAGCCGTCGATCTTCGCGCGGCCGGCGGGCGTATCCTTCCACTTCCTGAACCAGATGAAGAACAAGACGGCGGCGATGGCGAGCGTCCAGCCGTAGTGGATCAGGAACTCGGAAAGCCCGATGAGCATCCGGGTCGGGAGAGGCAAGGCCGCGCCCATCGAATCGAACACCTTCTTGAACTTCGGGATAATCCACACTAGCGCGCCTATGACGGCGGCGACGCCAAAGCAGAGGACGATCACCGGATACGACATCGCGCTCTTGATCTTGCCGCGCATGTTGTCGTAGCGTTCGTAGTGGTCGGCCAGGCGGCGCAGCACCTCGACGAGAGCGCCCGACGCCTCGCCGGCGCGGATCATGTTCGAATAGAGCGGCTGAAACGTCTTCGGATGGTGCGCGCAGGCGTCGGAAAACGTCTCGCCACGAACGATGCGGTCGCAAAGGTCCTGGCAGACGTAGCGCTGGGCAGAGTCCTCCTCGCCCTGGTTGGCGAGCGCCTGAAGCGCCTGGCCAAGAGTCATGCCGGCTTCGATCAGGTCCGCAAGTTCGGAAGTGAAGAGAAGGACCTCGACGGACTTCATCGACGTCTTCTGCTTCGAGCCTCCAAACTGGAGGTTCCAGATCGACTGCGACGACTTGGAAGACTGGACTGCGCGAGAGGAAGACGCCTTTTCCAGCGCGGTTTCTGCGCCGGCTCCAGACGTCTTTCTCTTCGCGTAGCCCATTGTCAGATATTACTTCACGATTCTGACACGAATGACAGCGTCGCTGGCCTCAAGGGCCTTCACGACGTCGGCCGGAATCGCGGAGTCGGTGTCGATGAGCGTGTAGGCGAAGTCGCCGCGGCTCTTGTTTGCGATGGCGTCGATGTTGACCTTGGCGTTGCCGAGGATCGACGTGAACGTACCGATCATGTTCGCCTCGTTCTTGTGGCAGATCGCCACGCGTCCGGCCTTGCTGGGGATGCCGAGCGAGCACGCCGGGTAGTTGACGGAGTTGACGATGTTTCCGTTCTCGAGGAAGTCGCGCATCTCCTTTACGGCCATGACCGCGCAGTTGTCCTCTGACTCCTCGGTGGAGGCGCCGAGGTGGGGGATCACGATGCAGCCCTTCTGGCCGGCGGTCGTCGCGTTGGGGAAGTCGGAGACGTACTTGCGGACCTTGCCGGACTCAATCGCGGCAAGCATGTCCTTCTCGTTGACGAGTGCGTCGCGCGCCGCGTTGATAATGATGACGCCGCGCTTCATCATTGCAAGCGCGTCGGCGTTGATCATGCCCTTGGTGGAATCGAGCGCGGGAACGTGGATGGTGATGAAGTCGCAGGAGCGGTAGATAGCCTCGACGTTCTTGCAGTGCTTCACGGCATGGTCGAGCTGCCACGCGGCGTCGACGGAAAGGTAGGGATCGTAGCCGAAGACCTCCATGCCGAGCTCGACAGCGGCGTTCGCGACCTTCTGGCCGATTGCGCCAAGCCCGATGACGCCGAGCTTCTTGCCCTGGATTTCGGTTCCCGCAAACGCCTTCTTGGCCTTCTCGGCGGCTTTGCCGATTGCGGGATCGGCGGCGTTCTCCTTGACCCACTCGACGCCACCCAAGATATCGCGGCTCGCGAGGAGCATCGCGGCAATCACGAGTTCCTTGACGCCGTTTGCGTTCGCGCCGGGCGTATTGAACACGACGATTCCCTTCTTGGCGTATTCGGCGTGGGGGATGTTGTTGACGCCCGCGCCAGCGCGCGCGACGGCGAGGAGATTAGGGCCAGGGACGAGCTCGTCCATCTTGGCGCTTCTCACGAAGACGGCATCGGCCTCTTCGAATTTCTCGGTACGGGCGTAGTTTTCGCCCAGGTTGTCCAGCCCGCAATCCGCAATCGGATTGAGGCAGTTGTATTTGTAGTTCATTTTTCGCTTTCTTCCGTAGAGTTTATCATGGAATTTGCCGTCACGCATGACGACAGCGGATATTATACCACATTTTCCACTCCGCAGTGCACCAACTTCCGCGACAACCGCTTTTGCGACGCACATATTGTAGCATAAATCCCCCGTCGACTGACGGGGGATGGGAGTGTTGCGGGAAGCAAAGACTCTACTTAGCCCTGTTTATTGCGTCCTGCAGCGTCTGTTTGACCTCTGGCGAATCGGGAAACACCTTGAGCGCCTTCCGCGCAAGTTCCTCCGCCTCTTCGTAGCGATTCGTCTTGCGACAAATTATCGAAAGGTTGTTTAGGACCGCCGGCTCGTTGGGACACTTCTTCAGACACCGCCTAAGGTAAAGCTCCGCATCGTTCAAACGCCCCTCCACAAGATAGCTCATGCCCATGCCGAAGTTGGCTTCTGGATGATCCTCGTCACTTTTCAAGACGGCCGACGCATGGCGACGCGCCTCGACGAAGTCGGTACGGCCCAAGGCGAGGCGCAACCCTTCCAACGGCGTCAGGCGCATGAATGTGCGCTGGCGTTCATGATCTACTACGGACAACGTCCTCTTGAGTGCCGCGTTGCCGCGGTCAAGCCTGTCAGCGGTATCGTCGTCATTCCTAAACCGAGCCAGGCGCGAAAGACGCCACGAAACGAATGAAAGCGCGTCCGCGAGCGCAGGAGACGGATGGGCGCGTTCCTTCTTGCCCTCAAGCTCAAAAATTCGCGCGGATAGCGCTTTGGCCGCCTCGATTCCTCTCGCCGCCTCTTCGTCGCTCATGCCGCTTGTACGCGCAACGAAGCCAGACGCCTTTGGCGGCGACTTATGCTCGCGCTTCCAGAATTCAAAGCCAAGCTGCACCGCCGCCTCATCCATCCCGCCAGGCTTTTCGCCCGCCCAGACCCTGAGAAGCGCCGGTATGCCGATGGACGCATTGTCGCGATCTGCGCTACCCTCGGGGAAATGACGCTCCCGCAAGGACTGTTCCCAGCGAGTTGCGCCGGACATCATGTTGAGAGGCACGATTTCCCGTCCAGACTCCGCGGCAACAAGCGAAAGCCCGTCGTCGAGGCGTCCGTCCGTGAAGATCCACTTCGCATCGCCGCATTCGCGCACCGTCTCTTCCAGCGCGTCACGGACAATCCGCTGCATCTCGGCCTCGACCGTCCGCGAAGCATGGGCGGCCGCGAGCGCAAAAAGCGCGACCGCAACTGCGGGTACAAGGCCGCGCAGCGCAAGGCCGGGCCTTGGCTCGTCGACGGATAGATAGACCCGCTGGCATTCAAATGCGAAGGTGGCCCCGACCATGGCGATGGTCACGGCCGAGCAGACCACGTAGAAAGACAGGAAAAAGCCGGACGAGACGGAAGCCGTCTCCGTCGCCAGCGTCCAGAACCGGGCCGCCGGGAATGCGCCGCACTGCATGACCGCGAGCGCGCAAACAAAAAAGAGAAGGACTCCGCGGTGGAACGCCAGCGGACGGGTGTCTCTTATCGAACGGGGCAGGAGCATCATCGTCACGACAAGCGGAAACAGCCCGAAGCCAAGGCCCAGCGCCCAACCGGCAAGATTCGAAGAGCCCGTCAGCACGTGCCAGTAGTCAATGCCGTACCGGAAGTATAGATCGCCCATTCGCCAGCCGTTGGCTGCTACGCCGCCAAGCGCAGCGAAGATCTTGACATTCATCCGGATGGCCAAGCCAAGCGAACCGATGAAGATAAAGAACATTCGCCAGCGGGGCAGGGGGCCCAGAGCGTACACCAGCTTGTGATTGAAGGCCATGCCGTTCTCCACGCAGCGCTGAAAGCGGCAGTAACCAGCAAGGAGCAGCGGAGTCAGGATAATCGCGAATGGCGTTTCGGCGGACGCCACCCCCAGCAGCGCCACCAGGGAATAAAGACGCCAGTTGCTGCCGAGCGTAATCCACCTGAGCCAGGCGTATATCGCCAAAAGCAACAACAGCAAATGAAGCTGTTCAGGCGAAAAGGTCTGGCTTATTCGCCATATCGGGTCGGCCACGGCGACAAAAAGCGCTGCGACCATCGCAAAGAACGGCGAGATGAAATTAGTCCAGACGGCATGTTTCTCGTCAAGGCGCGCCAGGAACAGAAACGACTGGCGAACCACAAGATAGACGAGGGCGACGCAGATGCCGCCCACGGCTGCGCCAAGCAGCGAAAGGGCCTTTACCGCAAATGGTATGCCGACGGCGGAAAAGAAACCGCACGTCAGCACACGCCAAAGCCCGGGCAACATCGCCTGCGGCGGGCGAAGCCGTGCGGCAACGGCGACCTCGCTCCACTGCGAAGGGTCGAGCCCCGGAATTGAGAGCCAGTAGAACGCGGCAAAAGAAAGCAGACCGGCCGCTGATGCGAGAATAAAATCCCGCGCGGCCAGTCCACCGTCAAGTGCCTTTGTGTCTTGCACTCCGCTTCTTACTTGCGGTTTACGCGGAAGAACGCGCCGCCGTCCTTCTTCGGGGCGACGAGTACGACCTTGCCGTCATCCCCGCCCGTACGCGGATTGTTGACGCGCTCCGTCACTTCACCGGGCTTGGCGCCCTCCGTCAGATCATAGGCGAGATACGGGCGGGTGTTCTCAACCGTCACGTAGACAAGATCGCCGCTGACATTGATGTCGGAGATCTTCGGCGTGACGTTTCCATCGCCTGCCGGAAGAGCCGTCGCCGTGGCCGCCGTAGTGCCAGCGGCCACATTCACGGAGTTTGGAGCGCCAGCGGCCACGCTGATTGCCGCATTGCCGACAAGACCGGCCGCATTGATGAGCGACGGCTTTCCGTTCACAAGCGGAGCGAGCGTCACCGTGTCGCCGAAGCGACGCGTGTCAAGCAGATAGACCTTCCAGGAGCCCCCCTTGGTGTACTTGCTCTCGACAAGCGCCGCGTCCACCTCGAAGAGCACCTTCGGGCAACGTCCCTTTTCGGCAAATGGCGCGAAAAGCACGATGTCGCCGCCGGTCGTAGAGCCGTCGGCCGCGACGCTGAACGGCTCGGAATCCTTGTCCCAGACAAGTGCGTAGCACTCCTTGTCGAGAACCTGGGTGCCGTCTGCGTAGGTATCGGGTCCCTTGGTCGAGAACATGACGAGCTTGTCGTTGGCTGCCGCGAAAGCAGTTCCGACAAGAATTGCCGCAAGCGCGGAGAATACTGTCTTCTTCATTGTATGATTCCTTTCTGTCAGATGTTATGCTTTTTTACGACGGAGGGCGAGTCCGGCGAAACCAAGCAGCAGAAGAATGCCGCTCGTCGGCTCAGGCACGACCTGGCTTATGGTATACACGGTGGCGCCACCAGCCGCCAACGGTGACGATATGCTGCCGTTGTCAAAGGCCATCTGGTAGCTGACGCGCTGCCAGGCAACTCGAGAATCCGAGTCATCGAACAGCTCGATGAGGAAGTAATCCACGTTGCCGTCGAACAGCCCCGAGAAGAGGCCGCCAGTGGTGTCGCCCGACTCCTTCGCGAAGGCCACATCGTATCCCGTGCTCGCTCCCTGGTTGAACATATAGAGGTAGCTTCCGGTTCCACCGTCAACCGCCTTAATCTTCACATGGTCGAAAGCCACGGCCGAATCTTCGTATGTCGGCTTGTCTACCATCCAGTAGAGTATGCTGTCGGGCTCCGCCATAGCTGTCGTCGCAATTGCGACGGCAGCTGCAGCAATGATAAGTTTGACCGATTTCATGTCGTAGTTCCTCTCTTTTGGCGTTTAGAGACGATTACCATTCAACAGTCTTGTTGCCATCGGTACTTCCATTGAGGTACCAGAAGCCGACACCTGCGGGAATCTCGGTGTCATCCGTCTTGAACACTGACCTGACACCAACCACTTGGCCCCCCCTGATAACCTCTTCGGTGGTCTCGTAGCCCCACTTGCCATCGCGGTAGATGTAGACCTTAGGGGCTGCGTCGGTCGGAACCATGATGACATCGAAGTCCTCGTTGCCGGCAAGAATGTCTTCAACTTTGGCAGGCTCTACCGAAGGAGACGCAACGAGATTCCATGACTTCTTCTCTTCGGAAGGAGCTGGCTCAAGTTGCGTCTCGGCCGCCTTCTCCGCCACCTCGCCTACAAGGTAAAGCGGCTGAGTGGGATCCTGACGCGTCACCCACACGGCCGCGCCGCGAGGAACCGAAAACTCAGAAGCATCTTGCGTTTCCGCTCCGCCAGCGGACTGCACCGTCTTCCACGTGCCGTTATCCTGCAGCTCCCAGGCATTATACTTGCCCGTTTCGTTGTCGTAGGCCGTCATCGTGTCGCCAGGAGTGAGCGTCGCCGTGCGAACAAGCTGATCGACGGTAATGTCCTTGTCGTCGGCGAGAGACGACCACGGAACTGCAACCGGCGTGTTCTTAGTGGTTGCATCAACCTTCAGGACGCCGAGGGTGTTCTCGGACGTAACCTTGGTCTTCGCACCAGTGCCGTCTTCGGCCTCGATGATCGCAGTCATCTTGAAGTAGGCGACTCCGGATTCGTTGTCTGTCGCATTCTCAAGATCGACAGTAAAGTTTTCTGCCGAAGCCTGAGGAGTACCCTCTTTAACCGTTCCGTCTGCTTCAATCTTGTCGATGGCGTACGACACCTTGAAGCCGGAATTGGTAGGCACATTCACCTTTTCGGTAAGCGTGTTATCGACAGGTGTTTTATCAATATCCGCCTGCGCGGTGTTGACACGGACTGCCGCGCTCGGATCTTGTCCGATCACGTAGTTCTGCCATGCCTGGTTGCCGTTCTCCTCGACCTTGGCAAGAGCCTGCTCGGCCGTCTCGCCTTCCTGCGTCTTCTTGTCCAGCCACTCCGCATCAGGAGTGAGCGCCGAGAGTGACATAGACTCACCCGCATCGTCGACGACTTCGACCATGACGACAGCCACATCCTCGGACGGAGGCGCCGGCTTGTTGTAGTAGCTCCAGCTGCCGTTGCTCATTCTGTCGAAGTGCCAATCGGTGCCCTTTGCCTTATTGATGTTGTTCGTTTCGGTCACTCCAAGCACGAAGCCATTCCTGTTGACCGTGAACGGCTTGTCGCAGTTGTTGATATCGACCGCGCCAGTGTAGTCGTTGAGGACGACCACGACGTCGTTGGACTGAACTTCGGCAATGGCCTCGTCAATCGAATCGTAGAATGTGTCCTCGATCCGTGCCGCCTTGCCGCCGAACGTGTACTTGTACTCGCAGATGAGAATCGACGGCGAACCAGTGCCCTCGTCGCCGTCCGGCTTGTAGAGCCTGAGCTGGACCTTCATCGTCGTCCCGATGATGGAGCTATCGTCCATGCGCGCACCGCAGTTGAAGTCTTTCACCTTAGTGCAGATATGCTGATACGGCCAGTCGGAGGGTCTAGCGCCGCCCTCGTCCGCAAGGAGCCGGCGAACCACATTCGCTCCAACATTAGCCGGCGCAGGATACGATACCCAGCTGCTCGACCAACCATTGTACTGTCCGGCGAGCGTGAGCGAACCAGCCGTGATTGGCTTGTCGAACGACACCGCGAAGTCTGCGTGCCAATCGAGGAACGGCGTCGCCTCGGTCAGCACCGCCAGAGCGCGGGTGATCTCCTCCGGATCTGTCAGTGCGTTGAGGTTGAGCATTCCGTCGCCTGTAATAACCTTGTCGGCAACTTCGCGGTCAGAACAATAGCTGGCACCGCCATTGTTGGCGTTGAACGCACCGAACGAATAAGCGGCGTCGAGCGGGTCGCCAATGCCGACTTCCTTCGTAGGATAGGCCGACACGTAAGCCTTCGGCACGGGAACAACCGTCCACACGCCCTTTTCTGGTGCCCAATAAGGGAAACCGCCATAGACGCCAAGCGCATAATCCTTGAACACATAGTGACGATCATTGCTCCAGTCTACCGGATCCTGCTCGTTCGGAAGCGCCTCAATGACGTACGGAGCGTACTTAGACGGATCGAACCCGTATGTACCGCCCTTGAGGACAAGGTTCACCTTTCCAGCGGAAGGCTCGACGAAGCCCGTCATGTGGCCACTACCGACAATGGTGAGCGCACCATTGGAGAGGTCCGCCGCACCGCCCGTCACCGTCACGTTGTGGCCGTTAAGGTCAAGCGTGATTGCACGGTCAAGCGAGGTGAACGCAAGCGTGTCATCGGCAAGAAGCGTAATGACGTCATTGGTCTTGCTTGCGTCAAACGCCGCCTGAAGCGTGGCGTAGTACTGCGCACCAATACGCGCCACGCCCTCCGCCTTTACCATGTAGATGGCTGTGCCATCCACATACGTGACAACAAGTTCAGCACCACCCTTGCCCGCTATCGCACCCGCGAACGTAGACGGGACCGTCAGCGACTGGCCGGGTTCAAGCTCGACAGAGATAGACGCCTCATCACCGCCAAGAACGGTGATCACAGTGCCAGGCCCGATGTCCTGGAACGCCTCGGCGAGCGAAGCATAGTATGTGCCATTGCGCGTCGCCTGGCAGTCGGCTGTGTCGCCAACCTTGAAGTAACCACCCTCGTAGTACACGCCACCATTGACGACAACGCGCGAACCTGCAGGCGTCGGCCTGACCTTGAAGCTACCGCCGTTGAACGTGACCGGACACTTGTAGTTGGCATAGACCGTAACGCTACCGTCAGACGTGTCAAGGCCCTGCTCAAACGTACCGCCATTCACAGTGAACGGGCAGTGGTAAATGCTCACGCGGCCTTTGAACGTACCGCCACCGACAACAACCGTCGTCGGAACAGCCGCCTCGCCGGACTGCACTTCAGAGGTGTGGAGCGGATACTTGTTGAACTGCAGCGCACCGTCGAATACGCCACCATTGATCGTGATCGTCTTCACGCCGGGCGAAAGCTCGTAGTCGGCATAGACAGCCAGCGCGTTGGACGCCGAAACACCGCCCGTCGACTCCGCATTGATCGTGAGGTTTCCGCCGGCCGCGACCTGAATCGCGTTCTTGCCGTTCGCCGCAGTGATCTTGTACTCTCCAAGATTAAGCGTCACTTCCTTTTCGACAACCAGCTCGTCATTGAGCGTGATATCGGCCGCGACCGTTACCTCACCACCAGCGGCAACCGCAGCGACCAGGCTCTCGGCATCAACCACGCCGGCGGAAGCGCCGAGCAGCGCCTTCGACTTCATGGTCGTATGGACAAGATAGCCCTCGCTCGCGACATCAACCGTCGCATCGGGAATGAGCTTGACTCCGCTAATTACACGCTCGCCTTCGGGAGATTCACGCGTGTCGAGAAGGTACACTCCCCAGACGCCACCCTCGTACTGAGGGGCGACGGACGCCTTGATGTTCAGCTTAACCGGCGGGCAGCGCCTGCCTTCGGCGACAGGTGCGACAAGAACAACCTTCCCGCCAGTAGCCGTGCCGTCGTCTGACAAGGTAAAGCCAGCCACATCAGACGTCCAGACGAGCGCATAACACTCGCCGTCAACGACGTCTTCGCCGTCGGCATACCTGTCTGGGCCAACCGTTGAAAAGGTCAGCACCGTATCCATAGCCGCAGTTGCCATGCCAGCGAGCGCCAGCACAAACCCTGCGATCAGCATCTTCATTTTTTTCATTGTTGTGTCCTTTCCTTAGTTAAAACATTCTTGCCTTGCGTCTCATGGCCAAAACCGCCATGCCGAGAAGCATAAGCATCCCGCCAGTCGGCTCAGGTATAACAGTAGTCACATTAAGCTGAGATCCCTGCGCGTTGCTGCCTACTATATTCCCGCCTACACCAGCCAAGTTATAACTCTGCCACGCCACACGGTTAGCATCTTCATTCCACAGCTCGACTAGGAACGTGCTGTAAGCATTTTTATAATTGTCCGGCAACTTGGCGTATGCTGGGGCGGTGCTTCCGGACATCATAGCAATGCCGGACGACTCAGTAGCGCCACCAGCATAGAGTTCCAGATAACCACTGCTGTCACCAGCACCCGTCATCTTAACTGTTGCATAGCTGTAGACAACAGGGTCATCGTTATATGTAGGCGAATTTCCGGAATCGTCACCGACGAGAAAATATAGATAATCCGCCATCGTTGCTTGCGCGCAAAGCGCAAGCGCGACGGTCAGACAACTTTTTACGAGAATTTTCTTCATAAAGCGGTTACCACGTAATCTTCTTATCGTTGTTGGAGGAATCCTTGTTCAAATACCAGAAGCCCGTACCCGCGGGAACGCTCGTATCATCCGTCTTGCGTCCGAACTGGACAGCCGTTGTTTTCACTCCACCAGGCAATGTCACCTCTGTTTCGCCGATCTTCCCAGTATAACCCCACGCATTATCCTTGTAGGTATAATGCTTCGGCGTACCGGCTGTCGGCACGATAATCTCGTCGGACGTGTTTTCACCTGCAACGGTATCAACCGCAACCTGTTCCATCTTGGGCGAGGCGACAAGATTCCAGCTCGGCTCTGTGCCTGCAGCAGCAATTGTCGTCTCTACCGTCTCACTCGTGACCGCCTGTCCGATAAGTACGATCTCCTTGGTTGTGTCCTTTCGCTTTAGTATAGCGCCCTGCCCGCGCGAGAGTTCAGCGGCCTCTTGCTGTTCCTCTTGCTGCGGCTCGGAAACATCGTCACCGATAGTGTATTCAGCAACCGGAGCAGTCCATTCGCCGTTCTTCACAATCCAAGTCTGCGATTTGCCATCAGCGCCATAGACAATCAACTCGTCATCATCGCTGAGGCTCGCGGCATGGACAAGCTCAGTCGCCTTGATGTCTTCGTCGCCAAGCGACTTCCACGGCACAGGAATAATCGTAACTGCCGCATCGGACTCCACCTTAAAGACGCCAATGGTCTTCTCGACTGGCACCTCCGCCGTCACTCCGCTGTTATCAGTCGCCTCAAGCACAGCGCGCATCGTGAAGTAAGTCGGATCGTTTTCCTTTACACCCTTGAGATCAATCGTCGGGTTGTCTTGTGCCTCGCCTTCAAGCGTCCCAGTGCTGTCGGTCTTGTCGAACGCATACTTGACCGTATAGCCAGTTTCTATCTTCTCACCCGTCTCAGCGTTAGTCGGGACTTCGAAGGACACCTCTATATTGGCAGTCGTCTCGGTACCACCGCTGGCAGCGGTTACAGCGGCCTTTTCATCGGCATTCTGGCCAATTACAAGATTCTCCCACTTGGCATTGCCGTTGGTATCTTCTTCGTTCAACTTCTCCAGAACCTCCGCCTGAATTTCTTCTGTCGTCTTGCCTTCGGTCGAAATCTCGTTCGCTTCCAGCCATTCTTCAGAAACGACATCCGAAACGACATTCTCGACATTCACCAAGTCGGCGGGGTCTGGGGCCTTGACCACATAAACGCCGTCAGATTCCGATATGGAATATCCTCCAGTGGTCTCAATCTTACCAGTGAATTTGAATCCATTGGTATCAATCGTACAAGCCTTTTCGACAGTCACATTATTATCACAATCATTAGCCAGCATGATAGTCCCGCCGTCCACGACCGCCGCCACCGCCGCGTCAAGTGTCGCATAGAACGTCGCCGCGCCGACATCGGGGCGAATCATCGCCACATTGCTGCCAGCGCCAATGGTAAAGCGCTTCTGACCAACAATAAGGACTGTATTCGTCAACTTATGCCCAGTAGATGAGTAGTCAGAGGCACGGACCTCCTCCCAGAGCTCAATCATCTCGGTGCAAACCGTACCTGCGTTTGCACCAACAGTTGAATCCGAAACAGCCAATGCAACAGTTTTTATATCATCTTGCCACAACGCCTTGTATGTTTTAGAAGCATATCCTCCACCATTCAAGACTTCGGACAATCCACGATAGAGCGAATCTGCAGAAAGGTCATTTGCAATTGCACGAGAAGCTGCAGCCGTCGTCCTCGCATGAAGTGTGATTGTATTGGCGGCAACATCACGATCAAATTTGAGCGTTGCATCAAGTCCGTTGTTGTTGAACACCTGATAGAAACACAGCAATTCGGCAAGATGCTCCCAAGTTTCCGCCGAGTAGCCAGTGCGTAAAGATTTCGTCCCAGTGAACCAATTGGCGATAAGCGTGTAATCGGCGTCTGAATAGGGCGTGGCGGCGCTCCCCGCAACGCCATTGATTGTCGTGTCGCGCAACGTCCCATCTGGAAGTTCACAAACGCTATAAAGATTATTCTTTCGGATTACGATAAATGCGTCAGACGTTACAAATGAAGTTACATCCTGCTTAAAATGTCCACCCCGCAAATTGACCGAGCCGCCTTCTTTTGCCAATGCACCATTGAAGATGCCGTTGTGCGTAGTAAGTGTACCCTCTTTATTAGATATTGCACCATTGTAGGTACCAAAAACGAAATCAAGCGTACCATAGTTATCTATATCGCTATTCAAGATGCCACCGCTTGGATCGGCGTTGGTTGTGCCTGTCCCTGTGGCGGAATCGGTGAGTATAAGAGTTCCATAGTTCACAATTCTACCGCCCGTGATTTGATGGTTCTCAAGCGTAAGTGTAATGGACTTGCCAGATGGAATCGTAATCGTTTTCCCTGTCAAGTCTATTGCAGCGCTTAGCGTAATTTCATCTCCGGTATTGGCTGCTTCCACGGCATCTGCGAGAGAAGAATACTTGGCATCGCCAATAGTTGCCAGCGTCTCAGCGACCTGTGCCGCCCCCACGACGTAATACTTGCTGCCATCGTACTTGGCGTCGATAATTCCGTCATAAGTAGACGGGATGTAAGCTGAAGGATCTTTTGTAAACGAACCACCGTACACATTGCATTTGCCAGAATCGTCTGTTGTGTTGAACGAATAGCTGTAATAACCGCTATACAGATAGATAGTTCGGTAATCTGAAGTGCGCGTCGAACTGTAGTAGGCGAACGAAAGGGAACACGCCGACGCCGACGTGCCACAGTCATAGAAGTAATAGGTAGAAACCGTGCCCTTGATTTTGCTAAGCGACACGGAGGACATGTTGAAGAACGCAGCATGAGCGTTCTGCCACTGGCTAGCAGAAGCCGAAAACGAACCATTTAACACGCTAATGCCAAATGACGAATGCGAATTGGTACCGGCAGACAGTTTTTTACCTGCACAATCTACGGTTGCCGTGCTCCTAAGTTTACTGCTGTCCAACGGCCCCGTCATGCTACAATCAGCAAAGAGAACATAGTTGGCATTCGCATCCAAAGCATCCACATTGCCATTTGCGACAACCGATGTAATCTTGTTGACGACGCTCTGTTTTCCATTGGAATCCTTCGCCGTATCAACATTAACCTTGACCGCCTTCGGGCTCTGATTTCTGATTGCGTATGCCGTCGTACCGTTAAGAAGTACGCCCCACGTTGTCGTGCAACCAATTGTTCCGCTGACAGTCGGTGTGTTCGCCGTAACCGTCGTCTTGCAGTAGCGCGGCATCTTGGAATCTTGGCAGGCACACGTCATGGCACCGCACTCCTTGCCATCAGCCGTGTAAACAGTAATGACATCGCCCTGATCAATCTTGTACGAAATCTTGTAGAGCGTTCCATTACCAGAAATCGCACCGGAGTTCGACAGCGTCCCCAAGACAATCAGCGTTCCGTCCATCACCAGTTGCTTTCCAGAAGGAACCGTAACCGTCGAGCCCTTGGGAATCTGGATCGTAGTTCCTGAAGGAATGGTGACTTTCTTGTACTGAGCATTGGACAGTGCCGATGTCAAGTCGCTAAGTGTGGTGACAGAAGTAACCATGTCTGCGGTCAGGAACACCGCACTGATAGTCGTGTTCGCTGTATAACTTGCAGTATAGGGGTTGGTCGTGACCTCGGCACCATTGACAACCCAGTTTAAGAATTTGTCATCGGACGATGCCAACGTAATGGAAGTCGCTTCCGTCAATCCTGTCTTGTTGGCCGGTGCCGCGCCATCAACAGTATAACTGCCCGCACTACTCGTCTCAAAGGTGATGTTGAACGCAGCAAGAACCTTCTTCTTAAAATTTGCATAAACCGTCGTCACCGTAGGGCTGGATTCAGTGGAGGACGTGCATGCCACTTGAACAGTATAAGGACTTGCAGATGAAGATGTTGAGCCATTGTTGCTGGTGGACCAACCGACAAACTCATACCCATCATTCGCCTGCGCAAAAGCATAAAAATTCTTTTTTTCATTCTCCGTCGTAGAATTCTGACTGGAGCTTTGCGAGTAATCAGCTTTGTAACTACTCGCCGACGGTGCTGAATTCGACGTTCCAGCATAGACCTTACCCATGCCAGACGAATTGGACGACACCTGCGCCTTCAATGCAGCATAATATGTCGTAGAGCCGCCGCTTCCTGCCCACACCTGCATAACAGGCGCGAGTATCGCCAGCAGAAACGCCATTATCGTAATCTTTTTCATTGTTTTTTCTTTCATGTTCTTTTCCTGTGTTCCCATGTTGTTTCAATGATTATTCCTCATTAAGCCACTGCACTGCCTTAGGCAAAAAACTGTCTGCCCATTTTGAAACCGCCTGACACATTTTGGGGCCGCCAAGAAAGACCTTGATGTAAAATACGATATATGCGGCGACCAATACAAAATATGCAGGATCGGTCAGGCGATGCGGATGGAAAATCATGAATGCATCCCACGCTACAAGCAGACCTGCAAACCACAAAGCCCACTTGTGACGCCACTTCCAAAATACAAGCGGAATGATGTTGAACGGCACGATTAGCCAGTTCCAGTCAGTTGCAGGCAAGTGCGAGATTAACACAAGATGAGAGATTAAGAGTCCAAGCAACGACTGGAAAATCAGGAAACTCCAATCTATCCACTTTGTCCGCAACAACAAGTTTACACACGCCACAACAAGCACACACGCCGCCGCCATGACCGGCGTTACTATAGCCGTCTTCTTTGGCTTCTGGAAAGGCAATAGGACTTCCCCGTCACCTTCTATTATATGCTGCCCGTTGATTGTCGCATCTCTTAGAAGATTGACGAAATCCCTGGATAGGATAACTGTCTTATACGGAGACACCTCACGATCCACCTCCGTACCCGCAATCGTGTGAAGGAAGAATCTTGTCCACGGACACCATTCTAGATCATTCGCCAACACTTCACGGCGCGTCAACTTATAGATTTCGGGCCAAGGACCTGGCTTAAGTTCATAGGGTGGAATTGCTTTAAGCAACGGCTGAAGCATCGTCTGAACGCAACAGTATTTAATATAGTCGTATGGCAGGCAACGCCCATCCTCAACCTGTTTATCAAGTATCTCCCAAAGCCGCTGTTTCACATCGGGCGGGAGATTCAACTTGTATTGCGTCGCGCTCCGTCCTAAGTCTTCATACAACTTGAGAAACTCTTTAGTCGGAATTGCAAACATTCCTGTCTTCAGACCACCCATTAAAAAGCGGCCAAAGTTTTCACGAATACTTTCGCTTTCACATGAAAAACAATAGTCTAGGTTGAACTTCGGGCACTCCAATCTGATGCTCGAATGCCCCGCACAGCCAAAAAACTCTTCGCCCGGCCCTATCCAAAGTAACGACGCCGTGACGAAGTTAGGGTCAGTACGGTCTATGCCGTCGCTGCCAAAGGACGGCTGCGTAATCTCCGCGCCAAAACAGGCAGAGAAAAGCAAGGCGGCAAACAATGCCGTCGGAAAACCCCTGCGCCGTTTCACTCTTAAGTCATGATTCATCGGTAGTGACTCTATCCCGATCTTGGTGTGTGTACACCATGCGACCATTAGAAAGAGCGAGTACCTTGCGTACTATCTCCTCCTTGGATATACCATCTTCTTCCGCCACACTGTCGAGCACCCCCGGAGATTCCCTATCGACAAATGCGATGATTTGTTCGACTCTGTTCATAGGCCAGTACTCCTTTTGATTTGCGCATCCGCAGTGAGCACATTCTTATATGCATCTATACGAACGCGGAATCTACCGGCAATCTGTCCCCCAACCATCACACCGGAACGCGTTGCTTCGCTCACTATTCCATTTCTTATAACATCAGAGATAGTCCTTTTCTGCCGTTCGGCCGTTAGAATGGCAATGGCCTTCTCCTCTGCAGAAAGGTAGAGCGAGACTCTAAAAGCGCCTATGGCGTGTTTACCATGACGTGATTCGCCATTTTTGTTCTTACGTCGTACCATGATTGCCTATTATGCCTTATGAGAGTATAGTTTACCATAAGGTGTACACACACCGCAAGGGGGTATTTTTTCCTTCAGCTACATGCCCAGGAGGAGCGCGAGATTTGCGCAGGCGACGGCGTCGTAGAGCCCGTCGTGCCACGTGCGGCCCTCGATCTGCGGCACTTGGCCGAACATCTCGCAGAGGTCGCCGAGCTTGTACGACGGAAGCTTCGGGTATCTTGCCTTCGCGAGCTTCATCGTGTCGACCCACGGCCCCCACTTCGTCAGCGGCGCGACGCGCGTAAGGATCGTACGTTCGCACGCGATATTGTGCGCGACAAGCCGCACGCCCATGAGCTTCGGCGCCCATGTCTCGAACGAACTCTGCAAAGTGCCGAGAGCATCTGGCTCATGTGCGCGCGCTGGCGCTCCTTCGACATCAAAGAACCACTCGCCCGTCTCGACTATCGCGCCGTCCTCGACGCGCGCGAACCCGAGCTGCCACGGCTCGTTGTCGCAGCCGAAGTCATAGCCCGTCGTCTCGAAGTCTATCGCAAGGAAGTTCACGGCTCGATCACCACCTTCGTTCCACTGCGGCACATCGCGTAGAGCCGCGCGGCGTTCCAGTTCGCAAGGCGAAAGCATCCGTGCGAGCCGGTAAAGCCGATTGACTCGGGGCGCGGCGTTCCGTGAATCCCGTAGCCGGGAAGGTTGAGCCCCAACCATGCGACGCCGACGGGGCAGTTCTCCCCTTCCGGCCAGATGTGCCGCTGCACCTTCTTCCCTGGCGGAGTAAAGTCAGGCGTGTAGGTGAAGTTCGGCCACGCGATATAGCTCGTAATCTTCAGTTCGCCGTGAGGCGGCACCTTCGCCTTGTCCGCCGCGATTGAGCACGGGAAAAGCGCAAGGAGCTTCCCTTCGTCGTCATACGCCCTGATCTGGCTCGACGAAATGGATATTTTCACAAGCGCGGCCTCGGGGCGCTTCGGACGGTTCGGATTCCCCCTCTCACCCGCCGCAAGTTCCTCCTCTATCGAAGGAAAACTCGGAATGACGAGCTTAAGCCCCGGCTTAACGTTCGCCCAGTCGACGCCCGGGTTCATCTTCGAAAGCGCAATCTGCGAGAGATGCCCGCGCTCCGCGAACATCTCCTTTATCGACTCATAGCCCATGCGGGGAAGATTTGCGCGTTCTGCAGGATCGTCGGGGATCTTGACGAGCGCATCGATGTCGGCTTGCGTCACCTCGACGATGCGAAATGGATTGGGCGCGTCTGCAAAGTAGCGGTCGTATGCCCGCTCAGGCGTGGTCGCGAGCGCGGGCTTGGTGTCTTTCGTCCGCGACGCCTCGTAAGCCCTCAGCGCGCTTTCGGACTTCACGCCCCACTGCCCGTCAATCGTGCTGCACGAGAAGCCCGCGCGGTCAAGATGAATCTGGACTGCAAGCGTCTTCGAGTCGGAGAAACCGAGCGCAGCAAACAAGGCGAGCGCGGCAATCGTCATTCCGGCAACGCCTCTCCCTTAAGCGCGGCAAGCACCTTTAGCGCCTGCACAGTTTCGCGCACGTCGTGAACCCTGACGACGCTCGCGCCATTTATCGCGGCCCACAGCGCAATCGTGAGATTGCCCGCGAGATCCTTGCCGGGAACCTTCTCGCCAGTAAGCCGCTTGACGATGCGCTTGCGGCTCGCACCAATGAGAACGCGCCCCTTCTTTGCAAGCTCTGGGATAGTCTGGAGAATCTCAAGATCCTCCTCACGCGTTGTCCCAAACCCGATCATCGGGTCGAGATAGAGGCGAGAGCTGAAAGTTGAGAGTTGAGAGTTGAGAGTTGAGAGTTTGGAGTCGATCAGCTTCGAGGGAATGACGAGCTCGACGCTGGAATTTGACGCGAGGATTTCAAGCATCGCCTCAACTGGCCCTGGATAGACGCAGTTGACGATTGTCGCGCCAGCCGCGACGGCGCGTTCAGCCGTTTCGGGATGATAGGTGTCTACCGAGAGTTGAAAGTTGAGAGTTGAGAGTTGAGAGTTTAACCCCGCGAGGACGGGCTCAATTCTCGCCCACTCCTCTTCCCACGATATAGGCGTAGCGCCAGGGCGCGTCGATTCGCCGCCGATGTCGATGATTGCCGCGCCTTCCTCGACAAGGTTCTTGGCGCGGCGGATCGCCTCCTCCGGGGTGTTGAACTTCCCGCCGTCGGAAAACGAGTCCGGCGTGACGTTGACGATGCCCATTACCCTGCACATGGCGCTACTTCTCGCTCTTCTTCTCTGCGTGCTCCTTGAGCGCCTTGCGCAACATGTCGAACCGTTTTTCCTCTCCTTCGATAAGTTCCTTCTTGCGCTCTTCCAGGGCCGCAGGAACCTTCATCGCCTTCGCCTCGGCAAAGCACTTCTCAATTAGCGGCACATACTTAGGGTACACTTCCTCGAACATGATCTTCTGGGCGTAGGCCATGGCATCCTGCTGGTACTTCTGCCGTTCGGACTTCGACATCTTCTTGTCGGGCCTCGGGAACTTCGCCTTGACCTTCTCCATCGCCGCGTCGGAGTCTTTCCTCATCTGCTCGTCGTGGCGGTTCAAGACGTCTTCGATCGGCTTGATGTACTTCTTTATCTCCGGGGCGAAGCGTATCTCCTCGTCGAGCATCTTGAGGTACTTCTCAGGACCTCCCGCCTGATAGCCGGTCCTCATCACTTCCTCGCCCTTCGAATCTAGCACTACGACAGTCGGAAAGCCCTCGACTCCGAACTTCTTGACGAGTTCCGGATTCTGCTTCTTCGCCTTCTCGGAAAGAAGCGACTTGTCGCTCGGAGAGTCAACCATAAGGAGAACGTATTTCTCCGCGGCGCCCTTGCGGAACTCGTCGGTCGCAAACACTTCCTTGTCGAGGCGCTTGCACCATCCGCACCAGTCGCTCCCCGAGAAGTCGATGACGACGTGCTTGTTTTCGGCGGCGGCCTTCTTGAGGGCGGCGTCATAGTCGTCGAACCATCCTTCGGGCGTTGAGGTCTTGGCGAACGCAGCCAGCGCAAAGAGCGCGGCGCACAGCATCGGAATCGTATTCTTCATTGATGTTCCTTTCGTGTTGAATGGTATTATATCAAATCACATTGGCCACGGGGCCGAAGCTCCTGCGGTGTTCGGGGCACGGGCCGAGCCGCGAAAGCGCTTCTATATGGTCCTTCGTCGGATAGCCCTTGTGCTTTGCAAAGCCGTAGCCTGGGTAAAGCGCCTCGAGGCGAAGGCAGTCGGCGTCTCGCGCCGTCTTCGCGAGAATCGACGCCGCCGCGATGAGGAGAGACTTGGCGTCGCCCTTCACGACGTTCACTGCGTGCGGCAGCGTCTTCACGGGAAGCCCGTCGACGAGAACATGCTCCGCGCCGACTTCGTCCGCCGCCCTTCGCATTGCGAGGTGCGTTGCGTTCAAAATATTTAGCTCGTCGATCTCCTTCGGGCTCGCGCTCGCAATGGCCCACCTGCAGCCGTCCGTCGACTTGATGACCGCCGCAAGGCGCTCGCGCTTTTTCTCCGTCAGCTTCTTCGAGTCATTTATCTCACTCCACGCGCCGACGAGCAGCTGCTCCGCAAGCGCAAGTGGAACAGACACGGCTGCGGCATATACGCCGCCAGCAAGAGGGCCGCGCCCCGCCTCGTCGATTCCCATAACTGGATCGCCGACCGACTCCTCTATCTCAAGCGAAACTGCCACTGCATTTTTAGTCTTTTAACAGCGGGCGCGTTGGAAACACGCCCCTACCGATCTGAAAACAAAAAGCGCGGCGAATGGGCCGCGCTTCCCGTTTTAATCGACGAACCATCGATTACCAGCGAGTCTCGCGACGAGGGCCGCGATCGCCATAGCCGCCACGGTCGCCGTAGCCGCCACGATCACCATAGCCGCCGCGCCCGCCATAACCGCCGCGCCCGCCGCCGAAGCCGCCACGACGCTCTTCGCGAGGCTTGGGCTGCGACTCATTGACGCGGACCGTGCGTCCGTCGAGTTCGTGTCCGTTGAGGGCGTCGATCGCGGCCTGCGCCTGGGTGGCGTCGGGCATCGTGACGAAGCCGAATCCCTTGCTGCGACCGGTCATGCGATCGGTCACGACACGAACGGCGGTAACTTCGCCGAATTGCGCGAACGCCGCCTTGAGTCCATCGTCGGTGGTCGCGTATGCGAGGTTACCAACATAGATTTCCATCTTGATTCTTTCCTTCTTGTGTTCCGTCTCGCCGGGAAAGCACGCGCCCTCGCCGCTTCGACACCGCAAATTCTATCAATTTTGCCGTCGCCGCGTCAATGGCAAACGGACAATAATTTTCACTCGCCGACTGGAACGGGCGTGCGCTCGTCGCCATCCTTCGCTGGCCAGATGAGCGTGACGAAAACATCCTCGGGGGAAATCGTCTTGCCGGAGAATGCCATAAGTTCGTAATCGATCCAGACCTTGCAGTTGGAGGCAATGCTGGACAGTCTGCCATATCCCTCGATGACATCGTCGTCGAACATCACTGTGATCTTCGCTCCTTCCGCGACCTCTCCTTCAATCCGCAGTATCTTGTCGACGCAGAGCCCGCTCCGCGTGTCGTCCACAAGCCGGCACGTCACCTTCGGAGGCCCCGCGAGCGGCGCGATTGCAGCCGCATATCGGAGCTCACCGCTCTGCGCAGAGGCGCGAGACTTCCCTTCGCCACCCGACAGGAACACGACATCCATCGGAGCGGAAATCGGTGAAACGAACCTGTCGCGGTCGAGCGTGAACTTCTTGATACTCTCCGGCACCTTCGGTCCCTTCACGTCCGCGAATTTCGCGAGGCGGAAGACTTCTGGCGCAGGACCGTGCCATGTTACCGAGGGCGGCGTAAAGTCTATATTTACTTCCGCGATCTCCGTCGGCGCCTCGCGCACCTCGCGCGCGTCGACAAGTTCGATGGCCGCGTCTTCCTGCGCGATGTCGACGGCATGGAAGCCCTCGCGCCAGTTGCGGACGATCTGTCGGCCTGAGTCCATCATCAGGACATACCACGCCGAAAGACACACCGCGAGCGACGCCGCGATCTTGAACGAGACTTGCATCCACGCAAAGCGCGGCAAATCCGCCGCGCGAGGCGCTGCAAACGGCACGAGCGTTCCCTCTCCGACGAGAAACTCGCGCTCGTACTTCGCCTGCACGCCGTCGCCTGCAGTGATGCGCCCAGGATTCGCCGCGGCAATTGCGCCGCGGATATCAGCAAGGTCGGAATCGGAAATCGCATCAACTCTCCAGCTGCGCGACGCAAAGCGACGCGAGACGACAGTCGCGTTCCAAAGCTGGAAGACGCGCTCGCCCACCATCAACTCACGAGTGGAAGCGGGCGCGCAAAACGGTGAGACGGGAACAATGCGCCATCCAGAAAGACGGCGGTCTTCGACGACGAGCGCGACAAGCGGGCGGTTCGTGTCGGCGAATATCCTTATCTCCCCGACGGCTACATCGGCGTCGAACTCCGAATCGGTCTTCGGCTCGAGCCCGACGATTGGCGGAAGCTGTGCGCCGCGCCGATAGAGCTGCCACTCATTGAGAAACGCGGCGTTCATTCTTCCACCCCCAGTTCTTTTTGAAGGTCGCGCGGCAAATGCGCCGCGACAGCAGCGACGAGGACGCGCGCGAAAAGAGGCGTGTCCGCAAGCTCGACTTCGCGAAGCTCCCGCTCAAGCGCCGCGATGACCTTCTCCCGCAAGGCGTAGGCCTGAGACTTTCCCGCGCCAAGCGCGGCGAGTATGCAGGGCTCGGTGAGCGAGATGTCGTGAGAAGTGGCATAGAGGAGAAGCGACGCGGCGTCTTGCGCGAGACGAGTGCGCTGCGCGACTGCGGCGATGACGCGCTCTGCGTCATAGCGAAGCGGCTCTTCGTCGAGGAAATCGAGCGACTGCGGCTCTTCCGACTGCTCGACGGCTGCGAGGTTCGCGTCGCCTGCGTTCTCCCAGACGAGATGGCGGCGGCCGTCCTCTCCTGCGACAGTGCGCGGCTTCCAGCCCTTGAGGACGGATATCCAGTCGAGGGCGATGTCGCGGACGCGGCCCGAGCCGGAACCGAAAAAAGTGCCGCAGACGAAGTCGACCATCTTAAGCCCCTCGTCCTTGATGCGGTGCGCAAAATAGGACTTGAGCGGTTTCTTTTTCTCGCGCGAACCCTTGAGCTTGAAATACGAATCAAAGAAGGCGACCGGATCTTCCCCTCCCGCGTCTTCGCGCGAGATTCCGGCGCGGGCGAGCCGCGAGTACATGGCGGAGGAAACCTGCTCGCGCAGCCGAGCGGCAAACTCTGGACGACAGAGGTCGACCGAACAGATTTCAAACCATTCGGTCCAGGCCTCGTCACCAGCGTAGCGGTCGTTCCATGTGAACTCATCGCCCATCGCCCTAATTATACCATTTTTACAAATTGGAGACGACGACCTGAACGTCCTTGGAGCTATCGAAGCCATTAATGTCGGCGCTTTCGCCCGCGTCGCTCTCGCCCGCCTTCGTGGACGTCGTCGGGAGATAGCGGTAATATACCATCAGCTGGAGCGCCGCGAGGCACGTGTCCATGTAGGGACGTGACGAATGCGCGTCGGTGTTCTGGTAATAGCCCTGCGCATGCTCCTTCCCTTTGACGTCCGCAACCTTTTCGGGGAGGTCGATGATCGAGGCCGGGTAGAGCTTTCTCATCTCGAGGTTCCATTTCACCCACGAATCGACATCTTGCTTCGTCGCGCCTGGCTTCATGCCCGCCTGGTACTTGCACTGCGTCGCATAGTAGCAGTAGTACTGCGGGCTGCCGCCGGGCCTCTTTGCGGAAAGTTTTTCCGACTCGAACGCTGGCATCCAGTCACGCATCACGTCGAGCGCGTTCAGCGCCTCCGCTTCGGTGCCGCGGCCAAGGAACTGCAATGCAAGCGTGCCGACACCGGCAAGACCGGTGTTTCCGCCGTTGTTGTTCGCCGTCGGCGTGTATGTGAAGCCGCCGGACTTGGAGTAGCCGCGCTTTTTAAGGCAGTTCACCGCCTTGTTGATCGCAGTCTGCATCCCCTCGTGGTGAAGCCCGGCCATCTTGCCTGCCTTGAGCGCCTGGATCGCCCAGCCCGCGAAGGAGAGGTCGTCACGCGTCGAGTTCTTGTTGAGCTTGTAGTCCCAGCCGCCCGTCGAGGACTGGTTTTCGATGATGCGATAGAGGCACGTCGTCGCCGCCTCCTTGCAGTTGGGGTTCTTCGTCATGGCGAACGCCTCACAGAGCGCGTAGGTGCCGATGAGGAAGCTGTACTCGTTGCCGTCCGTCCCCTGGAAGTGAGGAAGGTTGTCTTTGCCGACGTAGATGCTGCCGATGAGATAGTCAAGCGCAGATTGCACAGTCGGGCCGAAGTCACGCGTGTATGGCGAAAGAGGGTTTCCCGGATATTCGCCGTGAGCCAAGTAGGTAAGCACGGCAAGGGCGGTGTTCGCAACCTTGTTTGCATTGCCCCAGCTGCCGTCGGTGTTCTGGTGCGCCTTGAGCCACCAGAGAACCTTCATCACCGTCGCCTCAGTACGCGGATCGCCACCGCCCTTGTCGCCGCCGCCTGTCACCCTGCCGATTGTGCCCGGAGTGCGGCTCACCTTTATAGTTTTCATCATCACGGGAGATTTGATGTTCATCACGGCATCAATAGAAGCGGGCTTCACGGAGAGATCCGTCGAAGATGTATTGATAGGCGTAGGCGGCAACGGCGTAAAAGGCGCAGGAGTCGGAACGTCTACGGTAAACTCAACTACCGGCTCCGGAGTAGGAGGATCTTCAGGCGTCGGCTCCGGCGGATCCACGGGTGGCGGATCATCCACAATCGGATCTGCAATGTGCACGGGCGGCAATTCTGTCTTTTGCGACGAAATAGCCGTCACAACACAAAGCACTATGACGAACAAAGTCGGCACGACAATCGCCGTAAGAGGCGCCGAGAGGCGCTGGAGCTCGATTCGCGCAAGTTTGTATTCGCGCGTGTCCCGAGGCATCCTGAGGCCTTGAAACATCTCAAAAAGCCGACGGAGGAATCCTTTTTCAGTATATTTGTCGTCGTTCATGTTGCACCTTTCCTTTCTGGCGGTTCTTTCCCGCCGCAAGGTAAAGGTGCATCATTTCGACTTTTTCCGAAAAAGTTTTACAGAATTTTGGAGAACGCGCACAGAAATCAGCGCGAGACATTGGCCGACTCAACCACGCTCCAACCACGACACAACCATCTTTCGTGTTGAATCCAAGGACTTGCCTATAAGTTGAATTGGAAACAACAAAGACAACATGTAAAAACAACATCCTCCCTGACTTCGCTCACCTATATTGCATTATGCAAATTATGTGAGCACACACCATCGCAGAAAATGCGGATTATGCGAAAGGTCCGACTTTCGGCGCACCCAGCCCAGAACGTCAGCGGCGGGGACTTGTCCCCATATGATTCCTACCAATTCCCAAGTGCCGGATGTAGTCGACGTGATTGGCGCAACAATCCCCGTACTCACTCGGCAATCAGTTCTCTTGCCTTTGCGACAACAACATCAAGCAACTTGCCGGTAGGTTCGATATTGGGCAGGACGTCTTCTGCGGCAACATCGTATGTGTCATCATAATCCCCCGTCTGACGCATTGAGAAAAGACGGTGATAGAGCCGTCCTGTTTCGGATGGCAAGACGCCTGTTTTGATGAACTTAAGCCCGAAGATATGGCGCACTCCGCTATGCGTCTGCGCCGTATCACCATTGGCAAGCAGCAAAGCTGTAACGGCGTTGTAGGCTGCGTAATAGAGCCGATTGGCAACAGTCTCCCAATACTTCAGCACCACAACGCCTTTTGCCTCTTCGTATGCACGATAGGCCTTGGCGATGCGCAGCTCCACCACCGCGTCTCGTTCTTCGTTCGTCATGCTCACAGCGCGATCCCATCTCTCATCACATTTTCGTAGAATGGCGTTCCGCGCTTTGACTCCCAGTCGCGCATCGTGTACATTACAGGGTTGACCATTTCGTCAATCTCCCAGCCGATTTCGTGAATCGGGTACGCGACGGCGTCCTGATCCGATGCGGTTATCCGGTCTTTGCCAAGCAACACAAGAACATCCCAGTCGCTGTCGTGCCTGGCGTTGCCTCGGGCGCGTGAGCCGAAAAGAATGGCTTTCCCATCAACTGGAGCAATCCTGCGAAACACGGCGGCAATGC
This sequence comes from Kiritimatiellia bacterium, assembly GCA_045535455.1. Classification (GTDB taxonomy): domain Bacteria; phylum Verrucomicrobiota; class Kiritimatiellia; order RFP12; family UBA1067; genus UBA1067. The sequence goes on along the minus strand of JAZSLQ010000125.1, from coordinate 9,446 downwards.
CAGAGGCAAGTGCATCCATCGCCTTTGCCTCATTTGCCTCAAACTTCGCCGTTATGCTCGATGTAGCCATGTCATTTCCTCCAACGCCGCATATTATACCACATTTACCATATTTCGGCACGGGCGGGCGGAAGGATCAAGGATTCCAAATGATGCGCCCGTTTCAGCGTCCGCACGGAAACAGCCGCTCCGCGGGACACGCAGCCACTCATATACAGTTAAGCATATACAGAAGGGTCCGCCCCCCTTTACCCCTCGGGATAGGCTTATGCCCAAAGAGAGGATGAAAAAGTGTTATTGTTCCGATTCTTCTGGCGCGGACAAATGCCTGATAATAGACTTCGCCGTTATTTCGTTTATTTCCCGATGAAGCGGGACAGGCTGAGTAGTGCCAGTTATGACATTACGGTAGATGTCGTGCCCGCCACGAGAACGAACAAGGACACACCCTTCCTCTTCAAGTCTGCGCAGAAGATCTATGCGCTTCATGCATACTCCATGTCCATCACGCCAATGGAACGGCGCGTGTCCTGCAAGTCGCCGTCGCGAATCGCGTCACGGATGTCACGTAGCATATACTGAAGCTCCGCAAGGTCATGTCCCTGCGTCACATAGTCTGGGTAGTCATTCCAGAAGCCAACCCAGAGCTTATCTTTTGGGTCCTGCCAGTACGTGTACGATATGCGCATCGACTATTTGTCCTTTCGCCGCATATTGTACCACATGTCGGCGTGTCAGTGGTGAACAAAATGCAGGCATATCCGTCTCTACCGCACGACGAGCTCCGCGTCGAGAAGAATCGTGCGCGGCGGGAGATCGGGCTTCTTTATGCGAGAGACGAGGGTCTGCATGGCGACTTCGGCAATGGCGTCGAGCGGCTGGCGGGCCGACGTAATGTTGAGCTTTGCCGCGACCTCAACATCGTCGAAGCCCACGAGCCGAATCCGCTCCGCGCCTTTGCCTATTTTCGCAAGTGTCTCGCCAAGCTCCGCCGGAACAATCCGGCAGACCTTCCTCGCAAGCGGCATAGCCTCGCGGTTGAGGATCGGGTCTACTATCGGCATGAACAGATCGGCGTTGCGCATAAACACGCCGCCGAGCGCAATCACCTCGGGATTGAGGATGTCGATTGTGAACGCAAGAATCGCCGCAAGCTTTTCGGCCGACTCCCGAAAGACCTCCGTGCAGTCTGGGTCTCCGGCGCGGACGCGCGCAAATATCTCCTTTGTCGTAAGATCAAGCCCCTTCCTGATCTTGGCGAGACGCGCTATTCCGGCACCGGAGCAAAAGCCTTCGGCGCTCCCCTCCTTGTTGTATCCGACAGGGCCAGTCGGAGCAAGGCGAATGTGCCCGATCTCGCCCGCGTTGTCGTTCGCTCCGGAGTAGAGTTTCCCGTCTATGACGATTCCCGCGCCAAGGCCCGTGCCGAATGTCATGAAAACCATGCTCTTCGCGCCGCGCCCGGAACCATAGAGATACTCTGCGAGCGCACAGGCGTTGGCGTCGTTCTGCACCGCCGTCGGCACATGGAAGCGGTCCTCGAAGAACTTGACGACCGGCACATCGTCCCATCCCGGCAGATTCGGCGGCGACATGATCACGCCGCGCTTAGAATCGAGCGGCCCGCCGCAGCTGATTCCGATCGCCGCCACCGCATGTCGGTCGTCGCATGTCGCATGTCCATTGTCCGCCAGTTTTTCAATTCGCCTTGCGAACTCGTCGAGGACCTGCTGCCAGGAAAGTCCTGCGGTAGGGAACTCCTCGCGCGAGAGTATCTTTATCGCGCCGTCTTCGCACTCCCCGGTCGATATGGCGCACTTCGTTCCGCCAATATCCAAACCTATTTTCAGTTTCACTTCCTTTTTCCCTCCGACAATTTTACACTTTACATTTTACACTTTACACTTTAAAACATCTCCTCCTCGATTGCCGCGCATAGCGCATGATATACTGGCAGGTGCAGTTCCTGTACTTTGTAGGTTTCCGTTTCCGGGACGCGAATGGTGATGTCGCATATTTCCGAGAGACACGACGCGTTCTTACCCGTAAAGGATATCGTCTTTCCTCCGACGGCCTTCATCACCTCCGCAGCGGCAATGCAGTTGGCACTGTTGCCGCTCGTAGAAAGCGTGATCAGCACGTCATCCGGCTTCGCAAGTGCAAGCACCTGCTGCGCAAAGGCAGTCTTCCACGAAACGTCGTTGGCAAACGCGGTGAGAATCCCGCTCATCGAAACAAGCGAAATCGCCGGCAGCGCCCCTTCCAGCCTGTCTGCGAGTTCGGGCCTGAGTTTCGACGATATTTCCGCAGGGACTGCACGGTGCCTCTTGAACTTCTTCAGCAGTTCGCCGCAGATATGCTCTGCGTCCGCCGCACTTCCGCCGTTGCCGCACACAAGCACCTTGCCACCCGAGCGAAATGCAAAGAGAAGCACGTTAAAAGCGTTAGCGACGGCATCCCTGCATTGTTCAAGACATGGGTTTCGCGAATAGAGCTCCTCAAGCGCATCTTTCATGTGCTCATTATACTACATGTCTGCGAAGGACAATAAACCTGTAAATACACGTTTCGGACATGCGCACTTTTGAGTCGTGGCTGGAGCCCGGTTGAGTAGGCTAAGATCTCGCGCTGATGTCTGCTCGCTTTCCCCGAAAAAATTTTCGCCAGCGCCAAGAGCTAGCGCCAATATCACGCCTCGGCGGCGCAGTCTTCCTCATTGGCGACTTCGCCGAGGGTCTTCGTGCCCGAGAGGAGCGCGACGACCTGGGACTGCACCTCTGCAAGGTTCTCAAGACGGAGACGCGGATCGAGAATGACGAAAGTGTCGCCCTGCTTGCGGTCTTCGTAAACGCGGCGTATCTTCCCGTCCTCAAGCTCCTTCGCATCGCGCTCGACGAGTATCTTCGAGCGCTCGAGCATCACGGCGAGGACATAGACGACGTTCTTCATCGCGGGGTCGTCGAGCGTGACGAGCTGGCGCAAAAGTTCGCCCGCGTCCTCCTTCTTAAGCGGCTCCTTCTTCTCTTCCTTCACAGGCGCGAGATAGACGCCGTCCCACTGCGAAAACGGCTCCCAGTCGCGCTCGGCGGTCTTCCAGCACTCCGGGTGACAGTCGAAACGCTCATACCCCTCGGGGGTTTCTTTAAGCGCGCTCACAACCGGCGCGCGGTCGACGAGCGGCTTCTGGCATAGACTGCATACATGGCCGCGTGACTTGATGTTCCATTCCTGTGACATTGCTACTTCCCCATTCCAAAAAGCTTCAACGCCGCCCTGAAGTCGGCCGGAAGCGGCGAGTGTACGGAAATCTCGGCGCTGCGCGTCAGCGGATGCGGCAGCGTAAGCGTGGATGCGTGGAGCATCTGCCGCGGAACGCGCATGAGCCGTGGGTCGCGTGCGTTCTTGAGCCCAAACACCCTGTCGCCAACTATCGGGAAGCGCAGCGACGCGAGGTGGCGGCGAATCTGGTTCGTGCGGCCGGTGTCTATGCGAACCCTCAGGAAGCTCGCGTCTGCCGACTTCGCCTCCCTCGTCACGCGAGAGACCGCCGGCTGCCCGTCAAGCGGAGTGTCGACGAGCCGGTGCGCGAACTTGAACTCGCCAACGACTACGGCGTGGTAGACCTTCGTTACGACATGCGTCTTGAATTCCTCTATCGCCGCCTCGAGCGCGGCGTGGTTCTTCGCGAACATGAGGCACCCGGTCGTGTCGCGGTCGAGACGGTGGACCGCCTCGAGGGTCGGGACCTTCTCCTGCTCGCGCAGGATCGCCTCGACGCTCTTTGGGTCGTCGCAAGAAACGAGCCCGGCGGGCTTGTCGCACACGAGATAGTTGTCGTCCTGCCAAAGCACCCTGACATGGCGCTTTGCGGGGAGAGCGCCGGGCGTCGCGTTTTCGCGCGAGCTCTGGGCCGACTGCCGCTGGGCGCCCTTCACGACAACCGACGGAACCTCGACAAGGTCGCCTGTCTTGAGCGCATACCGCGCAATCCACACGCACTTGCGGTTGACCCACACGCTGCGCCCATCTATCGCCGCCTTGGCCGCGCGACGGGAAAGCGCAAACTTGAGGACGAGAAAATCCTGCAGTATCTTTGGATCCGGCTTGTTGACGGAGAGGGATACGATGCCCGCAGAATGCTGATAGGGGCGGCGCATCGCGTCAGACCTTGATGATGCTGCCAACCACGCCTTGGCACTTGTGGCCGAGCATGTTGGGCGCAAGGACGACCTCGACCTCCTCCTGGTCGTCGTCGCCCTCGGCGACGATGCCGGTTACGGTCGTCTCTCCCGCGAGCGCCTTCTTGAAGTTCTCGGGAAGCGGGTCGTCGGACATGAATTCCGCGAAGGTGTGCGTGCGCGCGTCGTCTTCATCCTTGAGGTCGAACATTTCGCAGAACGCCGTGTTGCACTCGCGGATGTTGCCGTCGGCGTCGCACGCGAAAAGCGCGCACTGCGCGACCTGGAAGGCGTTGGCCTTCGCGCGAAGCATGGTGTTGATGCGGCGGCGGCGCTCGGTGTTGCGAACGGTGAAGACGAGATCGCCCGGGTCCATCAAGTCGATTATCGAGACAGTCACCTCGCAGGAGAACTTCGAGCCATCCTTGTTGAGGCCGTTCGCGTCGATCATCATGTGGCGGTCGCCTTCGAGCCCGCGGCGTATGCGCTGGACTATCTCGGGCGCGAGCCCGGGGATGTAGAAGGAAATCGGCCTGTCGATCACCTCGTCCTGGGTGTAGCCAAAGTGTTCCTCGGCTCTGGGATTGACCTCGATGATGTGGCCATTCGGGTCGGTTATGACGACAGCATCGTACATTCCTGCCAGGAACTGGCGGAAGAGCGATTTGCGGTCTTTAGGCACGAATAGCGGCATATTGGGTAATATTATATCAAATTAGACGATGAGCATGCAATCGCCGTATGAAAAGAACATGTAGTTGTTTCTTACGGCAAGAGCATAGGAACAGAGGACCCGCTCGCGGCCCGCGAGCGCCGAAATCATCATAAGGAGCGTAGACTGCGGAAGATGGAAGTTCGTAAGCATGCAGTCGCACACGCGAAAGCGGTACGGCGGGTAGATGAATATATCGCTCGCGCCCGACCCCGCCTCGACAATGCGACCGTTCTTGCCCTCTACTGCGGCGGCGACGGTTTCGAGCGTCCTGACGGTCGTGGAGCCGACGCAGAAGACACGCCCGCCGCGCGCCTTGCACTCGTTGATCGCCTCGGCAGTCTCGGGCGGCACGGTAAACGCCTCGAAGTCCATGTGGTGGTCTTCGATGTTGTCGGCCTTCACAGGGCGGAAGGTGCCAGGACCTACATGGAGCGTGACGGCAACGCGCTGGACGCCCTTCGCGTCAAGCGCAGCGAAGATCTCGGGCGTGAAGTGGAGCCCCGCAGTCGGCGCGGCGACCGAACCGACCTCGCGCGCGTAGATTGTCTGGTAGCGCTCGCGGTCTTCCTTCTCCTCCTCGTCCGTGCCTTCGCGCTTCACGTAAGGCGGGACCGGCGTGCGGCCGAACTCGTCGAGAAGGTCCATGAGCGGGCGGTCGCACGAGAACTCCACCTGCCACATACCGATGCCAGAAAGCGGCTTCACAAGCGTCGCCTTAAGCTCGCCCGCGGGGCCGAACGAGGCGACCTGTCCCTCGCGGCACTTGCGCCCCGAGCCGATAATGCAGTTCCAGCGGAGCGAATCGGTCCCCGCCGTCATGCTCGGCCGCTCGTCGTCGGCGTCCATCGGCGCGGCGTTGACCATTAGAAGCTCGATTGCGCCGTGCGTGTCGGGCCACTCGCCGATGAGCCGCGCAGGGAACACCTTGGTGTCGTTCACGACGAGCAGATCGTTCGACGTTATGTACTCGACAATGTCGGCAATATGCCTGTGCTCGACGACGCCCGTCGCGCGGTGCAGCACCATCATCTTCTCGGTGCCGCGCTTCTCGGCGGGGTGCTGCGCGATTAGCCGCTCAGGGAGCGGATACCAGAACTGTCTTGTCTTCATAGAACCGGAATTCCCGTGTATTATACCATATTTTGGCGGAATGCCCGCCGCGATACTATGCCTACCACGAATTGCAAATGGCCCGCGCGGCGCGGCGGAGCCGGGCTGCGGGGGTCATTTGCAATTCGTGTGAAAAACGCGGCTCACTTGACGGAAAATCCATACCGTGTTATACTTATGCATACTTTTTCAACCTCATTGGGAGCTTCAGATGACGACAGCCACACTTTGCGAACGCGGACAGGTGACGATACCCAAGCAGTTCCGCACGAAGCTCGGCTTAACGCCGGGCACAGTTCTCACGTTCAAAATCGACGGCAAGACCCTCAAGGTCGCCGCGCAGAAAAAGAAGCGAAGTCCTTTTGAGGAAGCGTACGGATGCCTGAAAGGCGCGTTTGGAGGCATAAGCACGGACGAACTGATCCGTGAAATGAGGGGCTGTTGATGATCTACGCAATAGATACAAACATCATCTACGACATCTTTCTGGCCGACCCGGCATTTGGGCCATCCTCGCGAGATTTCGTGACGGGTCTGTATGCCGACGGACATTCTCTCATCGCGTGTGACGTAGTCTGGGCGGAGGCATCTGCGGGATTTGCTGACAAGTCGGCATTCCGCCGCCAGATGGCTGCGTTCGACATCGACTTCTCGCCGATGCCTGAAGCCGCGACGATCCGTGCAGGAGAAATTTGGAAGAAAGCGCGGCTTGAAGCGGCACGGAAGAAAGAGGCTTTGCGGCTTGCCATCGTCCCGGACTTCCTCATCGGCGCACACGCACTGGAATGCGCCGATGCACTCGTCACGCGTGACAGAGGCTTCATGCGCCGATGGTTTTCCGACCTGAAGATAGTCGATCCATCCATGACGTGACATTGCAAGCACTCCCCGCCCGCCATGCCTACGGCTGAAAACGCCTGACTCTCCCGCGCCGTACATAGTCGTTTCACTCGGCAAACGCGACCGTCGCCTTGCCGCTCAGTCTTCACCCGCCGAATCGGCGGTCGAAACAAGCTGAAACTCGCGCCCTGCGCATCATATCTTGAACTCCGTCGCTGCCCATCTTCCACTGATCCCCGGACAATACACGCAACAAGTCGCGCCTGTTTCAGCGTCCGACGAAAGCAGCCGCTTGTTTAACGCGGCGGCGGGATCCGCCTCGCCGGCGAACTGCTTCCAGTCGGCGTTCATATGGTAGCGAACGAGGTTGGCGCCCATGGCGCGGAGGTCCATAAACTCCTTCTCTAGTGTGCAAACCGTCAGCGGTCGTATCCCCCGGCCGGCAGGCCGTCCGCGAAACGGTCACGGTCGCCGCAGACGCGGCGGACGCAAGCGAAAGCGCCGCAGCGGTCTTTGACAAGCCGCTTCAAGAAGAAGGCGCACCAGTGCGGAATTGTCAATATCCCGCTGGAAAATCCGATGTTTCCGCGCACAAGTTTTATCCCCCAGGCAATATCCTTGTAATGCGTGCTGTCTATCAGCGTGCGCATTGACTTTGCCTTCGTGTTCCCGGCCTTGACTTCAATCGGAACCAGATTATCGCCGGATCGCAGGAAAAAGTCCATTTCAAGTGTAGAGTTTTCCTTCTTGTAGTAAACCGGTGCGGCACCAGCCTTTACAAGCGACTCTGCGACGACGTTCTCGAAAAAACCGCCCTTCCACGTCCCGATGTCACGCCGAAGACGCAAGTCTTCCTGCGACTCCTCGTCAAGCATCGAAACCAAGAGTCCGCTGTCCGCCATATAGAGCTTAAAGCGCATAGAGTCCATATGTGCCGCAATCGGCAGTTCAGGGAAATCCATCGATTTGCAGACATTGACAATGCCGGCGTCATCCAGCCATTCCACGCATCCCCAGTAATCTTTGTATCTGGCCTTCTTCTCGACGTATGACAGCTGGAATTTCTTATTCTCCTTGGCCAACTGGCCGGGGATGCTGTCGAACACGTTCACGATGCGCACGGGGTCGAGTCCTTCCGCATATTTTCGCACGTCTGAACGGTAGTCCGATACAATCCGACGCTGCATGGCAGGCACACCTTCAAAAGTCCCCTTCACAAAATAACTCTCCACAACCTCCGGCATTCCGCCTAATGTCACATAATCCAGAAAGTGACGTTCAAAAGTAGTATTTGCGGCCTCTCCAAACGGGACTCCGTCCACAAGATGCCCGTACAATTCGTCCAACTGCTCTGATCTGTAGCCCCGAGCAGCAAGGAACTCCTCAAAGTCAAGAGAATACATCGTAGCTTTTTCCTGATAGCCGACGCTGATGGATTCAATGCGCTTGAGCTGAATGCCAAGGAGCGATCCACTGCCGATTACATCGTACTTCCCCTGTTGGGCAAACGATTTAAAGCTTGTCGCGATCTCAGGGAAATCCTGAATCTCGTCGAAGAATATCAGCGTATGCGCCTCGACAAAACTGAAATTTGGATTAATCAGCGAAATATTCCGTACAATGTTCTCGGCTGAATAGCCATCTCTCACAATCGCCTTGAACTCCGGCTGAAGAGCGAAATTGATCTCCACAAAAGAAGCATACCGTCCCTCTGCAAAATGACGTATGCATTCCGTCTTACCCACTTGTCTCGCCCCTTTCACAATCAAAGGCAGACGGCGCGAGTTCGCTTTCCAGTCAATCAGTAACGACTCGAATTTTCGATTGAGGAAAATTTCTGGCTTTACACGTTTCATACGGATAATATATCATATTTATCGCATAACCGCAACACAGCCAAACACTTTTATGTGGGAATAGCACAACTCGCGCAACACTTTTATGAGCGAATATATAGGTGATACGATCACTTTCATGGGTGAATCAACCTAAAAACGGCGGAAGCAATAGCTTCGTAGCTTGCCGGAGGCATTCATCACGAATGTCCTCTTGTCGGTCTTTACGTCCACGACGCGCCCGTCGTCATAGAGGTCAATCACAACCTCGTCATCGCCTTCTGCCTCATCGCCTTCTGCCTCTATGAGAAGATATCCGGCTTGACGGCCGTCAGTACCTCGTTTATCTCGGACATCAGCCGATCAACGGCGAGCGCGGACCACATCTTCACTGTCTTTGCCCTCTTCATGCCGCACATCATACCAAACCCGCGGACGAAAGGCGACGGAAAAATGAGATTTGGTGCGGATTTGCCGCGATGCCGCGCCTGTTTCAGTGTCCGACGAAAGCAGCCGATTTGCGGGACGCACAGGCAATCATATAAAGTATCGTCTTATCCCTATTGTGTGTTGAATGGGTGTGACTATAGGATATGTATCATGAAGGCGCGGACCTTTTCCGCCCATTCGCCGACAAGCGAGCGGAACGCGCCGCTGCCGTCGAACCTTATGCGCGAGATTTTCGAGCCGGGCGTCGCCAACGGGAAGTTTTGGACAGGATTTACAGGATTGACAGGATTTTTCTCCCTCAACCTTGTAAATCCTGTT
>JAZSLQ010000052.1:0-4382 GCA_045535455.1 Kiritimatiellia bacterium | reverse complement strand
GGCTTTCGGCATTCTCGCCTCGATCGTCGTCATGTGGTACAGTCGCCGCCGCGAATTTGCCGCAGACGCCGGGTCCGCTCGGCTCATCGGCACGCCAGCGCCGATGATTGCCGCGCTCCGCCGCCTTGGAAACCTCCAGCCAGGCGTTCTCCCCGACTCTCTTAAGGCGTTTGGCATCAGCGGCAAGCATGCCTCGCTCTTTGCGTCGCACCCGTCGCTTGACGACCGCATCAATGCGCTGATGAACCTTCCGCCCGACACTGGCGTTTGATAGTATTGAAGAAGGAGGCATGCAGGATGAAAAAGATTGTAAGCTGCGCTGTGTTTGCGCTGGCCGCGGGGATTGCCCTCGCGGACGAGGTGTCGCCGCTTGAGGCGTCGATTGCGAAGGGCGCAAAGTTCCTGCTCGCTAACCAGCAGGCGGACGGCCATTTCTCCGACGCGCAGATGCCGGCGCTCACGGCGCTTCCCCTCTGGGCGCTTAGCGGCTGCGGAGATTCGAGCGAGACGGTCGTCGAGGCGAAAAAAAAGGCGGCGAAGTTCGTCCTCGGCACGCAGCGCGAGGACGGTGGCTTCTATGTCCCGAAACCCGGGCGCGGCGGCTCGGGGCTTGGCAACTACAACACGTCTGTTTGCCTCTCCGCGCTCTTTGACTCGAAGCTCGCGCCGACAGCGCCGCTCTTGAAGGCGCGTGAGTATGTCGCCTCGTCTCAGCTTACGGGCGACGACACGATGGCGGGCGGCTTCGGGTACGACAAGATTTCGCGCCGTCGCTACGCCGATCTCTCGAACACGTCCTACGCGCTCTCGGCGATGGCAAAGACCGCCTCGCTCGAAGAATTCCGCGAAGGTGGCAAGCGCGTTGACCTTGACTGGGACAAGGCGCTTGCATTCGTCGAGAACCTGATGAAGAAGGAAGGGCCGGATGCAGGTGGCGCGGCGTACAACGACCGCACTCCGCAGGGCGGAACCGAGACGAATGCGCAGGGCAAGGTTGCGCTCAGGGCGTACGGTGCGATGACTTACGCGGCTGTACTTTCGATGTGCTCGGCTAAGCTCGACAAGGGCGATCCTCGCGTGAGGCAGTCGGTCGAGTGGATGGAGAAGAACTGGTCGGTTGACGAGAATCCCGGCATGGGCAACCAGGGGCTCTACTACTTCTACGACATCATGACACGAGCGCTCGACGCTGCGAAAATTGGGAAGGTTGGCGAGCACGACTGGAAAAAGGAGATTTCCGCGAAGATCGTCTCGCTTCAGCGGGAGGACGGCAGCTGGGCAAACGAGAACAACCGCTTCTGGGAGTCGGATCCGGTGCTTTGCACGTCGTTCGCGCTCCTTGCGCTGGAGTTGTGTCGGTAAGGATTTTTAACGCAGAGACGCGTAACCGCCGCGCAAGCGGGGCTCGCGATTCGTAGCGAGCCAAGCCGAGCGAAGCGAGTGCCGAGAGGCGCAGAGAGGCAGAGATGCACAGGTTGATTGACATTTTTCTGAAGGGTGGGCCGGTCATGTGGCCTATTCTGGGGCTTTCCATCCTCGGGCTCGCGATACTTATCTGGAAGGCTTTTGAGTTCCGCGCTGGGCGGGTCAACGCAAAGGGGCTGACGATTGTCTCGACGATCATCACCGCCGAACCAATGCTTGGCATCCTCGGTACCGTCATTGGCATCATGCAGACGTTCAGCGCGCTGAACGGCACTGACGCCAATCCTCTTGCGGCGACGGCCGGCATTGGCGAGGCGCTTATCACGACTGCGGCAGGTCTTATCGCGTCGCTGATTCTCCTTTTCCCGTACAATGTACTTGATTCGAGAGTCGAGGATTAGGGGTCGTAACCGCCCCTTGAGGGTGGACGCGACCCATGGGGAAGCGGCCAAGCCGAGCGAAGCGAGTGCCGAGTAGTCAGGAGTTAGGAGTCAGTAATTAGTAATAAGGAGAGTATGGGGAGGAAGAGAAGGAGAGGTGCGAGACTTGAAATGATGTCGCTTATGGACGTCATGTTCCTCGTGCTCGTATTCTTCATCTACTGCATCTTCGACATGGCCGTCCACAAGGGGCTAAAGGTCGATCTTCCTGATGCCGCAGGCGCTGCGGAAAAAGGCGAGCGTATAGTCGTCACGATTCTTCCAGACGATTCGATGCAGCTGAACGGAATGCCGATGGAGCGCGACGCGATAGTCTCGCGCGTGAGGGAACTTAATGCCGTTAAGATGAATCTCCCTGTTCTTATCTCTGGCGACAGGAAGTCGTCGCTTGGCACCGGCATAGAGCTTCTTTCTGCGTTAAAGGCCGCAGGAGTGGAGAAAGCCACTTTCCAAGTGAAGGGGTCAGGGGTCAGTAGTCAGTGATTAGTGGTTAGTGACTAGTGGCTAGTATTTAACACAGAGGCACAAAGGCACAGAGATGTTGGGGGTTGTTAGGAGTGAGGTTTAGTACGGCGATAGTTGCTTCGGTGGCGGCTCATGGCTTGATAGCCGTGGGGATTGTTTGCTATATGAAGTATACGCCGGGCCCAACGGCCATTGCCACTCTTGACCTCTCGAGCGTCGACCTTTCCTTCGCTGAAGAAGAAGACGAGACTGCGGCAGTTTCGCCGACAATGCCTGCCATGCCAGAGGTCGAGCCGCCGAAGCCGCGCGAGGAAAAGCCGCCGGAGCCAGAAAGGGCCGACGACCCGCTGCCGCCAGATCCTGCCGCGCCAAAGCTTGCGGAACCCGACCCAACGGAGTCAATTCTCGAACAAGCACTAGAGCGCCCCGCGCGCGAAAGCACTAGCGACGAAGTCGCGCAGGCACCAAGCACTGGTGGCTCCGCCGCGCAAGCGCCCAAGCAGGCGAAGATCGATGCGCCGCCAAAGCCCTGCAAGACAATAAAGCCCGATTACCCGAAGGGTGCGCGGCAGCGCGGCGAGCAGGGTGAAGTGCTCCTTGAAATTCGCGTGGACGCCGCTGGAATTGTCGCCAGTGTCAATATCATTTCATCGTGTGGATTTTCCGAACTCGACGAAGCGGCTGTTCGCGCTGTACGCACGGCGCGTTTCACGCCCGCGAAGTCTGGTGGCTCGCCAGTCGCCTCTACCGCCCGCCTTAAGCTCGACTTCAGGCTCAAGTAAGCCCTTTGGGCGCTGCGGTATGGTATAATATTACAAATGACAGATTTCTCGAAATTGCTTAACCCCGAGCAGTGCGCTGCGGCTACGGCTGGCGAAGGACCTCTCCTCGTCCTCGCGGCCGCAGGAACAGGCAAGACGCGCACGCTCGTCCATCGCGTCGCGTTCCTCATAGAGCAGGGCATTCCCGCCGACCGCATACTCCTCCTTACTTTTACCAACCGCGCGGCGCGCGAGATGCGCGAGCGTGCCGAGAAGCTCGTTGGCGACGCGGTCGCGTCGATATGGTCTGGAACATTTCACTCGATATGCGCACGGCTTCTCAGGCGCTATGGCAGCTCTATCGGCTATTCGAGCGGCTTCCAGATTCTCGACGAGGACGACCAGAAGAAGCTCGTCGGAGAGATAATCAAGACCGTCGCCAAGAACCCCAAGGACTTCCCGAAAAAGGAAGTCGTCGCGAAGATGATCTCGGAGGCGGCGAACGAGTCGAAGCCAATCGAGATGATCGCCGCGAGGTGGCAGACGAAGACCGCAGGCGTCGACCCAGAGGAAATCGCGAAGGTCGCCGAGAAGTACGCCGCGCGAAAGCTCGAGCTCAACTCGATGGACTTCGACGACCTTCTTGAAAATGGCCTCAAGCTCCTCAAGACGCAGGACAGGATACGCGAGATGCTGCAGGAGCACTTCCTCCACATCCTCGTCGACGAATACCAGGACACGAACGGGCTTCAGGCGGAGTTCACCGACATCCTCGCCGCGCACCACCGCAACATCATGGCCGTAGGCGACGACTTCCAGTGCATCTACACGTGGCGCGGCGCCCAGATCGAGAACATCATGGAGTTCCCGAAGCGCTGGGAAGGGTGCCGCGTCGTGAAGCTCGAGCGCAACTACCGTTCCGTTCCCGGCGTCCTCAATGTTGCAAACGTCGTGATGCGCGACGCGCCCAACCAGTTCGAGAAGACGCTCAGGCCCGCGAGAAGCGGCCAGGGCGAGAAGCCGTGCATCTGCAAGCTCTACGACGGGCGCGCGCAGGCGGACGAGATTCTCCGCAGGGTGCGAGAGTATCACGATCTCGGCTACCGCTGGAGCGACATGGCGGTTCTCTACCGCAGCCACTACCAGTCGATTGACGTGCAGATGTCGCTCGCCCGCGCGAAGGTTCCGTTCCGCATAACGTCGGGCGTAGGCGTCTTCGAACAGATACACGTCAAGGACGTGCTCTCGTACCTTCGGCTTCTAGTGAACCCCGGCGACGAGCTTTCGTTCC
>JAZSLQ010000157.1:0-36624 GCA_045535455.1 Kiritimatiellia bacterium | reverse complement strand
CGGCGCGACAACCGCAAATGGGGTGTCCGCTCGCTTGCCGCCTATCTCGACGCCTACCCCGACGAACGCGCGAGGCCGCGCGTCGCGTTCGATCCCGCGTCCCCGGCGGATTCCGCGCTGGAGGCGGTGCGGAAGGACGCGCTTCTCGTGGCGAGGAAAGAGGACGCCGCCGCCGCGCTTGAGGCGATGAGCTATGTCGTGGTGCCAGGGCGGGGTCTGCGAGAGCCGGGCGGGCTTTACAACGGCTATATGCTCCTGGACCGTGTCTTCATCGACGATGCGCAGAATGCGGCGCGAAGCCGCGACCCGCGCAAGGGCAAGCGGCTTGCCGATGTAGTGCGACCGGAGAAAGTCGCGGCGCTCGAGCGGCATTTCACGGAGCTGATTGAGGCGGACTGCGTGGCGGACAAGAAGTCGGCGCGGCGCTTCAAGCTCGAAAAGCCGCTCAAGGTCACGCCGGAGCTCGCCCCCGCCGTGGCGCGGGAGTTCCGCCGCGTCGTCTATACCGGCACGATGGACGCCCGCCGCCAGTTGATTCGCCCCGCGCACGAAGTCGCGGTCGGCATTTGGCTTGCCGAACTGTGACAGCCCAATTTCGCACGGTGGGCGACGAAAGTCACGAAATGACCGCGCGGGGGCGCGGTGGGGGTAGCGCTGTGCGGCAAAGGAGGGTCGCGACCAGATTCCCGCTCTTGGTTCCTCGATTCCAGATTTCTGCCCCCTGACGATAATTCCCTTTCGGTAAATTCCCCTTATGGCCACATTCAAACGATCACAAAATATCCCTATCGGTAAATTTACCCTTATGACAAAATGACAAAGCTGTATTTGCCAAAACTGCCGCGTTTTTGCTATACTATTGCCGTGACGACTTACAATAGATTGTTTGAGGAGGCCATCGAGAACTACGGCTTGGTGACGACTTCAATGGCTCGGAAGATGGGCATCGAGCCTGGTGCCCTCGTCGATCTGGCGTACAGAGGCCGGTTGACGAGGATTGGGCAAGGAGTATACCAGCTTGTCCAGTACGCGCCGGGTGAGAAAGATCCATACGCGCAGGCCGTTGCGCTTGTCGGCGATGGTTCGTATCTGTATGGCGAATCGGTAATAGCGATGCTCGGACTTGCGCCGACTGATCCAGACCGGATTTACGTAGCGACAGCAAACAGAGTTCGCAGGAATCTTGGATGCGGGATAAAGGTCGTCAAGTCGAGGCCTGAATATCAGCCCATTGCCATAGAGGGCATTCCCTCTCAGCGAATTCAGGACGCGATAGTCTGTGCGAAAACCACCATGCCCTCAGAGAGGCTCCATGCCGCCTGCAAGGAAGCTTTCAGGATCGGCAAGATTGACAAAAAGGAACAAAAGCGAATCGAACATGAAATCTGAAAAGCAGCGGAAAGTCCCAAACAGCAGACGCAACCTCGACATGTCGCTTCAGCGTCTGTACGGGGCGGGGGCGAATCTCGTACAAGTGCGAATGGCTATGGCTAACACCATTGTCGGGCAGATGCTTCCAGATGTTGTTATCAAGGGTGGAACATCGCTTCGCCTCCGTTACGGGAGGGGTTCGTCTCGCTACACCATAGACTGCGACGTGGCCAGGCGCGGAGAACTTGATGCGTTCATTGAAGGGCTGCGGAAAGCCCTCGCCAATGGATGGAATGGCTTTTCCGGCGATCTTGTAAGGAGAGAGCCAGCAAAGCCCAGGGGAATCCCGCAAGAGTACGTTATGCAGCCATTTGACGTCAAACTGACGTATCTCGGCCGTTCGTGGTGTACCGTATTGCTTGAGGTTGGCACGAATGAAGTTGGTTTGGCAGAAACTCCTGAAGTGCTGCCTGTCGCTTCCGACATTGTGGAACTATTCACGGCTCTTGGATTCCCAGCTCCGAGGCCGCTTCCCCTCATGCCGCTTACTTTCCAAATCGCACAGAAACTGCATGGGGTTTCTTCGGCAGGGAGCGACAGGGCGCGAGATTTGATAGACATCCAACTCATCATGGGCAAGGACTCAGTTGATCTTACAGAGGTCAGACAAATCTGCGAAAGGTTGTTCAAATACAGGAAATGCCAGCCGTGGCCACCTGTGATAACAAAGGGTTTGACTTGGGATGACCTCTATAATGCCCAAAAGGGAAGCCTTGACGTCCTTCCGACCTGCGATGAGGCCGTAAAGTGGGCGAATGAACTGATCGCGTCAATAGTAAAGGCGTAGGAGATGAATGAAATGGATGTTCGCAGACGAATTTACGAAATCGTGCAGCCATCCGTCGGGCATTTAGAAAATACCGCTGTCATGCTGGCGGAACGTAGTCGCATGGCTCGGCGTTATGCGGCTGAAATGCGCAACGCGAACGAGCGTGAGTGGACAATGGACGAGATCAACGCAGAAATCAAAGCCGCACGTAGAGAGCGCAAGGCGAGGATCAACGGATGATTTACGAGGATGACAGAATCTTCTTCGAGATTGCGCTCGCAGGACAAGACGTGTTTGATTCGCGTCTTGTGACTGGTAACCGCAAAGACTACCCAAAGGCAGATTTCGTCGCTTCGCCATCCGAGTTTTGCATTCAATTTGATCTATGAATGAGTTTGCCGCATTGCGGTGACATATATGTATGTGAGGCGCTGCGCGGGGGTGTCGAAGGCCGCGGGAGGGAGTGGCGAGGTGCGGGCGAAGGAGGGGCGCCGCCAGATTCCCGCGCTTAGTTCCTCGATTCCAGATTCTGCTTTCCAGACCCCGAAATGCGATTTGAGCCAATAAAATCAAGGGTTTCGCGGGGTCTGTCCCCAATTGGGGCGGGGTGGGGGCGAAAAAAATTTTAAATTCTCCCTTGACATCCCCTTGCGCAGTGAACGCAATTTGTGCTATAATCGCGTTGTCAAAAGGCAGGATAGGCGAATCGCACAGGGATGCGAACGGTCTAAGTTCCAAGGCCTTAAGACAACAAAGGAACACAAATATGAAGAAAGTCGCGTGTTCTTTTGATGTTTCCCTGACTCATTGACGAAAATAGTTAGCTTTAGCTGTTTTTACTCAATTTCCGTTTGCAGCCCCAATTTCACCTAAGTTGGCTTCAGGTGCGTTTGCCCTTGAAATACTCTATCGTCTTCGCGAGACCCTCGGCGAGCGGAATCTTCGGCTCCCAGCCAAGCAACGCCTTTGCGAGCGTGATATCTGGCTTGCGGCGCTTCGGGTCGTCGGAGGGAAGCGGCCTGAAGACGATCTTCGACTTCGACTCGGGGAGCTGCCGCAGCGTCTCCTCGGCGAGCTCGCGGATCGTGTACTCGCCGGGGTTGCCGGTGTTGATGACGGGCACGGCGGGCGTTACGCGCCCCTTCACCTTCTTGCCGCCGAAGAACGCCGCGATCTTCTTTGGCGAAAGCTCCATGTAGCGGCGAAACGCCTCGACGAGATCGTCGCAATACTGGAACGAACGAGTCTGCTTCCCGTCGCCGAAGAGCGTGATGTCCTTGTTCGCAAGCGCCTGCATGATGAAGTTGGAGATTACGCGCCCGTCCTTCGGGTGCATCTTCGGCCCGTAGGTGTTGAAGATGCGCACCATGCGGACGTCGACGCCGTACTGCCTGCGGTAGTCGGCGCACAAGGTCTCGGCGACGCGCTTGCCCTCGTCGTAGCAGCTCCTGAGGCCGATCGTATTGACGTTGCCCCAGTATTCCTCGACCTGAGGGTGGACGAGCGGATCGCCGTATATCTCGCTCGTCGACGTGTGGAGCATCCGTGCCTTCGTCTTCAGCGCGAGCTCGAGCATGTTCATCGTCCCGAGCACGGAGCTCTTCGTCGTCTCGACGGGGTTCTTCTGGTAGTGGATGGGCGAGGCGGGGCAGGCGAGGTTGTAGATTTCGTCGAACTGCCCCCAGAACGGCTGTGTCACGTCGTGCAGGACGAACGAAAAGCGCTTGTCGTCGAGGAGCTCGTAGATGTTCTCCTTCGTGCCCGTAAAGAGGTTGTCCAGCGCGGTCACCTCATAGCCATCGGCAAGCAGACGCTTGCAGAGATGGCTCCCAAGAAATCCCGCGCCACCAGTTACCAATGCTTTTTTCATATTCCTGTCGCTTATGCCGTTTAAGAACTTGTGCCGTTTCAGTGTATTATACCATTTTTGCCGACACCGTGTGCCCACACTCCGCAGTTGTGAAACCGCCGTCAGGTGGTTTCAACTGCGATGCTTAGGCTAAAGTAAATCACCATGCGTGTATGAAGCCGGCGGGAGGCCGGCTACACTCCGATGTCCACTTGGTAAGAGTTGTCGCCGGCCATCTTGAAGGAGTCTTCCTTGATCTTCGTGACCACCCCTTCCTGATCGGTTATCATGGACCAGTAACTGAGATTGAGCTCTTTACCGCCAATGGATACGATATCCTTGATCAAATCACCCTTGACGCTGGCGAAGGTGGTGTCCATCATCGCGTCCAATTGGTCCATGAGCGTCGTCATGACGGCGTTCGCGAAGGAGGAAGGCTTTTCCACCGTCTCGAACGTGCGCATCGACACGAACTGCTCCTCGTTGTTCTGGACGGCGTCGATGAAAAACTTCACGGCGGAGGTGTACTGCATCGCGAAGTGCTTGATGGCATCTTCCTTCGTCGGGGGTTTCGCGGGTTTCCCGTCCGCTTTTTCAGGATCCGTCTTCTGCTGCTCGCCGTCTTTCTTGTCCGCCTTGGCCTTGGCGGCTTCTTCGGCGGCTTTGAGTTCATCCTCCAGTTTCTTGTAAAGCTCGCCTTCGAGCATGCCCATGCGCTGCGCGAAACCGGCGTTGTGTTCGACGTCGAGATTCGCCCGGAGCATGCTGTTGAGCTTGCGCACCTCGGCCAGGGTGTCGTCCGCCTTCGCGAGCCGGTCGAGAACCTTCTTGTAGTATGCGCCACCGGTCATCAGGTCCGCGCCGCTGAACGAAAAACCGCCAAAGCCGACATTGTCGGTCATGCGGTGGAAGAAGGAGGATATGTCCACCGGCTTGTCGTTCACCGTCACGCCCGCGGCAGTGTTGTCGTCAGCCACCTTGGTTCTGCCTTCGGCGGACGTGCGGTAGTCGAACGCCATCCCGAGGATGTCCAGCTCGTCGCGCTGCGGCGGGGGATTGGGGTTCACGTAGTCGTCGGCGGCCTCGAGAAGAAGGCTCGTCTGGTTGACAATCGTGTTCATCTCGCTTAAGGTATTGGAGAGGCGCGCCATCGACTGCACGAAGCAGTTGATCTGCGGCGGCAGTTCGAGGCCGAGTTTCTGGAGTTCGGAGACGGCCGCGTTGAGGCGGTAGACCATGTCGTAGGAGAAGCGGCCCTTCTTGAGTATGGAATCGAGTATCGCCTCCGCCTTGTCGCGGTTCGCCTTGAGCGCGGCCTTGCCCGCCGGCGAGAGGAGTTTCTCGAAACCGTCGAGAATGAACGTCTTGTCGCGGAACGCGGCGCCCATGATGACGCGCAGGAGCTCGTGGCGCTCGTTGATCGTTTTCGGCTTGTTCGTTGTGGGATCGAGAACAGCGTTCCCGTTTTCATCGAGAAGCGGCACTTCCGACTTGAGCTGGTAAAGGTTGCCGAAGTCGATGAACGTAATCTGCCCCGTCTTCACCATGAGGTTGCCGGCGTGCGTGTCGCCGTGGAATTTGCCTGACCCAAGGAGCGCTTCGTGGAACCAGGCCTTCGTCGCCTGCACGAGCAGCTTCTGGGTGTCCTTTATGTCTTTGTAGTTGTCGCGGGCCCAGTTGATCATGTTGTTGATCGCGCCGCCCGAGACGTTCTGCTTGAAAACAGGCACTTTCTTCGGCTTGTTCGTCTTCGGGTCGACCGGACCGTCCACCCACTTGATGCGGCCGGTTGCCGGATCCTGCTCGAAGATGCTGGACGCAGCCGTGCGGATGGCCGAAATGCTCCCCTTGAAAAACTTGTCCACCGGATTGCCGGAGGCAACCTCCGCCACCATCACGTCCTTCTTGGCCGGGACGATTGTCGAGATCTTCATCGAGTGGACTTTACTCGCGATTAGCTGGAGCGGATGGTCCTTGCTACCGCCTATGTCGTAGAGCTTTACGCCCTCTTCCACGTTGGCGGCCTCGTTGCGGAAGTCGAACTCGGTCATGTACTGCTTGAGCTGGCCTTCCCACGTCTTCGCCATGCCGGGGCCTATCTTCTTCGCGGCGGCGGTGAATATCTCCGCCTCGGCCTGGACGCGGCGCTCCGCGTCGTGGCGCATGATCTTCACCACGAATTTGTCGGTTTTCTCCACGTTGTCCATGAGAGGATTGTCGTTGCTGTCCAGCACGGGGCGCTTCTTCTCGGTGTTGTCCTCCGGGTCGGTGTAGGTCTCCATCCGCGGCACCTTCTCAAGGTACGTGAACTTGCAGAGGAACGCCTCGCCGACGGAGGCCGCGCCGAGGGACTTCACGAGCTCGATGGACTTGATCGCCTTTGCGCCGGCTCCCTTGTCCTCGAAGCCGTCGTTCGAGTCCTTGATCATCTGCATGAAATGGGCCTGCACGATCTTTCGCGGAATCGGCGCGAGCGACGACTTCATGTCGTCGAGCGCGTCGGCGTAGTCGCCCATGATTTCCTTGGGAAGGCCCTGCATCATCTTCTGGAGGAGCGGGCTCGTCCCCTTCAGGATTGCGCCCGTGAACTTGTTGACGGCCTGCGCCTTCGCGGAATCGAGTTCCTTCCCCTTGAGTTCGCCGAAGTCGAAGGTCTGCGCGTACTTGAGCGCGGCTGAGAAGCACGAACGCTTGTCGGCCTTGCCGAGAGACGTGAAGTAGTTGGATATGACCTGCCTGAAGAAGCCCACCTGGCCAGGCGAGTCGGAGTTCGAGGCGGCGTCGAGAATCTCGTTCAGCCCCTTGGCGTCGAGCTGCTTGCCGATCTCCTTGGCGAAAAGCTTCTCGTATGGGTTGTTCACAAGGGCGCCGCTGCTGTTGACGTTGCCTGCGTCGACCTTGAAGACGTCCTTGTTGATGAACTCCTGGATCTTCTCGCAGCCTTTGCCGGCCATCGCGAGGATGATGTCGTCGAACTTCGAAAGCTCGGCTCCGGGCATCTTGTCCGGGTCTTTCAGGAAGCTTGAGAGCTGCGCGGCGAAATCAGGCTCCTTCGCGGCGTCGGCGAGCGTCCTGCCCGTCGCCTTCTCGAACGCCTCGCCTATGACCTTGGCCATCTTCCCGAAGCCTTCCGCCACGACGTCCGCGATCTGCGGCGCGCAGGCCGTGTTGAGAATGGCTGGGTTCTTGATTATCTCCGCGAGCGCGACGATGTTCCTGTCGTTCGCGAGGGTCTTGCGCATCGACTCGCCGATCTTGCCGACAACCGAGTCGCCAACCATCGTGTCGTCGGAGAATACGAGGTTCGCGACGAAATCCTTCACTCCGCCGATGCCGCCGATGTCGCGGAGCTCCTTCGGCACCTGGACCGGCTCCTGCGGAGGCATCGCCTGGACGACCTTGTCGATGTTGCCGACGATGGGCGCCCTCACCACGAACTCGCCGTCGCCCTTGCCCGGCTTTTCGAGCGGGATGTTGGCCACGTTCCCGAGCATCGTCTTCATCTCTTCGGGAAGGTTGGCGTTGTCCTTGACGAGCTTCGCGTGGTAGGCGTCGAGCTTCGCCTTGCAGTTGCCGATGTCCTCGCCCGCGATTGCGCGCTCGGCCATCTCCTCGAGGATGCCCGTGTTGTAATTGCCCTTGATCAGGAGCGCCACGTCCACGTTGTCGCCGGACTTCCGGGACAGAATGAGCGCGGAGAGCTGGCGCGTGAGGCTCGATTTCTCGCTCGCGACGAGACCCCCTTGGAGATCGTTGTCGTAGACCGAGTTGAGGATGTTCTTGAGAACCGAGCCGCCGAGTGTATCCATGTTCGCGATCGCTCGCCCCAGAAGCCTACCGACAAAAGTGTCGGCGTCCATCTTGAGATTCACCTTCGTCGCAAGGTTCCCCTTGCCGACGGTTGCGTGGATGGTGCCGTTGTCGTCCTTGGTGAGCTTCACCGTCTCGCCGGCGAGCATGAACTCGCTCGACTCGCGCACGCCCGCCGGAAGCATCTTGAGGGCCGCCGAGACGAGGCCGTGGAATGAGTTGACGAGAACCGTGTGCTGTTTTTCCTTTTCGTTGACCGCGTTGTCGCCGGTGATGCGGTTGTTGCGCGCGGTTTCAAGATCCTCGAGATCGCGCGTGGTGGAAAGAAGCGACAAAGCGTCGGTGATGGAGCGGTCCGTCCCCGCCGCATCGCCCCTCGCGATGTACTTGGAGTCCGTTATGAGGTTCGTGGCGTCGCGCTTGTTCGCGTTGGAGGCGCTCATCTTCGAGGTGTCCCAGGCAGCTTTGTAGTCCTCGTACGTAATCTGACATGCGGACTCCTGCGTATAGCCCTTGCCGGATTTCGCATACTGGTCGAGAAGCTCCCTGACAAGGGCACGGGAAAGCGGCATGTAGCGCGCCTGCAACACGTCGGCGCGCCCGGCCTTGCCGGTGGCGACGTCCATTTCCGCGGGGAGGCCGATCCTTGCGCGGATCGCGTCCATCTTCGCCTTCGGGACATTCGCCTTCTCGAGCGCGTTCAGGAACGCCTCCTTCACCTCGAGGATGCGTTCGGGCGAGAGCATGACGTTGTTCTTGCTCGTCCTCCAGACGTGGTTGTTGATCTTGACGAGCTCGGCCTGGCCGTTCTGCCCGACCTGTATGTCGATCTGCCCGGCGTTGTATGTGCCGGTCGCGATCTTGTTGAACTGTGCGAGACTGATTTCTGGTAACGCCATGTCGATGCCTCCTTTCCCGGGATCCGCCCTGTATACACCTATGAACGCAAAAAGTTACACCTGCATGAAGCCTCCTGACTGAAATTCCGCCTGCGGGACGGTTTCCGAGGCGGCGGAGGCGTCGGTGACAATCCGCTGCCAGGCGGCGGCCGTCTCCGCTAAGCGCGTGAGCATTTCAAGCGCTTTGTCCGCATCGAGCCGCCCGAGCCAGTTGTACTTCTGCAGATGGAGATGGGAGTCCGCGGGATTGACGGCAAGCGTCGCGCCGCCCGTCCCCTGGTAGAGGTAGTTCGCCTCGAGGGCGGCGTAGGCGAACGAGTCGCGCCTGTCGGGCGGCATCTCGCCGAGATCCGCCCGCACCAGCAGAAGGTCGTCGTCGGCCATCTGGAGGACGACGGTCCTGCCGTCTATCTCCAAGGCGGCGGCCCCGCCAGCATTCTCTATGCCGATGCCGAGCTTCGCGCCTATCCCGTCAACAAGTTCTCCGAATGTCATTGTATCGTGCCTTTGCGTTTTCAGTTGCTCCATTGTCACGCTGCTACTTGTCCAAAGCCTCGATATCCTGCCGCACTCCGAGCGAGGCAATCTGCGGATTGCCGCTGCCGAGACCGGTTATCTGGAATTCGCACGTAGTGACGTGCAAACCGACCTTGGTCGCTCTGTCTTGACTCAGTTCGCCGTTGCGCATATTGGGAGAAGGCCTAATCGCGTAGTTCGCCTTGAGTATGAGCGTGGCTGTCTTGTTCTTGTCGTCAACCTTCAGTTCAAACCGCCATCCTTCATTGGTACGCGGCTGATCGATGGACATCAAGTCATTTTCGTTGAGCGTACTCCAGTGCGGGATTCGGCTGCCTTCTTCTGGCTCCAGTCCGATTACGCGCGCCGGGTTCTCCGAACGATCGTCGGGATCGAGGACGCCGTCCGAGTTGAGTCCTGCAATCGGGGCTAACGTGGCCTGGTTCATCAAGCTGGAGATGAACATGCGGTCTGACTTGTCTTTCAGGATGCTGCAGAAATATTCGCATCGCGGGGTGGCGTCGTTCTCGTTTCCAGTTGGTTTAAGGACAGTCGCGTTGCCTTCTTTTCCGGTCTTGCCGTCCTTTGACACGACAAACGCAAGCACCGATCGGTAGCTGTCCTTCGCAAACTGGGTGCAGACCCCGTTCTTGTCGAATTCTAGGGACCGCTTCGCTCCGCCAAGTTTCTCGCCACGAATGCTTTTGTTGATGAAATTGGTGATGTCGTCCTTGAGCCACGTCTCGAAGTTCTTCAGCTGGCCGGGCTTTATGTCATCCCATTCCGCCATCTGGTCGATTATCAGCGAGACTTCGTCGTCGTCAAGCTCCGCGCCGTTCGAGGCGGCGATGTTCTTGTAATTCTCGAGAATCTGCATCTTGTGGAGCTCGACCGGCTTTTCGTCCTTGGCCGTGAACTTGGCTGCGAGTTTCATCTCGCACGAGGCGTCGCAGAGCGTCATGTCCTTCGGATCGACCTCTACTTTCAGCAGGCAGTCGCCCTCGAATGCCCTGTTGTCGCCGATGCCAGCCTTGATGGTGAAGAGGAGCTCCGTGTTGCCGTTCTTGAGCTGGGTGATCCTGCAGCCGGGCTTGCCGGCGAGTTCGAGGCTCCCGAGTTCCTTGACGTTCTCTCCGAATTTCGCAACGACATCCTTCAGGAACTCTTCGTTCTCCGAAATGTCCTTGGCAAGGTTGTCGACAAAGTTCTTGGGAGTGGACTTTCCCGCCGTCTTGTTCGCGTTGAGGCCGAGTCCGCCGGTGGTTCGAAGGGTATAAGCCAATTCCTTCATCTCATTCCCGTTGCGTCCGAATTCGAGTTTCAATTCGTTGGCGGATTCCTTCTTCGCCTCCCTGACGTCCTGCTCAACGCGGGCGAGGTCGGTCGTGGCCGGACGGCTGAGGGCGAGGCCCTTGAAGCGATCGCGCCTGGCTTCGTCCTGGATTGTGCTTCCGTACCCGGATACGAGAACCTTCTTCATCGCTTCCGCCGCGATGCTGTCCACGTCGGATCCGCCGCGGAGGAGCATGGCGGCGAATATCTTCGCGAACTTCTCCTTGTCCACTTCGGGAAGGTTTTTGTACGTGCCGGACTTCCTGATCTTCGAGGGTATCTCGCTGGAGCCGTAGTCCAGGATATCCATGGCGAGCTTTCTCTGCGCGGCGGTGCGCGTCACGGCGGACTTCTCGTTGACTTCGTCTGCGCGGGCTAGGATGTTTTGGTAGGCCACGATGTTCGAGGCCTTGAGAGCGTCCCACCTGTTCGAGACCACAGTGCTCCCTGCCCTCTGGTTGATTACGCCTGCGAAGCGGTCGAGGATTTCACGGGTCTGGGTGCGCGAAAGCGGCTTCAGGCTCGAAATGTCGAACCCCCTGGTGCTACCGCTCTGCGGGAGGCCAAGCTCCGCACGGACCTTTTCGAGGGCGGCTTCATCGACGCCTGCGTTCTTCAGCGCCGAGACGAAGGCGTTCTTCACCTCCAGGATCGTGGACGCGCTGATCGTCTTCGTGTTCCAGCCCTTCAGGATGCCGACATGGTTGTTCACCTTGTCGAGCTTGCCGCCGCGCGTGAGGGTTATGTCCCCGGCATTGTAGGTGCCGTTGGATATCTTCTGGAAGTCTGAGATCGAAAGACTCATTTTTCCCTTTCATGTTGTTGTGTTGCATTGTGGATACACCCGGTCGTTGTAAGAAAACAACTTAAACAACATAGGACAACTTTTCGCGGGCAAGTTGGCCCGCGACCACAAAAGTTGTTTTTCAAAGTTGTTCATGTTGTTTTTAACATCTCCCAACTTCTATACACACAACACGACACAAGGTTACACCATCATAAGGCCGACATTGCCTCCACCGACAGGCGCTTCATACGTCGTCGCCGTATCTGGTTCGGGTATGGACGCCCCTTCACGGTATTCCCTTATTATGTCGCGCCATTTTACCGCCGCGTCGCCAAGCGCCTTTACCTTGGAAACCGCGGTTTCGACGTCCATCGACGCAAACGGCTCGCGCGACTGGAGCCAGATGTGCCCGTCGCCGGGATTTCGCGCGAGAACGCCCCCGCCAGCCCCGGCGAAGTTGTGTCCGGCGTCGAGGAGCGCCTGGTAGAGCTTTTCGAGCCGCTCCGGCGGCGGTTCGCCGAGATCGGCGGCGACGACAAGATACTCGCTCTCGCCCTCTTTCGCGACCCGCATCAGGAAGAACGGCATTCCGTCGGCGTCAAATGCCGCGGCGTCGTCCACAATTTCCGGAACATCGATACCGAACCTTTCGGCGAACTTCCGTATCAATTCATTGAACTCCATATTTCCCCTTTTGGATGACTTCTCCTTCTTCAGATAATCTCACCCTGTATACACGGAACCAGAAAATAAATTACACGTCCGTCAGCTATCAGCCGTAGACAATGCGAGAGCCTCGACAGTCATGACGAGCGCCGTTACTTGGTGATTTCCGGATGCTGGACGGCAATGGGCGTTCCGTCCTGCGAGATGTAGAACATGTCAAGGACAACGGTCTTGTCGCCACGGTTCTCGCCGTGGTGGATCGTCCCGACCATCTCGACGACGGCCTCACCGGCCTTCACGGTCGTTTCCTTGCCGTCCAACCCAATGATAGTGAGCTCGCCTTGCTGCAAAATGCCATAGTTCATAACGGGATGGTGGTGCCATCCGAGCTTGCTGCCGCGAGGAAATATATAGCGCCTTACGACAAGCTCCGGCTTGCCGACGGGGTAATCGGGCAGTTCCGCACCGTCCCAGCTTTGCGACGTGCGAGCGAGGTCGATTATCTCGACTTCCTTCGCGTTGTCGTACTTGCTAAACGCGGACTCGGCGCATGGCGACACGCAACCAGCCACAATGCCAAGTATCGTTACAAGAGCAACCAAAAACCATCTATTTTGCAAATTTATCATGTTCACACCTTTCTCACGACTGATGAATGCGGTCGTTTGCTGCGGCGACCTTGGCGCGGAGTTCTTCCTTGTGGGCACGGAACTTCTCGCGAAGTCCGGCGTCCGCCGTGCCGAGGATCTGTACCGCGAGGAGCGCGGCGTTCGTGGGGCCGGCAGAGCCGACGGCGACAGTCGCGACTGGAACGCCAGAGGGCATCTGCACCGTAGCATAGAGGGCGTCAAGCCCATTCAAGGCACCGCCCGCGACAGGAATTCCGATGACAGGGAGGACGGTCGCCGCGGCAAGCACGCCGCCAAGATGCGCAGCGCCGCCAGCGGCCGCGATGATGACCTTAAGTCCGCGCGATTCGGCGGTCTTCGAATACTCAATAGCGACATCAGGCGTCCTGTGCGCGGAAATGACGCGCGTCTCGTAGCCGACGCCGAACTTGTCTAAGGTCTCGCACGCCTTCTTTACAAGCGGCCAGTCCGAGTCCGACCCCATCACAATTCCAACAACTGCCTCTGCCATTTTAAGATGTCCTTTCTTTATGTCCCATGGGGACAGACCCCTTTAATGGTTTGATATTATATCAAATCATTCATTCCTACGCACCTCTGCTTTAAACATTTTTAATGTGAAAGTTTTATCACAGAAACACAAAGACTCAGAGGCACAAAGATTCTCTGTGTCTTCGTGCCTATGTGTTAAAACATTTGTAGTCGAAAATCACTTGAGCGGCATAGCGGGATTGCCGAGCACCGTGACGCCGGGATCGACGTCAACAAAAACGGATGAACCCGCACCGACTACGGCACCAGCGCCTATCTTGCGGCGCGGGGCGACAACCGAGCCGGGGTAAACAGCAGCCCCTTCCCCTACCTTAACGGAACCGCCAACCGAGCATTGCGCGTAGACATGCGAGAAATCGCCAAGTACGGTATCGTGGCCAACCGAGCTCGAATGGAACACCGAAACATGACGCCCGACGACAATGTCGGCGGTAAGCGAGACATGTGGCGCGATAAACGAGCCGTCGCCAACGACAACATTGGGGCCTATCGTCGCCGTCTTGTGGATTATCGAAATGAACTTCGCGCCCTTCTTTTCAAGCATCTCGACGCAGCGGCGACGCGAGCCAATGCTGCCGAGCGCCGTTATAAAGACATCGTCCTCGGCGGGAACATACGTATCTGGCGAGCCAACAATTGGCGGATAGCCGACAAAGCCGTCGAGCGCCGTCGGCTTCGCGTCGAGAAAGCCCTTTATGTCGAATTCCGAGCCGTAGCCGACCGCTTCGCGCGCCGTGCCGAACATTTCGCGGCCAAAGCCGCCTGCGCCGACTATGACGAGATGCTTCATAACTCCACCCCCGCCGCCGCCATAAGGTCGGCGACTGTCGTGCATTTTTCGAGATCTGCCGCCGAAAGCGCCTTGCCGAAGCGCTGCTGAATCATAACGCGAAGCGCAAACGCCGTAAGCGAGTCCCAAAGCGGCCCAGTGCGAAAATCTGTGTCAGGCGAAACGGACGGAACTTCTAATACCCCGGCCGCGCGATCAAGGAATTCCTGTGCATCTTTCGTCATTTCCAGATATTATACCATAATCCGCACCCATGGTTTTACCGCTTCCTCAATCTCCAGAAGAAGATGCTCGGCGTATGCCGCCGCACCGCACATGGTGCTTACATGTCTGCGACGGAAATACCATGTATGCCGTAGCCGTCGCGAATCATCTCGGGATGCTTTCTGAAAAACGCCGCCGCCTTGATCCTTAGGTCTGTATCGTCATATCGGCGAGCGTCAAGCTTAACCTCGTAGAAGTCCAATGCGCCGGAGAATTCGTTCTCGCATACGAGGTCTATCTCGTTTTCGCCCTTCCTGTCCCACCACGAGCCGATACGAGTGTACTTTCCTTCCTCCAGAAACTTCGCCTTGAAATACTGTTCAAGGGCAAATCCGGAAAAAGCGTCCAGGTCCCGATCCACCAACTCCTCAAGCAATTGCATCTTCTTCTGTTCTATCAGATGCATGTACTTGTACACGAACCTGAACCAGAACCTGACGAAGCAGTCGTCAATCTGGTATAGGCAGTTCTTGTTAGTCGCCCTGTCGAAAACCGGCTGTTTCTTCGAAATGAAAGCGTATGCCGTTTCAAGTTTCGTAAGCTGTCCGCCGATGTCCGCCCCGACGATGTTCTTTATCTCCGCAAACGACGTCCGCCCGGCGGATATTGCGGAAAGGATGGAGAAATACACTCCATACTCCTTGCCAAACTCCTCGCTGAGGATGACCCTGCCTTCGTCTATATAAGACGAACTCAGGGAGAACACGTTGTCCAGCATCTTCTTTCGAGTCAGCGCCTTGGAATCCACGAACAACTCGACATACCTTGCGATCCCACCGGTCAAAGTCCAGAGGGCAAGCAGATCTCTCCCGGAATAGTTTGCATTCCGCTCCGACATCACGCTCTTCAATAGCGAGACAGGGAACGGCGCTATGCTCAACTTGCCCGTGTTTCGTCCATACAGCGGCTGGGAATCGTCGAAGAATATCTTTGACATCAGCCGATTCACGCTTCCACACACGACAAGGTTAAGTCGGGACTTCTTGTGCCATCTGTCCCAGACACCCTGCATCTCCCCGAATATCCCCCTGTCGATTTTGTCGAACTCCTGGAACTCGTCGATGACAAGCGTCAGCGGTTTGCTGGCTGAATAGGCCATTATCGCCTCAAACAGCTGCGAGAACCGTTCTGCCGTACCAAGAATTGGCGGACTGACAATCTTGTTCGCCTCTTCCTGAAGAATCGCACATAGGTCTTTCTCGGATCGCTGCGTGACAAGAAAATACAAATATGGCGTCTCACTATCGTTAAATGCCTTTTCTACAAGTTCAGTCTTACCGACGCGACGACGTCCAGTCACCACGGTGAACTGCGCGCATTCACGCGACAGCTCGCGGATCTTCTCAAGTTCCCGCAATTCGTCCTGCCTACCACAGAAATCCATAACAACCACTCCTTTCGACTACGCAAACGCCTGTTTGCCACACAGCCGTTTGCCACACAGCCGTTTGTGACGAGCATTATACTATATTATGCCTCCGCAGGTCAAGGGTGCACCGCCACTCGCGGCAGTAGCCATGATTTTGGGGACAAGTGAAATGCTGAAAAATCAAGGGTTTCGCGGGGCCTGTCCCCGCCGTTGCACGGGGGCAAAATGAGATTATGGTGCGGATGAAATCGCGACGAATTTGCCGCGCGGAAGCGGAGGGGGTGTTTCGGCGGCATGCGACGCGACGGTGAAAAAGACGGAAGCGACCCGATTTCGACGCGCCGCCATTTTGCCGAGAGGCTTGACGGCACGGGCAAAATGTAAAAGGCCGCAAAATCGATGTCGCCACCGGCTTTTTTGCCGGAGCTTTGCCGCGTATCCGCGGCAAAGCTAGCGAGCCCTAAGCCGAAACTCGCCCCGTCGCGTCCGCGCCACCGCACGTTGACAGGCAAACCAGCACAGCACAGAAAACTATCGCGCCACAAGCCGCAACATCATGACTGCGGCGGCGACGAGCGGCTTCCTCAACGAAAGCGGAAACGCCTTGACGGACGCGCGCACAAACGGATCGGCGAGGTATTCGCGCAGGCACTTCCGCCCTTCGCCGCGCGCAAGTCGGCCGCGAATCGTGTGTGAGAGGATCTCAAGCGCGGAAAAGACGCAGGACGCCGCGTAGAGAGGCCCAAGCGCACCGCCTTCCGCCTCGTCGAGAGCGCGGCGCTTGGCGAGAAGCCGAAGCTTGTTGCGACAGAGACGCGCGCCGTCGCGAGGTATCGACCTCATCGCGCCGTCGTCACGCGCCGTGACGCAGTATATCTCCTGCGGCACGCATGTCATCGACTTTGCGCGGAGAAGAACCTCGGAGACGAACATCGCGTCCTCGTAGAGCTCAATCGTCTCGTCGAAGCGGACATTCTCCACAAGCTCGCGGCGAAACGCCATTCTCCACACGCCCGCCATTTCGCGATCAGCAAAAAGCGGCTTACCCGAATACCATGCGCGGACATCGTCGAAGGAGTACCCAAAGACGCGCGGCAAATAGCCCGCTCGGATTTCCGCGTTTGTGTGGAAGCGGTAGTCGCCCTTTAGCGGCGAACCCTCGTAGGCGCACACGCAGACATCGGCGCCGTCGCGGTCAAGGGCAGTCGCCATCGCTGTGAAATAGTCGCCGTGAACCGTGTCGTCAGGGTCGACGAAGAACACAAGCCGACCCTTTGCCATGTTGAGCGCGGCGTTTCGCGCGGCAGATACGCCGCAGTGCGGACGGGCGACGACCTTGAGGCGAGGTTCGTCCTTGGCAAACGATTCGAGAATGGAGAGCGTTCCGTCGGTAGAACCATCGTCTACAGCGATTACCTCGGCAGCCGAGGGAAGTGCCGCAAACACACTTTCAAGGCAGCGGGCGAGATACGGCTCCACGTTCCAGCAGGGAACTACGACGCTGATCTCGACGGACTGCCCAGTCATTTCAGTTTCGCGTCTATCGCGGCCTCTTCGGCCCAGAAACCGCCAAGCGACGGATCCGTGGCGATCTTTCCAAGAGGAACCTTGAAGAACGCCTCGTAGGTGTTCTTCCCGTTGAGACCCTTGAGCGAGAACGAGACTTCGCTGCGCCCTTTCGGGACACGCCCGACAATCGTCACTGCGTCACCGCGATAGAGATTCTTGATAAGCCGCGGATACGCCTCGGCCTGCGAATTTGCGGCAAACACGACGCGGATATCCGAGAGGACGGGATCGCGGAACCGGTCGGATAACTTCTCTATCCCAGTGCCCGCCTTCCAGCGAAGCCCCCCGTAGATGAAACTCTCGCCGCGGTTGCCGTGGGTAAGAACGTCGATCAGCTCGCGGTTGGCGCTCTCCTTGACGCCGTACATATAGACGGAGACGAGACCGTCGTTCAGGTCGGTGAACTTCGAGAGTATCTGCGCCGTGTCGCTGACACCGGCATTGGCGTCGCCGTCGGTCACGACAAGCGCGATGAGAGGCCTCGTCGGGTCGCGCGGGAGCGTGAGAAGCGAGCGGATAGTCCCGAACACGTCGGTACGCCCGTAGGCGGAAAGATTCGCAAGCCACTTGTCGGCGGCGGCAAACGACTCCTTGTCGCACTCCTGCCAGCGACGGAACGCGTAGGAGAAGTTGTTGCGGAACGCAACGAGATTGAACCTGTCGCCTGTGTTGAACGCCGAGCGCAATATCTGCTTGGCGGCATGGCGGCAGCTCGCAAGGCGTTCCGAGCCGATCGAGCCGGACGCGTCGAGAATTATGACGACGTCCTTCGGCACGACGGGAAGCTCCGGCTTCGGCACAACCTTAACCCGGAAATAAGTCCACTGCGCGTCCTCGGACCTGGACGCGGTCACGTTCACGAACTTTTCGAGTGGAAGCACGTCGTCGACATTCATCAGCACTCGCACCGCGTCCTTTTCCTGTTCGACTATCTTCTCGTCCACCCTGTCATAGACTTCCTGCGAAGGAACGAACTCCGGTGCCGCCGGCTTCTTCTCGGCCACAATCGCCGTGCGCTCAACGGGAATCGTGGCAAGCGCCGGAACTGATATCTTCGCCTCCGGGACGCCAAATTCCGCAGGCATCGCGAACACGGCGCCTGGGGCAAGCTCGGGCGCCGTGAGGGCGCGGCTCTTGGGAACGGAGAACTCCGCAACGGGGAGCGGGTCGGGCGCGTTGGACTCGGGGAGCTCAAGCGGCGACGCCTCGAACTTCTCAGCAGGGACAGGCACCGAAGAGAGTTCAGGGGCCGCAGGCGCGGGCACATCGCCTTCCCAGTGCTGCTTGGAGCTGTCTGGTATCTGATCCGTCGCGGGGCCCACGGGCTCGTTCGCCTCGGCCTCGGGCGCTTCCTTCGCTGACATTATGTCCTTGATGCGCTCTATGCGCACGGGGTCTTCGATCTCTTCGTAGTCGCTGACGCGCATTGGCTCGCGGTGCTGAGAATGGAGCCCCGTGCGGTCGACATGGGTCATTACCTGGCTGCGAATACCGACCATTAGCGCGATATGCGCGGCAACCGAGAAGACGATCGCCGCCACAAGAAGATTCTCGCGTCCAACCTTCGTCATTTCGCCGCCCCCGAATGTTCGTCAAGTATCTTCTTCGCCTCGGCGCAAAGTTGCTCGTCAGCGAAGAGCGCAGTCACTACGGTAGCATACTTCCTCGCCGTCTCGACATCGCCCCTCGCCGCGGAGTTCTTCGCGAGCGCGACATACGCCTCGGCGCGGGCACGCGGGGAGTCGGCGTTGAGCTCAACGGCACGGCGCAGCGACGCGTCCGCCTTGTCGTATTCGCCCGCCCTCGATTCGAGCTTGCCGAGCGATAGCGCTGCAGGCGAGAGATCGGCGATGCAGGCGTCTTCGGCCATTGCCTTTCTATACGACTCGACGGCCTTCGTGAAATTCTCCGCCTTCTCCTCGACCGTCCCCATGAGGACATAGCCCGCCTGCCGCCATTCGGCGGAATCGCTCGCGACAAGCTGCTTCGCGCAAATCATCGCCTCGTCTCCGCCAAGAAGCTTGCCTACAGAAAGCGTTTTGGCGGCGGACATGCGTTCCGTCGCACCCTCGCGGACGAGCTTCGCGTACTCCGCTTTTGCCTCGTCCACATTCCCCGAGCGCCAGGCGAAGTCGGCGAGCATCATCCGCGCCTCGCGCGCCTCGTCAAGCGGAAGTCCGGCGGAAAGCGCATCCTTGAGAAACGCCGCGCCCTCCTGCTCGTGTTCAAGCTGCACGGCCGCGACACCGCGCCAGTAGAGCGATTCCGCGCGGCGCTTCTGGTTGCGGCCCGACGCAAGGGCCTCGGCAAGCGCAAGTTCGCAGGCAGACCATTTCCTTGCACGCGCCGCGATCATCGCCTTGCGGTAAAGCGCCTCCGCCGCGTCGTCTGTCCCTGGAAACTTAGATGCCGTTTTCGTGTACTGCGCCTCGGCCTCGGCCGTCTTGCCTGCAGACTCGTAGGCCCAGGCGAGCCGCAGAGAATCGCACGAAAGCCCAGAAAGCGCATAGGCCCTCTTCGCGTTCTCTATGACGCCGGACTGGTTGCCGCCAGACGACGCCGTGTCGAAGCCCATGCGGGCAAGGGGGAGCTCCGCGTTAGCGCGAAACCGCCCCTGAGGGAAGTTGTCGAGATACGACTTGAAATGACGCATGGCCGACGCGTTGTCGCCCGTCGCGTAGGCACACGCGCCGAGCAAATACGCGAAGTCGTCAATCGAGCCATCCCCGCAAAGTGCCACGCAGTCGGCGTACTTCCCGCCGAGATAGTTGCTCCATGCCGTCATCGTACGGACGTCAGAGGCATGCTTGCCCTCGGGATAGCGCTTCAGATAGCGGCCAAAGACGCTCGCCGCCTCGCCGTACTTCTTCTCGTTGTAGCTCTGGACAGCCGCGAGATAGAGCGCGTCTTCGGAAAACTTAGACTCCTTGCCAAAGGCGATTCCGAGAAGGAGCTCTACCGCCTTGCGGCGCACTGCCGCGTCGGGCGACTTCACGAGAATCGCCGCGCGGTGGAAATCGGCGTAGGGCGCGTACTTGCCCTTAGGATCAAGACGGACCGAGCGCGCAAGCATCTCGGGGTCGTTCGCGGCGGAGCCGAGGTAGTAGAGCGCCGCGGCGCGGATGTCCGCCGCAACGCGGTCGGAGTCAAGCACCTTTAGTTCAGAGGTGCGCTCTTCAGGCGTTCCCGCGAGCGCGCGCATCAGCCGCGAGCGGTCGGCGCGGGGAGAGGTCGGGAACTTATTGATCAGTTCGCCGTACTCGCGCCGTGCTTCCGCGGACTTGCCCATGGCCCTGTCGCACTCGGCGAGACGATACAGGAGCTCTTCTGCCGGAATGGACTTTTCCCCACCAAGCGCGGCGTACTCGGTCCTCGCCGCAGCATATTCGCCGCGGTTGAAGAGCCGGTCGGCCATCGCAAGGCGATCGGCCGGAAGGACCGTGATCGCTGCGAGGAGAAAAGCGGAAAGCGTCATTCCTTCCCTTCCGAATTGTCGGTGGCGAGCGAGAAATTCCAGATCCCGGCGGCGCGGCAGGTGTCGATCAGCTCGACAAGGGCCTCGTAGCAGACTTCCTTGTCGGCGCGGATTATCACCGGCTGGCCCGGATAGAACTTCGCGACCTTTGCGAGCCGTGCACCGAGGTCCCCGAGCGAGAGGGCCGCGGAGTTCACGGTAATCTTGCCGTCCTTCGCGAGATTGACGATGATCTCGCCGGGGAGGCGCTCGGGCGTCTCGGCCGTCTTCGCGTTTGGAAGCTTGATCGAAATCTCGCTCTCCCACTGCGAGAACACGCTGACCGTCACGAAGAAGCAGAGCAGCAGGAAGATGACGTCGAGCATCGACGTCAGCGCGAACGCCGTCGCCTTTGACTGGCTTCTCTTCTTGAACTTCATTCCAGACCTCTCCTTGTGGGCGACGTCAGACAACTGGAGAGGCGAAGTGCTCTACGACCCGCTCTTCGATCTCCGCTACGCGGCGCTGGGCGCGGCGGCGGAAAAACGCGTAGGCGAGAAGCGACGGAATCGCCACCACGAGGCCGAAGATCGTCGTAACGATCGCCTGCGACACGCCCTGGGCGAGCACCATCGGCTTTGCGCCGGCAGAGACGTCGGAGGCAATTCCCCCGAACGCCTGGAACATGCCGAGCACGGTGCCGAGAAGCCCGACGAGCGGCGCAATCGCGCCGAGGTCGGCCAGCCACTCGACCTGCGACATGAGCCGATCGGCGACGCGCCCTCCCTCGGACTCGGGGTCCTTTGACGCGCAGATGCGCGAAACCGCGTCAGCGACGACGACTCCCGCTCGCTGCGAATACCAGAGGTAGATCATGAGCGCGAGCGCCCACACGGAGAAGAGCGCGAGAACCCACATGAGCGGGCCTCCGTAGTTCCATGCCTGTTCAAAAGTGATGTCGTTCATTTTTGCCTTTCTTGTGCTTGGGGTATTATATCATACTCCCAGTTGCCGTCAGAGCTTGACGGGGCTTACGTGCCAGATGTCGCGAGCGTACTCCATGACGGAGCGGTCGGACGAGAAGAAACCCGAACGCGCGACGTTGACGAGCGACATGCGGTTCCACTTCTTCGCATCGCGATATGCGGCGTCGACGCGGTCCTGCGCCTCGCTGTAGCTCCTGAGGTCCGCGAGAAGCATGTAGTAGTCGTTGTAGTCGAGGAGCGAGCGGAGGATCGGCTCGAAGAGACCCGGCTCGAGAAGCGAGAACACGTTCGACTTGATCATGTCGAGCGCCTGCTTGATCTCGGGGTCCTTCGCGTACCAGTCCTTCGAAACGTATGTCGGGCGGAGTTTCGCCACGTCCTCGGTCCTGAGGCCGAAGAGGAACATGTTCTCGTCGCCGACCTCGCGGTGGATCTCGACGTTGGCGCCGTCGTAGGTGCCCACTGTCAGCGCACCGTTCATCATGAACTTCATGTTGCCAGTGCCCGACGCCTCCATGCCCGCGAGCGAAATCTGCTCGGAGACCTCGGAGGCCGGCATGATCTTCTCGGCGAGCGAGACGCGGTAGTCGGGGAGGAACGCGACGGAGAGCTTGCCCCTCGTCTTCGGGTTGGAGTTGACGACGCCGGCGATGCCGTGGATGAAGCGGATGATGAGCTTCGCCATGTAGTACCCAGGGGCCGCCTTCGCCGCGAAGATGAACTGGCGCGGCACGGGATCGTACTTCGGGTCGTTGAGGAGACGGTTGTAGAACATCACGATGTAGATCGCGAGCATGAGCTGGCGCTTGTACTCGTGGAGGCGCTTCACCTGGACGTCGAAGATGGCGTCTGGGTTCAGCTCGATGTCGAGGTTCTTCTTCGTCCAGTTGGCGAGCTGGCCCTTGTTGCTGCGCTTGATCTTCGCCATCGCCGCGAGGAAGTTCGCGTCGCCAGAGAACTTCTCGAGCTTCTTGAGGTCGTCAAGCCGCGTGATCCAGCTGTCGCCGATCGACTCGGTGATGAGCTGCGAAAGCGACGGGTTGGCCTTGAGAAGCCAGCGGCGCGGCGTGATGCCGTTCGTGACGTTGTGGAACTTCTCGGGCCAGAGCTTGTAGAAGTCCTTGAAAAGCGTGGACTTAAGGATTTCGGTGTGGAGCTCGGCGACGCCGTTCACGGAAGACGTGCCGACGACGCAGAGGTTCGCCATCCTGACGTAGCGCTCGCCATTCTCGTCGATGAGCGACATCCGCTGGAGCTTCTTGATGTCGCCTGGATAGAGCGAGCTGATCTCCTGGAGGAAGCGGCCGTTGATCTCGTAGATGATCTGGAGGTGGCGGGGGAGAAAGCGATCCATCACCGGAACAGGCCACTTCTCAAGCGCCTCCTGCATAATCGTGTGGTTCGTGTAGCCGGTGGAGCGGCGAGTCAGGTCCCACGCCTTGTCCCAGTCGAGCCCCTCGAGGTCGATGAGGATGCGCATCAGCTCCGGCACGACGAGCGTCGGGTGCGTGTCGTTCAGCTGGATGAACACCTTGTCGGGAAGCGCGTCCCAGCTGTCGTTCGTCTGGCGGAAACGCCTGAGGATGTCGCGAAGCGAGCAGGCGACGAAGAAATACTGCTGCCTGAGCCGAAGTTCCTTGCCCTGCGTCGTGTTGTCGTTCGGGTAGAGGACCTTGGTGAGGTTCTCGGCAAGCACCTTCTGCTCGACGGCCTCGACGTAGGAGCCCTTGTCGAAGTCGGCGAGGTCGAAGTCGTCCACGGCCTTCGCGCTCCAGAGCCGGAGCGAGTTGACAGCCTTGTCGTAGCCGACGATCGGGAGGTCGTACGGAACGCCCTGCACCGTCTCTGCAGGAACCCAGTACCACTGCTGCCTTCCGCCTTCGGAACGGCATTCGACGTGGCCGCCGAAGTGGACGTGCTGGGCGTATTCGGGACGCGCCATCTCCCATGGATAGCCGTCCTTGAGCCAGTGGTCCGGCTCTTCGACCTGGCTGCCGTTCACGATCTTCTGGCGGAAAATGCCGTAGTCGTAGCGAAGACCGTAGCCCATGCCCGCGAGGTTCAGGGTAGACATCGAGTCGATGTAGCACGCCGCGAGACGGCCAAGGCCGCCATTGCCAAGCCCTGCGTCGGACTCGTAGTCCCTCAAACTGTTCCAGTCGATGCCGTATTCCTTGAGCGCCTCGCGGCAGAGCTGGTCGGCCTTGAGGTTGATGACGTTGTTGCCGAGAAGGCGGCCAATGAGGAACTCAAGCGACATGTAATAGACGCGCTTCGTGTTCTGCCGTGCATACTCCTCCTGAGTCGAAATCCAGCGTTCGACGAGCCGGTCGCGAACGGCCATTGCAAAGGCGGTGTATTCGTCGCGCTCAGTCGCACGCGTGTCGCCCTTTGCAAGCGAGTACCTGAGGTGCCACGCGAAATCGTCCTTGAGCCCTTCGACCGACATCTCAACGCGGCGGTCTTTCCTCTTCAGTGTCTTCTTTTCCATTTCCTGT
Source organism: Kiritimatiellia bacterium (assembly GCA_045535455.1). GTDB lineage: Bacteria > Verrucomicrobiota > Kiritimatiellia > RFP12 > UBA1067 > UBA1067. Next base: position 12,454 of record JAZSLQ010000157.1, on the reverse strand, counting down.
CTTTTCGTCGTAATGCGAATTGTTTTGCCTTTGTAAAATTATTTCTTCTTGAACAGGCCCTTAAGCCCTTCACCCGCGTCCTTGAGGGCATCAGCCGCGGCACCACCGGAGTTCTTGAGAGCGTCTGCCGTAGCGCCACCAGCATCCTTGAGGGTGTCCGCTGTAGCACCGCCGGCGTTCTTGAGAGCGTCTGCCGTAGCGCCACCAGCATCCTTCAGGGTGCCTGCCGCGGCGCCACCGGCGTCCTTCAGGGCACTAGCCGCGCCCTTGCCCAAGTCGCCGAGCGCGCCACCGACGGAATTGGCGGCGGACAGCACCTTGTCCCTTATGGCGACCCAGACGTCCATAAACGCCGCGCCGTATTCAGAGTCTGCACCGATGCCAGTAAGCTCGATGTCCATGGGAACGTCAACGGGAAGTCCGTACTTTATCGTCACGCCCCTGAGGGTGACGCGGTCTATCTGCACGCCCTTGGACGGCTTCTCCTCGGTCTGCTCGGGTTCGGTCGTTTCCTTTTCCGCCTCTTCCTTGCCGCCCATCGCGTTTTCTGCTATCTTGAGGAAGTTGTCGGCCTTGGGAACGTCTATGTGAATGAACACTCCGTTGACCTCCGCGAACTCGACACGGTACTTCTTGCCGGAGAAGAGCGAAGTCATCGCAAAGTCGGCGTCAAAGGCCTTGAGGTCCACCGCGTTCTTCTCGGAGAAGTTCGTCGGGTTCGCGAGCTGCATGTCGCCGACGTGGAGAGTGCCGGTATAGGGATTGAAGCCGAATTCACCGAGATGGAAGCCCGTTCCGGTTATGCAAGGCACGACGGTATTCGCGACTCCCTTCGCGACAGGCCCGATCCAAAGCGGCAGCGCAAGCAACAGCACCACGACGATGGCGAGCACCCACAGCAGGATTTTTCCGATGACTTTTATGGTTTTCATTTTGTTTCCTCCACTTTTAGTTCTTCGACTGTTATTTTTGTGCGGTGGCCAGACCCGATGGTTTCCACTTCCATCACGTTGGCCATCCAGCGTTCCCCAAACTTCTTGAGCCGCGTCCCCCAGAGCCGGCGCACGGCCTTGCCGTCCTTCATTTCCTCGGCCTGCATAAGAGCGCCCGTCTTGCGGTCGACCCAGACGCGCACCTGCCTATCGCCCTTCTTCATCACGATCACGGTGCAGACCTGGCCGTGGACAGTCTCGCCCTCTCGCTCGGCGTCAAAGGAGACATCTTCCCACCAGAGGTAGTCGAGCGTAAGGTCGCTCCACGTTACGTCGGTGCCGAGGATCTGCCCCGACTTCTCGAATTCGACGTCCTTTTCGTCCTTAGTGAGCTTGAGGTCGGTCGCGCCCGCCTTCCTGACGAGGTCATAGCCGTATTCGGCCTGGACGATTCCCCTGCGGCTCCTAAGAACGATGCGCCCCTTGAGTTCTGCGTCTGCCGGAATCATCGAACGGCAGTTCGCTACGACCTCGGCCGCGGGCGCATTAGTCGAAATCAGCAAGGCGGCTGCAAGCGCAATCATTTCAGAAGCTCCTCCAGCTTCGCGTCGACAGGTCCGCCAAGAGACCTCCCCGCCTCGTAGTAGCGCTTCGCGCCGGACCTATTGCCCTTTAGCCCAGCCATGAGCCGCGCCATGTTGTAGTAGGCATGGTAGCCGCGCGGATTCGACATTATCGCCTGATCGAGCGTCTTCTCGGCGGCCTTCGCGTCGCCCTGCGCCATCTCGGCCGCGGCCTTGAGGTTCAACGCCGCTGCGTCGTTCGGCCTCTCTTCGAGAATCTCCTTGACCATGAGTTCGACGGCCGCGAAGTCGCGCTTCGCGAGATCCTCAATCGCAATCGCCATCTTCGACTTCGGCCTCTGCAAAACCACCGTTTGCCCTGGCTTCGCAGCAGGGGGCTCGGGCTCGCTCGCAACCTCGGTCACCTCGGTCGTTGCCCCTGGCTCAGGCTCGCTCGTCACCTCGACCGCCTCAATCGGCGTTTCTGTCTCGGGCTTGACGTCGACTGCCTCTTCCTGCCTTGGCGCCCTGCCGTGCTTGGCGTCATACTTCTTCTGGAGCTCGGTAGTGTCGGAGATAGCTATCGCCCTCGCGTTGTTCTGCGCTTCGGAAAGAAGAAGCGAGTCAATTGCGGCCATGACTGTCGCACGCTTGTTCTTGAGCGTGTTGAATTCCGGTTCCTTGACGCGATCGGGGTTTTCCGCCTCAATGCGGTCAAGCTCCACAAGCGCCGCGCGGTATTTCTCGACGGCCTCCGACGTCTTGCCTTCGTCCGCAAGGTCGTAGGCCTCGTCGATCATCACGGACGCCGGCTCCATCAGCTCGGAGACACGCGGCGGCTTTGGCTCTTCGTCAGAGGAAAACGGCCAATACCACGACGCCTCGGCCCCGGCCGACAGAGCAATGACAAGCGCAAATGACAACAACTGCTTCATGTCTGCATATTATACCAAAAACGGGCGGGCATAGGGGGACCACACAGTCAAAACCCGCAAAAACGAAAGAGGCCGCGGCAGATGCGCCGCGGCCTCTTTTTGCATTGTCGCGAGAAGCGTTACTTCGCTATGACGCGAGCCATCTCGACGACCTTGTTCGAGTAGCCCCACTCGTTGTCGTACCAAGCGCAGACCTTGACGAACGTCGGGTCGAGCTGGATGCCGGCCTTGACGTCGAAGACGGAGGTCTTGGACTCGTTGCGGAAGTCGGTGGAGACGACGGCCTCGTCGGTGTAGCCGAGGACGCCCTTGAGACCGCCGGCGGCGATATCGGTCTCGCTGGCCTTCTTCATCGCCGCGCAGATTTCCTCGTACGTCGCGGGCTTCTCGAGCTCGGCCGTGAGGTCGACGAACGAGACGTCGGACGTGGGAACGCGGACGGACATGCCCGTGAGCTTGCCGTTGAGCGCCGGGAGAACCTTGCCGACGGCCTTCGCCGCGCCCGTCGAGGACGGGATCATGTTCTCGAGGATGCCGCGGCCGCCGCGCCAGTCCTTCTTGGACGGGCCGTCGACGGTCTTCTGCGTCGCCGTGGCGGCGTGGATCGTCGTCATGAGGCCGCGCTTGATGCCGAAGGTGTCGTTGAGGACCTTCGAGATCGGCGGGAGGCAGGTCGTCGTGCAGCTGGCGTTGGAGATGATGTCCTGGCCGGCGTAGGTGGTGTGGTTGACGCCATAGACGAACATCGGGGTCGCATCCTTGGAGGGAGCGCTCATGATGACCTTCTTGGCACCGGCCTGGATGTGCATGCGGGCCTTCTCGTCCGTGAGGAAGAGACCGGTGGACTCGACGACGATCTCGGCGCCGACCTCGTCCCACTTGAGCTGGGTCGGGTCCTTCTCCGCGGTGAGGCGGATCTTCTTGCCGTCGACGATCATCGTGTTGCCCTCGACCTTGATTTCCTTCTGGAACGTGCCGTGGACCGAGTCGTACTTGAGCATGTACGCGAGGTAGCCAGGAGCGAGGAGGTCGTTGATGCCGACGATCTCGACGTCGCTGAAGTTCTCGACTGCCGCGCGGAAAACCATGCGGCCGATGCGGCCGAAGCCGTTGATACCAATCTTGATAGCCATTTTGTTTGTTCCTTTTGTTGTTGTTTGTTATATTTCAGTTTGAATTATTTCTTCTTCGCAGCCTTGGTCGCCTTGACGACCTTGCCGGCCTTGATGCAGCGGGCACAGACGGTCATGCGCTTCGTGTTGCCCTTGCCATCCGTCGCGCGGACGGTCTGGAGGTTCGGGAGGAAGCGACGCTTCGTGATGCCGGTCGTGTGGAGACCGATGCCGCCCTTGTACTTCGGCGAACCCTTGCGGACGACGACATTGCCGACCGAAGGCCCCTTGCCGCAGATTTCACAGACTCTTGACATTTTCGTGTTCCTTTCGTCTGGGGATTAGTTGGACTCGCCGGGCTGCCACTCGACGTTGGCGAAGGCGTTGTCGAACGCGGCGGAAAGGCCGCCGAGCGACTCGCTGCCGGCCGTCTTCGTGGAGGTGGACGCGGGCGTTTCGCCTGCTGCCTCTGCCTCGAGGGCCTTGATTTCGTCCTCGGTCATCGACATCGCGCGGATGGAGAGGCCGATGCGGCGCTCTGCGCGGTCAACCTTGACGACCCTGGCCTCGACCTCCTGGCCGACGTCGAGAGCGTCCTTGACCTTCTCGACGCGCTGGTCGGAGATCTGGGAGATGTGGACGAGACCGTCAACGCCGTCCTCGAGCTCGACGAACGCGCCGAACGAGGCGACCTTGGAGACCTTGCCCTTGACGACCATGCCGACCGGGTACTTGGTGGCGATTTCCGTCCACGGATCGGTCTGGGCCTGCTTGAGGCCGAGAGAGATGCGCTGCTCCTTCGGGTTGACGTCGAGAACGACCGCCTCGACTTCCTGGCCCTTCTGGAGGCACTCCGACGGATGGTTGATCTTGCGGGTCCAGCTCATGTCGCTGACGTGGATCATGCCGTCGATGCCCTCTTCGAGCTCGACGAACGCGCCGTACGCCGTGAAGTTGCGGACCTTGCCCTTGACCTTCGAGCCGACCGGGAAACGGTCCTGAACCGTGTCCCAGGGGTTCGCCTGTGTCTGGCGGATGCCGAGGGCGATCTTCTGGTTCTCGACGTCGATCGAGAGGACGACGACCTGGACTTCGTCGCCGATGTTGAGCATATCGCTCGCGCGGGCGACGCGCTTGGTCCAACTGAACTCGGAGATGTGGACGAGGCCCTCGATGCCGGGGGCGATCTCGACGAACGCACCGTAGGCGGCGAGGTTGACGACCTTGCCCTGCACGCGCGCGCCGACCGGGAACTGGTCCTGAATGGCGTCCCAAGGATTGGGCATGGTCTGCTTGAGGCCGAGCGAAACGCGCTCGCGCTCGCGGTCGACGTCGAGCACCATGACGTCGAGCTCCTGGCCGACCTTGATGATCTCGCTCGGGTGCTTGATGCGCGCCCAGCTCATGTCGGTGATGTGGAGGAGACCGTCGATCGCGTCCTCGATGGAGACGAACGCGCCGAAGTCGGTGATGTTCTTCACGCGGCCCTTGCGAATCTCGCCCTTCTGGAGCGAGGCGAGGAGCTCGGCCTTCTTCTCGGCCTGGACGCCCTCGATGAGCTCACGGCGAGAAACGATGAGGTTGCGCCTTTCGTTGGAAATCTTGATGACCTTGAAGTCGTAGGTCTGCCCGACGTAGGGCTCGAGGTCCTTGACGGGAGCGACTTCGATCTGGCTGCCGGGGAGGAACGCCTCCACGTCGTCGATCTGGACGAGGAGACCGCCCCTGACCGCGCTCTTGATCGTACCGGTGACGACGCACCCTTCGACATAGCGCTCGAGGATCTTCTCCCAGCGGATCTTCTCGTCCGCGGCGCGCTTGGAGAGGACGACCATGCCGGTCTTGTCGTTCTCGAGCTCGCGGAGCATTACGGTTACCTTGTCGCCGGGCTTGACTTCGGCGCCTTCGCCGAATTCGGAGATGTCGATCGACCCCTCGGACTTGTAGCCGATGTCGATAAAGACTTCGTCGCCCTTGATTGCGCTGACGGTGCCTTCTACGAGGCTGCCGTTCTTGAACTTCGACTCCTGCCCTGCCTGGGCGAGAAGCTCCGCCATCGCGGCGGACTTTTCTCCCTTGGGAGTCGGCTTTCTGATTGCCATTTGTTCTTTGCTTTAGTTTGTTGGTGTTCGCGGTTTTCAGCCGCGTCCGCCCCGTCTTTGGGCGCGGAGCTATATAGTATACCAAAAACCCATGGGCGGATGCAATCGGGCTTTTGGCTGTCTTAGCGCTTGCCGCCTGCGAGGGTCTCGGCGCAGTTGAGGTAGTAGGCGCGGATGCGCTCGTAGGCGTTGATGATGTCGAGTTCTCCGAGAACACGCACGGACGAGCCGGGATCCTCGGGTCCGACGCGGCCGAGCTGGATGCGGCGGCACTCGCGGATGAAGGCGTGGAGCTCGGACGAGCGCTTCTGCAGGGATTCGAGGTCGAATGGAACGCGCGGCGAGCGGATGAGCGGCGTCACGTCCGCCGCGAACGACGCCACCTTGTCGTGAACGTCGAGAAGAAGAGCGACGGACTGCTCGGACATCCTCTGCCCCTGCTTGCGGAGGCGCTTCACGACTTTTAGAACCGTCGCGCACTCGTCGGAGACCGACTCCAGCTCGTCCGTGAGCCTAAGGAGCCGCTGCGCCCTCTCCGCGACGTCGCGCGCGAGGCGCTTCGACATGATGCTTCCAAGGAACTCGGTGACCTCCTTCTGGACGTTGTCGAGAATGTCCTCGCGGTGGACGATGTGCCGCTCTGGGCCGTCGTCGTCTTCGGTCGCGCCGGAGATGACCTTGCGCGAACAGTCGAGGAGCTCGAGGTTGGACTGCTTCATGAAGTCCACCTCCATCAGCGCCTGGTCGCATGCGATGACGGGCGAGAGCCGCACGCCGAAGTGAAGCGCCGAAAGATGCGGCTTCTCGTCCACGGGCTGCGGCACGATGCGCTCGACGAGGCGGCAGAACGGCTTCACGAACGGGAAGAAGATTATTCCGCGGCAGATGGCGAAGATCGTGTCTGTGACGGCGATCGGCGCCATCATGTGGGTGAACGCCTTCACCTCGTGGCCCGAAACGATGACAGTCTCAGCGACGCCCCATTTCGGGAACAGGGACTGCCCCAGCTTCACGAAGAGCGGGAAGAACCAGATAAGCGCGATGGAGCCGAGCAGGTTCGACAGCGTGTGGGAAAGCGCCGTGCGCTTTGCGTCGGCAGTGCCGCCGATCGCGGCGATCCAGCCCGTCGCCGTCGTGCCGACGTTCGCGCCGAAGAGGACGGCTATCGCGACTTCGTAGGAGATGAGGCCCTGCGTCGCCAACGCCATCGCGATCGCAATCGTCGCGGCGGACGACTGTATGACGGCCGTGAGGAGCATCGCGCAGAGGGCGATGAGAAAGACGCCCGACATGTGCTCGGCGCTCATGCGCGTGAAAATCGCGGACACCTCGGGGTTCTCGCGGATCGGCGAGACGCCCTTCGACATTATGTAGAGCCCGAGGAAGACGAGGCCGAGGCCTATCACCGTGAGCCCCAGGTTGTGGACGCGCTCGCCGCGCAGGAAGAAGTACAGGACTCCGCCAAAGGCGAGGCCGATGAAGCCGAGAAGCTGGGGATCGGGCGCGTAGGCGATGATCCACACAGTCGCCGTCGTGCCGATGTTGGCACCGATCAAGACAGCGAACGCCTGCGGGAGAGTCATGAGGGCGGTCGACACGAAGCCGACGAGCATCACTGTGATTATCGAAGACGACTGGACGATCATCGTGGAGATGATGCCCGAGCCCACGCCGACGATGCGGTGGCTCGTCGCCTTCGCCATGAATCTGCGCAATCCCCCGCCGGCCGTCGCCTGAAGGCCCTCGGACAGGTGCTTCATCCCGAGCAGGAAAAGCCCGAGACCACCGAGGAGTGGTGGGAGGATTGTCCAGAGCAGGCTCAAGAATCCCCCTCGTCCTCCCCGCCCGGCTTATGTTCCTTCCCGTCGCCGATGCCGAAAATCTTCTCGATCTTCCACGGATAGAACATCCCGTACATGCCGATCACGGCAAGGATGTACATGAGAACGACGAGCAGATGGACCGGCGCGAAGCCGCTCTCGGGCACCATCAGCCGCGTGAAGCGGAACACCGTCGCCGGCAGGAGCATGAAGATGCCCATTATGGCACGAGTAATGAGGTGGGGGCGCATCCAGAGAAAGGTAAGGACTGTAAGGACGGCAGCGAGAATCCAGACGAAAAGCCCGCCTGTGCGCTCCTTCATGAGGATCATGTCAAACACGTCAATTCCGATCGTGTCGCACTCAAACGCTGTCCAAAACCAGGCGACGGCGGTCAAGACCGCCGCCAAGACATCTGCGCTTTTCTTGTTCATCATCAGAAAAGTTGGAGGTGGGTAGCGGAGTTGAACCGCTGTAAGCGGATTTGCAGTCCGCTACCTAACCGCTCGGCCAACCCACCTATGGTTTGAACCAAACTGGGAATAGTATATCAGTTTTCGGCTCTACCTGTCAATAGCGCTGAGGAAACGCTCCGGAGGCGGACAGGGCCGAAAAGTGGCGAGATCGACGAAAGCGTGACGCGTGAAGCCGCTCACAAGAACCTTGTCCTCGCCTTTCCGCCTGATTTCGCAGGCAATCTCGATACGAACGCCCTTCTGCGACTGGACCCACGCGGAAATCTCGAGCAGATCGTCGTAATGCGCACTCCCGCGGTAGTCACACTCCGCATGCGTCACTGGAAGCCCCCATCCCTCGGCCTCGCACTCCTTGTAGGTGTAGCCGCACGCACGCATCAACTCGTTGCGCGCACGCTCGAACATAGTCAGGTAGTTGCCATAGTAAACTACGCCCATCATGTCCGTGTCGGCATACGGCACGCGATACTCGATCGATATCTTCTTCGTCGCTCGTTCCATCTGTCTATTCCTCTATGCGCGACATTATACCACATTCCGCCCTTCTCCGCAGCACTTCCGCCGCGTCAGCTACTCAGCGGCGATCTACCGTCGGCGGAACTCCGCGTAGCCGCGTGCGCGGAGACAACAGGCAGGGCATTTGCCGCAACCACGACCAGGGATGCCGTTGTAGCAGGTAAGGGTGTCGTTTTCAATGATGTCTAAGATGCCGAGCTTCGCCGCAAGCGCCCACTCATCCGCCTTCGTCTTGTGGATGAACGGCGTCACGAACTTGACCGGCCAGTCGAGCGCAAGGCGCGTCGCCTTCTCGTGTGCACGAATAAACGCCGCGCGGCAGTCGGGATAGCCCGAGAAGTCCGCCTCCGAAACGCCAGTCCACACCTCTTTCGCGCCAAGCGACTTCGCCCAGACGGACGCAAGCGTTAAAAAGACGGCGTTTCGCCCTTCCACGACTGTGTTGGGGCATTTCGCGCCCTTTTTCTTTTCGATTGCGACGCCCTTCGAGAGAAGCGCGTTGTCGGTGATCGAGGAATAGAACGAAAGCGGCACGCGCTTCCACGAGGCGATCTTGAATATTCCCTTGGCGAGACGGCGCGCGAACTTCGTCTCGAGTGCATGGCGCTGGCCATAGGCGTAGGTAATTGCCGCGACGTTTTCAGCGCCATGTTTCTTCACGGCCATCGCGAGCGCCGTCGCGGAATCTTGCCCGCCAGAAAGAACTACCACTGCCTCCATGCGATCCCCCATTCCTTGAGCGGCTCGACGGGGAGCCCCATTATGTTCTCGTAGCTGCCAGAGTACGACTCGACGATCAAGTCGCCAGACTCGTCTATGTCGTACGCGCCCGCGCGGTCGGTCGGCCTCACGCGCGCGACATACTCCTCTATCGTCGCCTCGGGAAGTTCGCGGAACTTTACGTCGCTGCGGACGACCTTCACTTCACCGTCGAAAGCGACTCCTGTAAAGACTGTGTGGACTTTGCCCGCGAGCTCTCGCAGAAACTCCTTCGCCTCTTCGAGATCGCGCGGCTTGCCGTAGATGCGATCAGAGAACCACACGATTGTGTCGGCGCTCAAGACGCCCTTGCGTCCAAGAAGCGCCGCGCCCTTCGCAAGCGCATTCTCGCGCACAGTCCGCTCAGGGTCTGCGGGATAGGAGACTTCAGGCGCATCCGTCTTGACGACCTCGAAATCGACGCCGAGATCCTTTAGTATTTTCGCCCGCCGGGGGCTGCCACTTGCAAGTACGATTTTCATGAGCCAATGTAAACGAGGACAGGTTTGGTCGCGGTGAGCGTGACGCGCGCGGCGCTTGCGCGGTTCAAGGTCGCGCAGTAGAGGTTCTTGAACTTCACGCCATTAAGATGCCACTCAAGCCCGGTGGAAGTCATACGCGTCGCGGGATCGACGGCGAACACGCTTACTGGTGTTCCCTTCGAGACGCGGAACGACGCCTTGCCGACGACAGGGACGAAGCGACCAAACTCTGTCACGATCTCGACGCCGAGGTCGAGCGCGCGGAAGACGTTGCCAAGAAGATGGTCTTCGCGCTTTCCCATCGCACCGACTACGACAAGCTTCTTGAAGCCCTTCGCGCGGCACCAGCCGACGGCCTTCGAGAGATCGTTCGTCGACTGGTCGGGAACTGTCACGATTTCAGAACCCTCGGGGTGATGGCCGACGGAATCCATATCGCCAACGACCGCGAAAGGAGACTTGCCAAAGCGCCGGCAGTAAACATCCGCCGCGCCGTCGCACGCGACAACGCGCCTTGCGCCCGCGAGAATTTTCCACGCGGCGCCACCCTTCTTAGGGAAGTCGCCGTTTGCAAGTATCACTGCGTCAAATGACATAGTGCTTGAGGTTCTCCCCGTCATAGTAGCCGAACGAACGCGACGAGCTGCCTTTCGGGAGCGACACCGACCCGGGATTGAAGATCGTCATCCCGCACTCGAGCGTCTTGAGTTCGGGAACATGTGTGTGGCCATGAACGAGAACGTCTGCGATTCCTATCGGGGGGAGCTTCCATTCGTTCCACAAGTGGCCGTGCGTGAGGAAGAACTTCTTGTTCCCCGCGTCAAGCACCTGGTAGTCAGCGGTGATCGGGAACTTGACCATCATCTGATCTACTTCCGCGTCGCAATTGCCGCGCACCGCGACGATTTCGTCCTTGTGCGCGTTGAGCATCTCCGCGACCTTAACGGGATCGTAGAAATTCGGAACGCCGTTCCTCGGTCCGTGGTACAGCAAATCGCCCAAAAGCGCGATCTTGTCGTAGCCAAGTGCATCGCCAGCCGCCAGCGCCGCATCAAGCGCCGCCGGCACACCATGTATATCGCTAAGAAATAGTATTCTCATATCATCCACCGAAACTTTTGGATATTTTACCATATTCCTGACCGCCCTGCCCAATGTTGGCTCGACCCTCTAAATAGACATCGGCACAAACATGTCGCACCTGTGACAAAATGTCGCTATTTCTTTCGGGTGTCCTGCTTATTTTCTTGTTGGCATCAAAGTTGCTCCTACTGAACACAAGGAAAAAGGAGACAAGACCATGAATGCAAATTTTGAACCAGCAGAAGACAACGAGAAGTGCCTTGAGAAGTACGGCTCCGACTTGACTGCGCTCGCGCGGACTGGCAAGCTCGATCCTGTCATCGGCCGCGACACGGAAATTCGCGACGTCATCCGCATACTTTCGCGCAAGACAAAGAACAATCCCGTACTCATCGGCGAACCAGGCGTTGGCAAGACCGCCATCGTCGAGGGGCTCGCGCAGCGAATCGTAAGGGGCGACGTTCCCGAGGGGCTAAAGGACCGCACGGTCTTCGCCCTCGACATGACGGCCCTTATGGCGGGCGCAATGTACCGAGGCCAGTTCGAGGAGCGATTAAAGGCCGTATTAAAGAAGATAAAGGAATCTGAAGGAAAGATCATCCTCTTTATCGACGAAATCCACACCATCGTCGGCGCAGGCAAGACCGAGGGCTCGTCCGACGCCGGCAACATGCTAAAGCCCCTTCTCGCTCGCGGCGAACTTCACTGCGTCGGCGCGACTACGCTCGACGAATACCGCAAGTACATGGAGTCCGACAAGGCGCTTGAGCGGCGCTTCCAGCCGGTGCAAGTCGCTGCGCCAGACGAAGAGGACGCGATTTCGATCCTGCGCGGCATAAAGGAGCGCTTCGAGAAATACCACAACGTCCACATACGAGACGAAGCGCTCGTAAGCTCGGTCGTCCTCTCTTCGCGCTATATCCAAGACCGCTTCCTCCCCGACAAGGCGATTGACCTTCTCGACGAGGCATGCGCGAGGATACGCACCGAGATGGACTCGTGCCCGCAGGAGCTCGACGAGATTTCGCGTCACGTCCGCCGCCTCGAGATCGAGGAGATCGCCCTAAAGAAGGAAAAGGACGAGAACTCCAAGAAGCGACTCGAGGAACTTCAGTCGGAACTCAAGGGGCTCAAGGAGAAATCCGACGCGATGACGGCGCAGTGGAAGCGTGAAAAGGCCGACCTTGAGGAAGTCCGCAAGGTGCGCACCCAGTTGCAGGAACTCAAGTCGCGCGCCGAGCGTGCCGAGACGGAGGGCAACTACAACGAGGCCGCGCGACTGAAGTACGGCGACATCCCCGCGCTCGAAAAGCGCCTCAAGGAACACGAGGACGCATTAAAGTCCAAGTCAGGCGCGACGCTTCTTCGTGAGGAAGTGACGGCCGACGAAATCGCCGAGGTCGTCTCGCGTTGGAGCGGCATTCCGGTAACGAAACTCGTGGAGGGCGAGCGCGAGAAGCTTATGCGTCTCGGCGCGATCTTGCACGAGCGCGTAATCGGCCAGGACAAGGCGGTCGACGCTGTTGCAGACGCTGTACTCAGGTCTCGTGCCGGCATCAAGAACCGCAACCGCCCTGTCGGCGCGTTCCTCTTCCTCGGGCCTACGGGCGGCGGCAAGACGGAGCTCGCAAAGGCGCTCGCCCAGGAGCTCTTCGACGACGAGAACGCGATGGT
>JAZSLQ010000262.1:0-3887 GCA_045535455.1 Kiritimatiellia bacterium | reverse complement strand
GACGCGGCGGCGCTTGACGGGATCAAGAAGGACCGATCCGTCATCCTTCGCCCTGCGCTCCTCCGGCGTCGGAACCTCGGCCGTCGCCACTCCCGGCTCGCCGCGCTCTGCAAGCCATTCGCGCCACGCCGCGAGCGTGTGCTTGTCATAGCCGCTTAACTTTGTCCATGTTTTGTCGTAGAACCACTCGCCGCTATTCTGCCCGCTTGGATGGATGCCCGCGTAATGATTGGGGAACGTCTCGCGAAAATGTTTCACGGCGCGCTTCAAATAGGCGCAGACGGCTTCGCGGTAGGGCCGGCACGACGGCGACGCCATCCGCGGCCCCTTCACGTTCGCGTCGTCCTCGAACTTCATGCACCAGTCGGGGTTGCTTGCCAGAACAGCATCCGGGGCATTGACAATGAGGCGCAGGACGAACTTTCCGTTCGGATGCGCCGCAATGGCGCGGCGCACCTGCTCATCGGCGATTGTCCAATTGTCCGGCCCGTCGAAAGCCGTCCAGCGTTCGCGTTCCCGCGCCTTGTCGAGAAAGCTGTGCGCGATTCCGATTTCGACCAGTTCCACGCCGGCGTCGGCCACGGTGCGGAGCGTCGCCATGTTCATGTCCTGTTCACGCGAGACGATCTGCTCCTGGCCCCCTCCGGCGAGTTCGCACCATGCTTCGGCGCGGATGGAATGCTCCACGTCGCTCCTCGCCTGAAAGAGCAGGTGATACGTCTCATCCCTTTCCAGCGCAAGCCGTGTGCTTCGCAGATGGAAACGCGGCCCCGGAGCCCGGAGATTCGCCTTGAACACCCCGCCGGAAAAAACGACATTCGTTTTCCCGGTGGCGGGCGTGACGCTCCAAATGCCGGAAAACGCGGACTCGTCGGCGAACGTCCCGGCGGGAATCACGTCGGAGCCGGACGAATCGACGACCCGCACGTCCCTGATCTCCGTGACTGCGGGCATCTCGCCGAAGCCGAACTGGAACCACGCGCCCTTCATGTCGCGTTCCGGCGTCACTTCAATGTCAAAGTTCCGCCAGTCGGTTCCGAGTTCCGCCCTTGCGCGGCGATTGTAGCCCCAGTAGAAATAGAAGCGCGGCGGAACGGGTTTCCCGTCCACATGTATCTGCGGTCCCGCCGCAGTCGTCCGAACGCGCACATCAAGCTCGTCAGTGCCCGCGAAGCATGTCGCCGCCAGGACGACAAGCGGAAAAATTTTAATCATGGATGCAAATGAATACTATTGTTACTTGAAGATAATTATAAGCCCGGGCGCGTTCTCCGCGCGCAGGAACTGCGACGGCTCGAGCGCGCAATCCGAGATGCGCAGTTCGTCGATCAGGCCGCCGTAGTTCTTCTTGCTGGAGGAGTTTCCATGCTGCCCCGCAAAACGCAAGTCGAAATACCCGTTGTTTTCAAGAAGCAACTGTCCGTCGCACGTCAGCGTAGCGGCCTGTTCGTAATCAATATAGCCTGTCGCAACCATCTTGGAAGAATCCGTTGGTGCCGGTTTGAACGTGAAGGCAACATGATGCCACTTTCCGTCCAGAACATCCACATTTGTCGCAGTGACGCTCTTCCAAGTACCGCTTGCATTGAACGAGAATGCAAGTCTGTGGGCGTTACTGAACCAGATGAGGATCGACTGGTAGGCTGTGACATTGTCGTCGACGATCCTGCGCGTATAGTAGCTCAGCAGGACGGTGTCAGAATCGGCATCGGTTTGGCTTGACTTCATCCAGAACTCGATTGTGCCGGACGTGCGATACTGGCCGTCCCTTGAAGTGTGCAGATAGTACGTGTCGGACGGATTGTTGTCGATGCTGCCGTAGGAAACCCATGAATGTTCGGTCGTGTCCGGGAAGGAAATCGACTTCGCGTTGTGCTTTGTGAGGAGTTCGCCGTCCACGCCGTCCCGGATGAGAGCTCCGGGGACATCGTCGGAATAGGTCGGGGCCGTGCCTCGGTACGTGCCATTTGTAAGGGCGCCGTAATCCGAAGAGGCGTTCGCCGTCGCGTCGTCGAACGAAATGTGCGAAATCGTCGAACCGACACCATACACACGATCCGTCAGGAATTCCTCCGGCTCGAGCGCCCGGAGCGTGACGCGCAGGGAGTCGATCTTGCCGTCGAACGAATTTCCGCCATCGGCGCCGGCAATGAACCACTTTCCGCCTTTGTTCGAAACTCCAGAGCGGTCCTCGGCCGTTATACTCGACGGAAGGCTCACGGTTTTGACCGGGGTTGAGCCGTGGTCGAAGTAGAATTTCATCGTCTTCGTTTCGCCCGTCTGGTCGACGACCATGGCGACATGATGCCAGACCCCCGACGAAAACGGCACGAAACTTTCCTGTTTTTGCGCAGCGGTGTTCGTCGAAACGTTATACGCCATGTTTCCGGCAGTGCCGGCGATGCCGAGATTGACCTGGACGTTGTAGCCGCCACAGCGCCGGAAAAGCGGCGTGTAGGTCTGCGTCATGTTTTCCGTCTTGAAATAGCACTCGATCGTGAAGTTCGTCTTGGCGAACCAGTCCACGTCGGTCGGCATGCATTCAACGTAGCCGTTATTGCGCGAGCTTGCGGACGTGATGTAGTTTTGCAGCGACTTTTCCGACGCCTCGTATCCGCCGGAGGCCTCCGACTGGCGAAGGCGCGCCGCCGGTGAGTCTTCCACCAGCTGCGGGGCAAGGTCGTTTTTCGTCACGATGGTGCCGTCCATCGTCCCGGGATTCGCGAGGTTGACGACCTTGCCGCTTCCGTCAAGCGTCTCGAAGTCGTAATAGAGAACGCAGTCCGGGTCGAACGTGGATTGCGCCGTTGCCGTTGTTGCCCATGCGGCGACAGCGCCGATGGCTACGAGAATTTGCTTCATGATATTTTTCTCCTTTTAGACTTCGAAATCATTATATCACTCGTCATAGCGCAACACAATCCCATCAAATGGTGGGGTGGTGCAAAAATCGGGATAGGGTGTGCGGCATTGACGATTGACTTACGGAATCTCTTTGTGCTATAATATGAACCACATGAACCAAAGGAGTGAACCATGAGTGCCTTAACGTTACACACAATAGACGACAATCTATCATTTGCTCTGCGTCGGCATGCAGACGAGCTTGGCACAAGTCTCAATCAAGCGGCCAAGACGCTCCTTGCTGGAGCGCTAGGTCTGACAACCGAAAAAAGCCGCCCCCGTCCAGGGTTCATGAAATTTGCCGGGAGTATTTCGCGCAAAGACGCAAAGTCAATGATGGCATTCGTAAATGAAGCCGAATTCTCAAAAGTGTCGGCGGAGGACTGGAAATGACCTCCGTAGCCGTAGACACAAACGTACTCATTTCATTCCTGCAGAACGGAAACGATTCGACGCAGGTTCTTGGGCGGTTTGATAGACTCGTAATCCCGTTTGCCGTTGACGCGGAGTTCCGCGCCGGCCTTGACCTCACGACACGTTCTGGCAGACATCATTTGCAGATACTGGAAACTTTCCTCGCCGATTCGTCTGTTGAGTACGCAACGGCCGATGGTGCCGTAAACCAGAAATACGCGATGCTCTATCAGGTACTTAAGAAACAGGGCACCCCGATACCGGTGAACGACATTTGGATTGCCTCTGTTGCCCTTGTCCGCAACACGCCAGTTTGCACGTTTGACTGGCATTTCCGGCATGTGCCACTCCTCGACGTAATCGAGTTGCCATATCTCTGCTGATGGTCGTGGATGTGCCTTTTCACATGATTAAATCGCTCTGTATAACCGCGCTGTCCATTGCCGTCGCCCTGTCGGCCGCCGCTGGGGACGACATACCGCTTGTGTCGTCCAAAGACCTTTCAAGGGGCGGGTATATCAAACAACTCGTCCGTTTCGAAGGGCGCGTGACAGACCAGTTCAAGGACG
>JAZSLQ010000104.1:0-2603 GCA_045535455.1 Kiritimatiellia bacterium | reverse complement strand
CCGACGCCGGTGTTGCCGCTCGTGGGCTCGATGATCGTCGCGCCAGGCTTGAGGGCGCCGCTCTTCTCGGCCGCTTCGACCATCGAGAGGGCGATGCGGTCCTTGACGCTGCCGCCGGGGTTGAAGAACTCGACCTTCGCGAGCACTTTCGCCCCGCCTTTGTTCAGTTTGCCGGAGATCCCCACGAGCGGCGTGCCGCCTACCTTCTCCAGAATGTTCTTTGCTGTCTTGCTCATGCCTGTTTTCCTTTCGTTATATTATACGGATGAATGATGGTTAGATCGCCTCCAGTGCCTCGTCGAGAGCTGATAGAATGTTGTCGATGTGTTCAATGCCGATGGATAGGCGGATCATCTCTGGCGCAACGCCGCCCTTGCGCAGGTCCTCGTCGGAGAGCTGGGAGTGGGTCGTCGAGGCCGGATGGATGACAAGCGACTTCGCGTCTCCAACGTTGGCGAGGAGCGAGAAGATATCGCCGTTGAGCGTGTCTGCGAAACATCGGGCCCTCTCCTCGCCACCCTTGACGCCGAAGACAACCATTCCGCCTGCGCCGTTGGGGAGATACTTCTTCGCGAGTTCAGGCTGCGTGAGCGAGGGGTACTTCACCCATGCCACCTTCGGATGCTTCTCAAGGTGCTTTGCGACGGCAAGGGCGTTTTCGCTGTGGCGAGCGATGCGCAGCGGCAGCGACTCAACGCTCTGGAGGAATATCCACGCGGCGTCCGGCGCGAGCGTTGGGCCCTGGTTGCGGATGCCGACCGTGAGAAGACGTATCGAAAACGCGACGGGCTTTAGCGCCTCCGGGAGATCGTGCGCGAACCTAAGGCCGTGGTAGCCCGCGTCAGGCTCGTTGTAGAGCGCGAACTTGGGATTGGTCCAGTCGAAGCCGCCTTTCTCCACGACGACACCGCCGATGCCGGCGCCGTGTCCGCCAATCCACTTCGAGAGCGAATGGATCACGAAGTCTGCGCCGTGGTCGAGCGCGCGGAGAAGCGGCGGAGGCGTGAACGTGGCATCGACGACTAGCGGCAGGCCATGGCGGTGTGCGACCTCGGCATATCCTTCGATGTCCGCGATGTCAAGGGCGGGATTGCCAACAGCCTCGATAAACAGAAGCCTGGTCTTCTCGTTTATCGCCGCTTCGACGGCCGCGAAGTCGTTGACGGGGGTGAAGTTCACCTTGATGCCGGCGTTCGGGAGAATCGCGTCGAACTGGCTGAACGTGCCGCCGTAGAGGTTGCTCGCCGCGACGATCTCGTCGCCTGCGCGTGCGATGTTCGTGACGGTGAAGTAGATGGCCGCCGTGCCGGAGGAGAGCGTCTGCGCCGCCGCGCCGCCCTCGAGCGCCGCGATGCGCTTCGCGAGGACGTCGTTCGTCGGGTTCATGAGCCGGGCGTAGATGTTCCCAAGCTCCCTGAGGCCGAAGAGGTCGGCGCCGTGCCTGGAGTTGCGGAAGTTGTAGGCCGTAGTGCGGTACACCGGCACGGCCCTCGCGTTCGTGGCAGGGTCGCCGTGCGCGTCCTGGCCGGCATGCACCGCCAGCGTCTCGATGTGGTATTTTCTGTCGCTCATCGCCGTTGATCCTTTCTTGTTGTGTCAACGGCGGATAATATCGCATAAATCGACGGCCAAAGGGTAATCGGAAGTTTGCGCGTAAAGACATAGGACTTTCCTATGGATGGGGAAAATGGGAATGTGCTATACTATGCGCCATGACATTGCAGCAACTGAAATATGCGGACGCAGTCGCGGCGACCGGCTCGATCAGCGAGGCGGCGCGGCAGCTGTTCGTGACGCAGCCAACGCTGACCGAATCGCTCCGTGCGCTCGAGGAGGAGCTGCGCGTGGCGATCTTCACGCGCTCCAGCCGAGGCGTCGCGGTGACGCGCGAGGGCGAGGAATTCCTTGCCTCTGCACGGCAGATCCTCGACGACGCGGCGCGCATTCAGGAAAAGTACACGGGCAAGGCGGTGCGCCGACCGCAGTTCGCCGTTTCGTGCCAGCACTACGCGTTCGCGGTCGAGGCGTTCATGGAGGTGGTTAAGGCGTGCGAGACCGATCGCTACGACTTCACGTTGCGCGAGACGGTCACAAGCGAGATCATCGACGACGTGGCGCGGCACCGTAGCGAGATCGGCATCCTCTATCTCTCGCGGCGCAACGAGCGCGCGATCACGAAGATACTGCGCCGAGAGGAGCTGGCGTTCGAGGAGCTGTTCACGGCGAAGCCCCATGTATTTCTCGGGAAGCGGCACCCTCTCGCGAGGAAGAAGGCCGTGCACCCGTCCGATCTGGACGGCTATCCATACCTAACCTACGAGCAGGGCGAGGAAAACGCGCTCTACTTCGCGGAAGAGGTGATGCCCTCCATCGACCGCAAGAAGAACATCCGCGTGCGCGACCGCGCCACCATGACAAACCTCATCCTCGGGCTCAACGGATTCACCGTCGCCTCTGGTGCTCTGTCCAGAGATCTCAACGGTCCCGACGTCATCGCCGTGCCGCTCAAGATGGACGAGATAATCCGAGTTGGGCTCGTGACGCAAAGCGATGTGCCACTATCGGCGGCCGGCAAGATCTTTGAAGCCGCCATCCGTCGTAGC
>JAZSLQ010000238.1:0-25696 GCA_045535455.1 Kiritimatiellia bacterium | reverse complement strand
CTTATAAAATACAAAAGGTGGATTATAAAATATGAAAGCCGCCAGAGCTGATTATCCAAGAATCTTGCGCATCTGAATATATGCATCCAGCATCTTCAGCTTAGGCAAGGCGTCAGGCACGAAATGGATACAAGCATCCCATACATTTGCAAGGTCAATTCCGAAATACTGATGTATGAGGACATCTCTAAATCCAGCCATACCCTTCCAGTCGATGTCGGGGTTGGCATTACGAAAGTCTTCAGAAAGATTCTTCGTAGCCTCGCCAACAATCTCAAAACTCCGCACAACTGCATTTATGAGCAGTTTGCTGGAAACAAAATCGGGATATTCCTTGCCTTGCAAGAAATCAAGAATGTCCTGCAGTGAGTCCACTATATGAAGGAGATAAACCCCGTCAGTTCTATCCGTCTTGCTCATATAGCGACAGCCTCGGAAAGAACATTGCCCCTAATATACGGATGTAGCCCGCGAGTGGAGACAACATCAACCTTCCGACCAAAGAAGGCCTTCAAGTCGTCCATCAAATGAACATGCGAAAGTAGCGAAGAACCCTTGCCAAACTCCACAAGAAAGTCTATGTCACTGTCGGGACGCTCCTCTTTGCGAGCACAAGAGCCGAACACCCAAAGCCTCTCGGCCTTGTGCCGTCTTGCGAGTCCGTATATCTCGTCACGCCTCGCACGAACATCGTCCAGCATACACATATTGATCTCCGCAACACATCACCTATGCCGCTTGTCAAGTCGCCCATATTGTATCACATTCTTAAGTCTTGGCGCAATGCCCCGCCTCGCACATTTGGGCGGCTTGCCATGTAGCAGGAAGTATGGTAGAATCCATGAGCAAATGGCACATTCTATAAAGAACATTCGGCAGATGCGGACAGTCGCCGTGGTATGCGGGGAAAACGACTTCTGCACCGAACTGATAAAGGGCATATCGCAATACGCCCATGCTCGGCACAATTTCATTCTGCGGCATTTCCCGCCCCGTTATATCGACGAAGGCGGCTCGTTCGCCGGTTGCGACGGAATCATTGCCGCTGCCTACACACGAAAGCGCACCCTTCGGCTGAAAGAGACAGGGCTGCCGATTGTCGATCTCTCAGGCGAAGTCGAAGACGACCCCACGTTCATTTGCGTGGACATTGACATCGACAAGGCGGCGGCAATGGCCGCAGAAACCTTTCTTCGACGCGGATTCACCAGTTTCGCATACTTGGGATACCTTGGGCGACGCTACTCTGACAACATGGGAGAGGCCTTTGAGTCGGCGTTGGGCAAGGGGGGGCATGACTGCATCAGATTCGACACGGACATCACGATCGAAGCCGGCAAATCGGCCAACGCAAACAAGAAACGCCTCAAGAAATGGGCCGCCGACCTTCCAGCCCATACCGCCGTATTTTGCTTCAACGACGTGTTTGCCGATGTCCTGCGACAGAGCTGCCTCGACCTTGGAAGGTCGATTCCAGACGAAATCGCCATATTGGGCAGTTGCAACCATGTATTCCTGTGCGAACGACCGCCAGTCACGCTGTCCTCCATTGACCTTAACTACCATGACCTTGGCTACGCCGCAATGAGAATTTTGGCGTCAGCCATAGAAAACCCCGTCAAGCCGAAACCACGCCCCACCTTCCGCACAGCCCCAATGAAGGTCGTCGAACGGGAATCGACGGCGGTCTATCCCGTCGAACCGCCCTGGCTTGCAAGAGCCCTTTCTCTTTTGGAAATCAACATGAACCGTCCGATGACGACTGCCGACCTCGCAACGGAAGCGGGAGTGTCGCAGCCGACGTTTCAGGCCGCAATGCGCAAGCAATTCGGGATGCGCACTGGCGAGTACATCCTTTCGGTGAAGATGCGCGAGGCACAGCGACTCATCGACGAAGGACGCCTCAGCATGAAGGAAATCGCCGCCCGCACCGGCTTCGCCAACCAGAGCTACTTCACCAACGTCTACAAGAAATACTACGGCCACCCGCCAAGCAAGAGATAATCTTGTCAGACGAACACGGTCTTGACACCGAGGGCGCGACCGAGCTCGCGGGAAAGCGCCTTTACACCGAAAGTCTCAGTTGCGCATAGTGGCCCGCGCAAATCATCTTCATGCCGACGTTCTCCGCGGCAATCTGTTCGCCCCAGTTCGCCTCGCCCGCCACAAAGACATCGCACCCAAGTGTCTTCGCCTCGACGGCAAAGCCGAACTCTTATAAAATACGAAAGGCGGCTTATAAAATATGAAAGCAGGACAAGATCACAAGAACCTATCCGCTTCGCACGAGAAGAACATTTCCGGAGACATGCCTTGCCCCCCTATCAGATATGGCTTTGCACGAGCATACTTGGCCTTGAATTCCTTCATTCCAGAAACGCTGTCCGCATCTTCGGACTTCACCTCCATCGCGACGAGCCGATCGCCTTTACTCAGGACGAAATCGACCTCCTTGTTGCCAATGTTCCAGTATCGCAGCTGGATGTCGTTTCTACGGCAGCCCGGTATGAGACGCGCACCAACGGCAGACTCAAAGACATGTCCCCATAGTTCATGTCGCGAACGGAGATCATCGAATCCGTATGGAAGCATCGCCGTCATCAGCGCCGTGTTGCAAACCGCCAGTTTTGGGCTGGACGCCTTGACACGGACTACCTCTTCATAGTATTTCTCTATCCCCATGACCAGTCCCGCCTCGCCAAGTAGCGCAAGGTAATGCGCAAGCGTCGTGGCGTTTCCAGCGTCTTGGAGCTGTCCAAGCATTTTCTGATAGGACAGAATCTTGCCCGAATATGTGCAGGCCAGCGCAAAGAGCTGACGAAGAAGAGCTGGCTTTGAAATGCGCTCAAGCTGAATTATGTCGCGACTTATGCTCGGCTCTATAATCGACTCCCTAAGATATGCCCTCCAGCGCTCCTCGTCTCGGATGTATGAAACCGCGCCGGGATACCCTCCGAACATCACAAAATCGTCAATCGAAAACCCAAATGCCTCATTCATCTGCTCGTAGGACCAGTGCCATGCCTCAATGAGTTCAAAGCGCCCCTCAAGACTCTCATTCAAGCCCTTTTGAAGCAAGAGACGAGAACTCCCGAGAATCAGAACCTTCAAGGGAACATCTTCGAACGTATCTTCATCCCAAAGTCGCTTGACGACCTCGGACCACCCTACAATCTTCTGCACTTCATCGACAACAAGAAGATATTCCCCAAGAGACTTTGCCTGAAGCCGAGCTTGTTGCCACTCGCTCTCCAACCATGCAAGGGGATTTACGCCCAGTCCCTCTGCAAGTCGGTATGTGAACGGCTTGCCATAATGCTTCAGGGCTTGCTTGACGGCAGTCGTCTTGCCAACTTGCCTGGGCCCGGCGACAACTTGAATCCGAAGCCGTTTCTCATTTAAACGACTCGCTATTATCTTTACCAGCGGCAATTCATACATAATCATTCGTCCCACTGAACAAATTTGTTCACTTCGATGAAGATTATACAATATGAGGGTCGCCCCTGTCAAGGGAGGCTCTACCTGGCGTACTTAAGCGGCGGTGGCGGCGAGGCCTTGCGAGCGGCGGCCTCCTTTGCAAGCGCCTTGATAGCCGCGTCGAGCTGCGGGTCACGTCCTGCGGCGATGTCAGCCGGCGTCGTCTCCACCTCTATGTCCGGCTTCGCGCCGTGGCATTCCATGTCGGTTCCGTCGGGGAGGAAGAAACCGATGCGAGGCCGCCGCATGACGCCGTAGTCGAGAAGGCAAAGATCGAAAGTCCCGATCACGTCACCCGCCGTCTCGGTGCCGACGACCTTGGCGCGGCCGAGCGTCTTCATCGCGTGGGTAAACTCCTCGGCATTAGACTGGCTGCGCTCGTTTGCGAGCACGACGACTGGAAGCGACGTAATGACGGGCCGCCCGAAGCGGGAGATTATGTAGCCCTCGTCCTCGACGCCGCGATAGAGCGTACGGACATGGCGGCGTCCGCAGAGTATGTCGATGAGCCGGTCTGCCGTGTGTCCGCCGGTGTTGAAGCGCACGTCAATGATCACGCCGTCCTTGCCGAAGCATTCCGCAAACACCGCGTCGGTGAACGCGTCCGCCGTGTCGTCTCGCATCGCGTCTATCGCGAGATAGCCGAAGTTGCCCTTCTCGCGCACGTGTCTGCGTATCTCGACGACCTCTGCCGCGCGAAGGAGCTGGCGCGCCTTCGAGAAGTTCACGCCCTCGACTTCGCGCGTGAGGGAATTCGTCTCGCCATCGCGTTTTACCGAGAGCGTGAACTTGTGCGGCAGGGGAACTGTCATGGGCTCCGCGTAGTCCATCCCGGGGAAAACCTCCTTGCCGTCTATCGAAAGGACTATGTCGCCCGCCAAGAGGCCCTCGCGCCCGCGGTCCGCCGGCGAATCGCGTATAACGTCCTTTACGCGCCATCCCTCGCCCTTCCAGTCGGGATCGAAGCGGGCGCCGAGATGCGAGGTGATCGGCTTCCAGTCGCTTGAACTCGCCACGGGAATCCAGCGCGACCGCGTCGCGTTGTTCGCCCAGAAGCCGAAATGCGAGCCGTCCACCTCGCCGTACATCATCTCCATGACGTGGGCAAAGACGCTCCACGCTGGCGCATTGCGGGCGGCGAGGCGGTATTTCGCCCTGACCGCCTGCCAGTCCGTTCCGTGGGTCGCCGGGTCGCAGAACCCGTCTCGCATGTCCGCCCACGCGATAAGGAAGGCGAGCTCCTGCCAATCCGCGACGTCAATCGTCTGGTAGACCGTGAAGCCGAACGACTTGTCGCCGCGCGTCGGCAGACCGTCAAGGACGCCGAATATCGTCTCCTCGTCCTTCTTGTCGCCCACGCCCTTTGTCCACGACTTCAGGAGAATCGCCTTGCCGAACATCTCCTTGTCCTTGTTGTCGGTAATCTTGGCCTTCCATGTCTTGCCATTCCAGTTCCATGCGAGGGTCCGGCCGTCCGGCGCAAAAAGAGGATCCTCGCCTCTCATGCCAAGGTTCCTCACGCGCTCGAAAAGCCCGTCGAATACGACACGATACTGCCCTTCCCTGACGCCAAGCTCCGCCTTCTCGTGCGCCTCGTCCTCCGGATCGAGATAGACGTAGAATATGCGAGGATCTCGTCCGCTTGCCGTGCGCTTTCCCGAGAACGCGAGGACGCGCCCGTCGGACGACCACGTGGGATCGCCGTCCCAGTCGTAGTTGCGCGAGACGTTGTACGGCGCGGGCGTAGGCGAGCCGTCCTCCTCCTTCGCCCAAGTCGGGATTATCCACACGTCGCAGTTGCCGTAGCCGTCGCGCAGCGTTGCGGCGACATAGCGTCCGTCGGGCGACCACACGTAGCTGTAACAGTCGGAAGACTGTAACGGCGCGACGTGACGCACAACGCCGTTCGTGTCGGCAAACGAAAGACGCCCCGCGAGATCGGCCCATGCGAGAGAAGCGCCGTCAGGCGAGACGGACAGACTCCTGCGGCAAACGTCACCGCTGACAATCCGCTCGCGGACGAACGACACGTTCTTCCACCACGCGAGAGAGGGGTCGGCACGACGGGTGCGCCACACGTCCGCGCCGTCACCATGGTCGGAAAGGTAGTAGAGCGTCTCGCCGTCGGGTGAGAACGAGCAGTCGCGCTCGTGCGTCCGCGACATGCCGTGTATCAGGACGGGGCGCCTTTTCTTCTCGTCTTCGGAAAGCTCCATCGCCCAGACATCGCCGCCCGCAGTGAACGCGACGCCTTTGCCGTCCGGGAGAAACGCGTAGTTGCCAAGACCGTAGTTGTTGTCTGCATTTGAATACCTGTGTCGCACCGTCCGCGGAGACGCAGGATCGAAGCCAGCGGGCTTGACGGCGATGCGCGTCGCCACCGGCTTCTTGGCCGTCGGGTCGAGCCGCCAGAAATCGAGCCCCTTGCAGAAAACCATCGTGCGCCCGTCGCGCGAAAGCGAAGGTGTGCGGACATGGTCATCGGAGAACGCGGTGATTGCGCGATCCTCGCCCGACTTCAAGTCGCGGCAACGGACATTCCTGATTCCGCCGGCGCCGGACAGGTAGTAGAATGACTCGCCGCCTGGAGCCCATATCGGGTCATACGCGCCGTCGCGGCCGGTCACTATGGCCGAGAACTTGCCGCTGTCGCGGTCGTAGAGCCATATCTCGCCGGAGAACGACGAGGAAGAGCCGGGGCGACGCTTGCGGAAATCGCGGATTCCGCCTTCGCACTTGACGACGAAAAGCACCTTGCGTCCGTCTGGAGAAAGCGCCGGTGCGTATGCAGGAGCGTCGAAGAGCATCGTCTCGGCACCGCGGGCGGCGAGCGGCACGAGAATCGCGCGGCGCGAGTTACGGACGCTCGTCACGCTCTCGGACGAATTGTCGCGGAAAGCGGTTGCGAGAAGCCAAAGTCCGTCCGACGAATAGGCGCACGGAACGCAGCCCTGGGTGTGGAACGAAAGCTGGCGAAGGCCGCCTGCGGAGAGGCCGCCTGCGCCAAGCGAAAGCTCGAACGGCATGTCGGCCCCTGCCCTGCTCGAAAGGAACGCGACCTTTTTCCCATCTGGCGACAGGACAGGCGACTTTTCAGTGCCGACTCCGTCGCCGAGCGGAATCACCGTGCCACCGGAAGTCGGTGCGCTCCAGATGCGCCCGCACCATGCGAACACGAAAAACGAACCGTCGGGAGAGACGGATGGCGACTCGGCGAGATATATCTCCGACCAGTCGCGCTCGGAAGGAGCCGGTTCCTGTGCTGGAATTTGCGCCGCGGCTACTGCAGCGATGGAGATTGCGGATAGGAGAATTGCTGCGGATTTCATCAGAGTGGTTTCAGGAAGAATGCGTCATGCGTGATTGCGAAAGCCCAGTCTGCGGGCATGCGCTTTAGTTCGTGTCCGGCCCCCCAGGAGTCGGTGTAGAGAATTTCCTTTATCTCGGTCTTCTTCGTCTTCGGGTCCTTGCGCTCGACATAGCCGATTATGAGGCGCATGTGCCCGCCCGCCGCCTGCGGGAGACCGGGCTCGGGGAACATGCCAAGCGTAACCCCCCAGAAGACGGGGATCCCCTGGTCGACCTGCGTCTTTACGCCGGTCATGAACTTCTTGTAGCGGAAGTCCTTCATCCGCATCTTCTTCACGACCTTCGGCTTCATCGCCTCGAGAATATCGCCGACATTTACCATGTTTCCGCGCATGAAGCGATTGAGGGATATCTCGCTCTCGCCCTCGGTCTTCGCGACTTTGTTGTACTGCTCGATGTCCTTTTCTATATCCTGGAAGGAGCCGGTCATCGTCACGATTTCCTGGTAGCCAAGCCGGCACTTCGAGCCAACCGCCTTGACGGCATCCTTCATTTCCGCGATGGAAGTGCCGCCGCGCGCCGTCGTGCCTGCGGCCTGGGCTATCTCGTGCTCGTCGATGGCGAAGCCGTAGTACCTGAGGACGCGTTCGCTCGTAGCCGCCGCGCAGTAGCCCTTCTGCCCCTGGTCGACCATCGGCACGCCGTCTATCCAGACATCTCCGTCGGCGTTCTTCTTCACATGTGACTTCGCCTTTGTCTTCGAGACGATGCCGCCCGACTTCACGGACGCCTTTACCTTTGCGCCGCCCTTCGGGTGCATCGTGACGCGAACGTAGTCAGCGGTCAGCTCCTTCGCCTTCACGCCGTCGACGCCCCAGACAAGGTCAACGTCGCAGTCTCCCTTGTTCCACTTCTTCGAGAACTGGTAGCCGCCCGTCTTGAGCTTCTTCTTCTCGGGGTTCGACCCGATCTTCCCGCCCGGCTGCGCCTTCGCGGCGATGTCGTCGAGGAGTTTCTTGAGCCCCGCCGAATCAAGGCCGTCCGAGCCCTTGTCGTCGCCACGGTTGTAGAGCGACATCTCGACTTGCGTCGCGCCGTCGGCGCCGTAGTAGATTCGCGCCTCCCACACTTCGAGCCCATGCCAAGTGCAAGAGCCGCGCGTCATGCAGTTGACGATGTCGCGCTTCTGGCTTGCAAATCCGAAACCGTCCTTCTGGTGGTCGACGGCAAAGTCAACGGCAGATTCTTCCCATGCCTCGGGCTTGGCGAAGTAAGTGCCGAGATCGCACGTGGAAAGCATCAATGGAAGTATTAGCGCGAACATGGTGTAAAGTCTACCCTCCTTTGATTGAAATCAACCTTGGCGACATGTACCTTGAGTCGCGAGCCGGCCCTCCAGCTGCCGCCGCCCGGCGCGGAAAGCGACTGGTCGTGTTCGTTGTACTTGACGAACCGCCGCGACAGAAGACTTACGTGGACAAGCCCCGAAACGGCAAGTTCGGGAATCTCGACAAAGCACCCGAACGGTGTGCACTTCGAGACGACCGCGTCGTAGTCGAGCACCTGGCGCGTCTTGAGCTGGTCTTCGAGAAGCCGGTACTTCTTTATTTCAAGAAGCCCGCGTTCGGCCTCGGCCGCAATCTCCTCGCGCTCGGACGTGTGCTTCGCCCAAGTGGCAAGAAGCTTCGGCGGGCGCTTGGCGGAACCGCCTGCGATATAGTCGGCAAGCTGGCGATGAAGCGTCAGGTCTGGATAGCGGCGTATCGGAGAGGTGAAGTGCGCATAGTAGCGCTTCGCAAGCCCGAAGTGGCCGATCGCCGACGCGTCGTAGACCGCGCGCTTCATAGACTTGAGGACCATCATCGAGAGCGTAGGGTAGAGTGGGCTGCGCTTGATCGTCTGGAGCAGCTGCGCAAAGACGTGGGGATTCGAGATGCTCCCCGCCTTTATGCCAAGGCCCTTTAGCTCGGCACGGAGCATATCGAGCTTCTCGTCGTCCGGCGGCTCGTGGAGGCGCGCGAGGATCCTGATCCCCTTCGTCCAAAGCTCTTTCGCGACCGCCTCGTTCGCGGCGACCATGCACTCTTCGATCATCTGATGCGATTCGTCGTAGGGGCGAGTGACGAGTCCCGTCATCTCGCCGTTCGAGTCGAGGATGACCTCGGCTTCGGGAATTTCGATGTCAAGCGCACCCGCCGCAAATCGCTTAGCCCTAATCTGCTGGGCGAGCGCGGAGATCGCGCGTATCGTCTTCGCCTCGCGCGAGCTGATCCTCGCGTCGGATTTGCCGCGGATGACGGCCATCACCTGCTCATAGGTAAACCGCGCCTTCGAGCGAATTACCGACTTCGAGAACGAGCGCTTGACGACCTCGCCGTTCTTGTCGAAAGTGATGAAAACGGAAAAAGCAAGACGGTCTTCATCTGGGACGAGCGAGCAGACTCCGTTGCAGAGTTCCTCGGGGAGCATCGGCACGACCCTGTCGCAGAGATACACGCTCGTGGAGCGGCGATACGCCTCGCGGTCGATCGCGCTTCCCGGCTTCACGTAGTGCGAAACATCCGCGATATGGACGCCCAAGACGCGGTTGCCCTTGCGGTCGGTCTCGAGGGAAAGCGCGTCGTCGTAGTCGCGCGCCGACTGCGGGTCGCAGGTGAAGATGAACTTGCGCCTCAAGTCGAGCCGCCCGGAGCGCTTTATCTCCGCGTCGGAAATAGGTCGCGCCGAAATGCGCCTCGCCTCGGCGAGAACAGCCGGGGGAAACGCCTTTGGCAGCTTGTAGAACTTCATCACCGCCGCAGTGTCTTCCTTCGGCGTCCTACCTGGCGGCGGAAACAGTATATCGTCACTCTTCACGGCAGATAGTATACCAAAAAAAGGGGCGTCCATTTTCAGGGCACGAGGGTTATGCCGCACTCGAGGCGCTTCCCCTCGTCGCGGTTCAGCACCTCTACATAGTACGGGGCGTGACCACCCCTGCAGAAGAGTCCGTGCACTGCCGCAACGCCCTCGGTCTCGATCACGCCCTTCACAAGCGAGACCATCGCCTCTGTTATCCTGAGGCCGGGAACGAAAACAGGGATTCCCGGCGGATACGGCACAAGGAACTGCGAGGCAATGCGGCCGACGGACGACTCGAGTGTCACGAACTCGCCGTCGCAAAGAGCCGCGTCCCTTGGCAGGACAACCGGCTGTCCCGCTACCGCGTCGCCAACTCCACCGTCGTCGGGAACTTGCGCGGGGCATCCGATTAGTTCGCGGTTGAGGCGGCAGACGCGGAAGAGGTCTTCGAAATGCTCCTCGGCCGTACCGACTGTCACGAGGAAGAGAATCGTCGTCGCAGTCGCCTTCTCCCACTGGATGTGCGACTTGAGAAGCGCCTTGCGAAAGGCCGCGCACGCGGCGGGGCTGCGGAGCATAAGGACGATCTTGAGCGGATCCTTGAGGAACCCCGCTCCGCTCCAATCCTGGTCGCCGCCAGCGATGTCCGCAAGGTCAGCGAAACACTCCGCCTCGGGAAGGCCGCATTCGGCGGCGACGCGCGTACGGAATTCCGCCGCCCACTTCAGGCGTTCGTCGATGAGCTTCATCCCCTCGAGGCGCATCTGCACGCCCGCCACGTCAAGGGTCGCGAGGAACGGATAATGCGGCGAAGTCGAGTGCCAGTAGCGGAGGAACTCGTGCAGGTCATGGGTGAACTTCTCGAAAGAGCCATGGCCGTTCAGCGCGAAGCGCCGCCTAAGCCAGCGGAACTGCGGCGACGCGTCCTCTTCAAGTAGCTGCTTAAAGCGCGTCGAGACGTGAATCATGGACGCCTGGGAAAAAGACGCCATCGTCTTGTGGGTCGACTGCACGGCAAAGTGCGCGCCCGCCCGCTCGTTTACCGCGTTGTAGCGCATCGCGAGGCCGGAGGCAGGGTCGGTGCGCGTGTAGAACGGATGGAAACCCATGTACGCGGCCCACGCCTCGTCTGCGTAGAAAAGTACGCCCGCCCTTTCGCAGAGCCGCGCGACTTCCCAGACGGGATACAGGACTCCCTCGTATGTGCACGTGGTAAGTATCAGCAGCCTCGGCCTCGTAGTGACGGGGCTTGACGCGTCTGGCGTGCGGCGCTCGGGCATTGTCGCCGTCTTTTCGAGCTCGGCCTCTATGTCCGCGAGCGACACGGGGCCCCACACGCCGAGGCGCGCGTTCCAGCGCGACGGCAGGTAGTGCGGCACGGCGCCCGAGGTGACGATAGCGTGATGGACCGACTTGTGGCAGTTGCGGTCGACAAGCACTACCTCTCCCGGCTTGAGAAGCGTCATCAGCATCGCCTTATTGGAGGTGGAAGTGCCGTTCGTCACATACCGGCTCAATGCGCTGCCGAAGATTTCGGACGACATCTTCTGCGCTTCGGAAAGCGGCGTCTGCACCTCGGGGCTCGAGAGATCGCCGAGAGACTCGACCGACACCGAAAGGTCGGACCTGAAGATCATCGAGCCGAACGCCTCGTGGAGGCCGCGCAGGAACGGCGAGGCCGAGAAGGCGTTACCTCCGTTGTGCCCTGGGGTGTGCCAGTTGGTGCCCGCCTTAACCTGCACGTACTGGCGCATCGCGCTCCAGAAACGCGGCAGCCAGAACGACTTGAAGAGATGGACGATCCGCTCATGGTGGACGGCAGGGTTTGCAAGCACTTCCGCGCCCTTCTTCGACCATCGCCTCTGCGGAACGACCACGGGAGCGTTTCCAGGATAGGTCACCACAACCTTTGGAATCGCAGGAAGATATGTCTTCAGCCACTCCTTAAGCAAGACGCCGCGGACGGACCCGGAATACAAAGCGTCGTCGACCATGAACAGGCAGATGTCGTCGCCGCCTTCAGTCATTCCCCTCGACGGATCGCCGTCGATGAACAGCGCGTCAGGAAGTTCGTCGGCCGACGGAACCGTCGTAAGCTTGAGCGGCGGGTACTCGAGAGGCATGCGGACATTGAACGCCTCTGCGCAGAAGTCGCGGAACGCATCGGACATCCCGTGTTCTACAACGGGAAGATGCCTCGCATCGTCTTCGCGCGAAGCATGCAACCATATTACAGTTAGCGACCTCATGTGAATCAACCGACGACGATTTCCTCGGACGGGAAGCGCACGTGCCGCTTCGACTCGCGGTCGCCGATCATGAGAACGACCGTAAGCGCGCCGAGACGGCCGATGAACATCGCGACCATTATGACAAAGCGGCCGGGAGTGGAGAGCGACGCCGTGGTGTCGCCAACCGCAAGTCCAGTCGTCGTGACGGCCGAAACCGCCTCGAAGAAAAGAGCGTCGGACGAAATGCCGCGCCCCGCCTCGGTGACGAAAAGCGCACCCGTCACGACTACGGCGAACATGACTATCGCCATCAGGATCACGAGCGACTCGCGCACGATCTCAGTCGGGATCAACCTTCCGTCCATCACGGTCTCGGTCTCGCCGCGGCACATCGCCGTCGCCGTATAGATGATGACCGCCAGCGTCGTCACCTTCATGCCGGCCGCGGCGGAGCCGGGCGCGCCGCCGATGAACATAAGGCACTCGTAGATGAGGCGCGTTAGCGGGTGGAGTGCTTCGGTCGGAATCACGCAAAAGCCGCAGGTCCGAGGCGTCACGGCCTGGTAGAAACCAACGACCGCCTTGTCCGTAAGGCTCATGTCCCTGAGCGAGAGGTTCCACTCCACGGCGAGGAACGCGAGGAAGGTTATCGCGAGGAGGTAGACGGTGAAGCGCAGGACAACGCGCGTGTGGAGCGAGAGCCGGCCGCGCGCGCCGGAGATGCGGTGGATGAACTTGAACGTGCAGAGGTTGTAGATGACGAGAAAGCCGATTCCGCCGAGGATCGTCTCTACTCCCATCACGACAACGGGCCAGCCGCGCGGAAAAGACGCGAGCGAATCGGACTCGAGGCCGAAGCCCGCGTTGCAGTAGCTCATGATGGAGTAGAACAGCGCCTCGTACCAGCTGCCGAAGTGCAGGTAGAGAACCGCCGCGAAAAGGCCCTCGATCACGAGCATCGAGCAGACGACCCAGCATATCAGCCCCCTCAGGCCCTGTATCTGCTCGACGCCGTACGCGTTCATCAGCGAGAACTCGCGGGCGAGCGAGAGCCGGCGGCCTATCGCGATGAGGAAGAAGGTGCCGCAGGTCATGAGCCCGAGACACCCGAGCTCGACGAGAACCATCAGGACGACCTGCCCGGCGGTCGAGAACTCGCGCCCCACGTCGACGACTGTGAGGCCCGTCACGCACACGGCGGAGAACGCGGTGAAGAGCGACGACATGAAATCGCCGCGCAAGCCGTCTGCGCGGCAGAACGGCATCATGAGCACCACGGCGCCGACCGCTATCAGGGCGAGGAAGCCGAGCGCGAAAGACGTGCGGCTTTTCATTTCCCGAAGGTCCCCTTCTCCTTGAGCCACACCATCCAGACGGACAGCTCGTACAGAAGGCAGAGGGGAACGGCCATGAATATCTGGCTCATCGGATCCGGAGGCGTCAGGACCATCGAGACCACGAACGCCATCACTATCGCGATGCGGCGCTTGTCGCGGAGGCCCTTCGAGGAGACGAGGCCGAACCAGCCGAGGACGAAGATTATGAGCGGCAGCTGGAAGACGAGGCCGAAGGCGATGATCGTCTTGAGGACAATGGAGATGTAGCCCTCGAGCCGTATTATCGTGGAGGGAGTGCCGCACCACTCGTTTATCGCCCTGAACGCCTTGACAACCATCGGGAGCGTCTTCGCATACGCTACGCCTATGCCGACGAGGAAGAAGCCCGTTCCCACGACGAGTATCGACATGAGCACGACCTTCTCGCGGTTGGTGAGCGCGGGGAATACGAAGCGGAGTATCGCGTAGACGATGAAGGGGAACGCGAGGGCAGTCCCGCCCCAGCCGGCGATCGAGATTATCGTCGAGACGCCGGTCGTGAGGTCGAGCCCCTGGAGCAGCTCCTCGCTCTCGCCCGCGGGGCTCTTGAGCCATTCGAGTATCCACGGCGTGCTGCAGCCGGCGACCACGGCGCATATCGCCCACGCGACGGCGCCGAAAACGAGCATGTCCCTGAGCGCGAGCAGATGCTCGAGAAGCGGACGCGGGGGGTCGTTTCTCGCGTCGGGGTCGCTTAGCAGGGAGATCGCCATTACGAGCCCTCCACTGGCGGCTTCTCTTCTACTTCCTGCACTGCCCTTGTAAACTCGGTGTCCATGTCGAGGAGCTGGCGCTTGAAGTTTTCGGCGGCGCGGCGGAACTTCGAATAGTACTGCCCGACGGTGCGGGCCGCCGAGGGAAGCCTCTTCGGGCCGACTACGATAAGAACGACGGCGAGCAGCACAAACCACTCGCCGAAGCCGATGCTGTCGAATATTACCGCCAGCGTCATCTGCGGAAAATCACTTCTGGTAAATCACGAACTCGCCGCGGCGATTCTTCGACCACGCAGACTCGTCGCTGCCGACGACTGCGGGCTTCTCCTCGCCGAAGCTGCGCGTCTGAATGCGCGAGGCATCGACACCGCTCTGGACGAGATAGTTGCGGATGATGCTCGCGCGGTTCTCGCCGAGGGCCATGTTGTATTCGTTCGAGCCACGCTCGTCGCAGTTGCCCTCGACGACGACAACGCGGTCAGCGTGCGAACCGAGGTGCTGCGCGACCTCGTCGATCTTGCCGATCTCGCCCTGGGGAACGACGGTCGAGTCAAAGCCGAAATAGACCGGCGCGAAATCGACGTCGGTGCAGCGCGTGCAGTATTCCTCGAACGGACGATCGCTGACGCCAGCGCCGTCGAGCGGACCCTCCTGGTCGTCGCCGATGCTGGTAGAGATGTCGGAGCCACCTGCGGCGCCAAGGCCAGAACCGGCATCGCCATTCGCGCCCGTGTTAGTCTTGCTGTATTTGCAGCCCGAGACCGCGAAGGACAGGGCAACGGCGACAACGACCATCAACGTAGAAATTTTCATTTTTTCTCCTATATGTGAAGTTGGGAATATGATACCGAATTCTGCCGCGGAAATCAAGTGGGAAACGAGACTTTCCACGGACCGCGGGAACGCCAGCACTCCCTGACGGCCTCGACAGACGGATCGACGTAGATTGGCGTCGCCTGGTGACGGAACCACGTGTCCTGGCGCTTCGCGAGCTGGCAGGTGCGCGTAAGTATCTTTGCGCGGTCGTCGCCCTCGCGATAGCCGATTGCGAGGGAGGCCGTGCGCGACCAGACGGGATAAAGCTCCTTCAGCCGCTGCTTCTCGGCGTCGAACCCCGCCATGAACATCGCATCCAATCGCGCGGCAATGCGCGCGCGCACCACTGCGCGGTCAATGCGAATGACAGGATACTCAGGCGGCGGCTTTTCCCAGCGGCGGTCGAGCCCGCGAAGAAGCGCAGAGAAATAGAGCCCCGTGCCGCCGACGATCACTATCGGGACGTCCTTGGGGACGGCCGCCGCCCAGACCGAAGCGGCCCTCAGCCATGCGCCAGAAGAAAACTCCTCCGCAGGCGTCACGACGTCAACGCCGCCCATGTGAAACTCCTCACGCTCGGCAGCGGACGGCTTGGCGGTTCCAATGTCCATGCCGCGATAGACGAGCATCGAGTCGGCGCTCAGGATCCACGCGCCCGTTTCACGCGCGAGAGCGGCCGCGATGTCGCTCTTGCCGCTCGCGGTCGGGCCCGCTAAGATGTACGCTTCCCGAACGAGCATAGTATAAGAAGACCCGCCGCGACAGTGATGAAGGTGTCGGCGAGGTTGAAGCAGGGGAAGTGGTACACGGCCTTCCAGTGGAAGTCGAAGAAGTCGATAACAAAGCCGCGGAAGACGCGGTCGATAAGATTGCCGACGATGCCGGCATAGAGAAGGACTTCGGCAACAGCCGCGACGCGCCCTTCTCCAAAGATGGACTTGCGCTTCCAGAGGAGGAACGCGAGCGCGACAACGGCAAATACGGCAAGCGGCCAGACCTGCCCCTGGAACATGCCCCACGCGCAACCCCTGTTCTCGACATACGCGAGGTCGAAGAACCCGGGGATGACGGGAAGCGAAGAGGCCCCCTTGAGATAGCCTGCCGCAAGCTCCTTCGCCACCGCGTCCGCGAGAACGAGATGAACGACGACGGCAAAGACGACGAGGTAGTGCCTCATCAGCTGCGGCTGCGCTCCATCTCGCTCTGGCACTCCATGCACGTCAGGACGAACGGCTGGTTGAGGAGGCGAGGCTTGCGTATAAGCTGGCCGCAGACGGTGCAGACGCCGTACGACCCGTCGTCGATGCGATGAAGCGCCTCTTCTATCTGCTGGATGGTGCGGTTGATGTTGCCCATCTGGCCGAGTGCCTGGAGACGCAGCGTCTGGTTGGTGCCATCGCCGCCGTCGGACTCGTGGTCCTCGGCTTCGTTGAAGCCGGTGGCCTTCATCGCGTTGACGCCCGAGAGCGCCGCGGCGCGGGCCTCGATGAGACGCTTGCGGAAATCCTTGAGGTCGGCTGCGGGAAACTTCGCCGTGGACTTGCCCTGCGCGCGGGTCGTGGGGCGGCGCGAAAGTTTGATCTCGCTGCCCGAGCGCGCCTTGTCAGCCATCGCCGCGGAACGCTTCATCTCCTCGGCAATCGACATCGCGAACTCGACGGCCTTGGCGGTGTCCATCGCCTCGACATCAGGCGAGACCGGCTTCTCCACGGCGACCACTCGACGCGTGATGCGCGGAGGAACGCGCTTGATCTCGGTCTTTGCCTTCTTCGCGGCAACGGACTTCTTCGAAACCGGGTTCTTCGCCTTCGCCGCCGGTTTCTTTGCAGTCGGCTTTTTGGCCGGCTTCTTGGCCGGCTTCTTGGCAGCCGATTTCTTTGTGACGGGCTTTTTCGTCTTCGAGGGCTTCTTCTTGATGCTGACTCCCATGGTTGGCCTCCTCTCTACTCTGCTGTTATGCTTTTTGACGACGTCCCTATTCTATCATATCTGAACGCCGGGTGGAAGCTTCATCCACTCGCGAATTTCATCCGACAGCGGCAGTATCTCCACGACCGTGGCGAACTTCACCTCGCCCTCCGCGCCGGGAAGCTCAAACTGGTCGCCGACCTTCTTGCCGAGCATGTTCTGCGCGAGGCGCGTCTTGGACGCGAGGATGCACTTGTCGATGTCGTTGTCCCATTCGCCGAGAACCGTGTAGGACTTGCGCCCTTCCGCGCCCTCGATCACGACGGTGACGCCGGGCATCACCTCGTCGGTCGTGGCGTCGGAGAAGTCGCCTGGCTTGACTGCCTCGAGCTCGGCCTGCATGACGGTCTGCTTCTGCATCAGCACGCGCTGCTCGTCCTTCGCGTACTGGTACTCCGCATTTTCCGAGAGGTCGCCGTAACTCTTCGCGAACTCGATGCGCTTGACGTTCGCGGGCATGTCCTCGTTGATAAGCTTGAGGTACTCCTGCTTCCTGAGCCCGTAGCTGCGGAGCGAAGTGACGCGAGCGTATTCCTTCTTCTTCTCGGTCTTGACGAGGTGGCTCTCAAGCGAGGGAACAATGTGCGTCATCCTCACGACAATCGTGTGGTGAGTCGACGGATCCCACGCGATAGACGCCTGGAAGCGCTCGAAGAACAGCACCTGGTCGGCGGGCTTCAGGAGCTTGAACATCTTCTCGAGCCACGCCTTGTCGCCGAAGAGCCGGCGCACGATGTTCTGCATCTTGAGCGTCTCTCCGCCGCGACGCCCCTCGCCGAGCGCAATCGCGTGGGTGAGGATCGTCGCTACCGGCGGGAGCTCCGGCCACAGTTCGTAGGACTTTAGCACCTTGATGTTCTTGCCGTCGATCGGAACATCGGCGTATTCGAACTTGCCGAACTGCTCGATCTTGCCGACGATGAGCGTGACGAGAGTCGCGGGCGCCTGCGTGTCCTTCATGAAGCCGCCGAGCGCGGCGCGGCAGGCCGCCTCGGCGCCGAAGCGCGAGACGATCTCCGCGACAGCCGTGAAGCAGAGCTCGGGGACGGCGGCGTAAAGCTTCGCCTTCGCCTCGTCGGAGTCCGCGAGAAAGGCGATCATCGCGCCGACCTCGCGAGCCGGCAGCGAAGACGCAGCGGAGATGTAGCGCTTGCGCTCCCAGAGGTAGGCGCGCATGTCGGCCGCGGCGGGACGCGTGAAGCCGAGCTCGAGGACGAGCGAAGCGAGGCGCGCGTAAAGCGCATCGTCGACGTTGCGCGCGGCGGTCACCGCGAATTCGAGGCGGTCGGCGATCTTGGACTTCGCGTCGTCGGTGGCGGTCTTGAAGCGGCCCTGCGAGACGTATTCGCGGACGGCAGCGAGGATGAGCTTCGGGTCGGTCTCGTGGGAGAACGCCGTGAGCCAGCCGTCGCCGTAGTCCTCGACGGACGCCTTGAGGCGGATCGGATCGGAGCGCTTCGCGGGAATCTCGACGAGCTTGTCCTGGTGGAGCGCCTTCCTCGCCTCTTCCCAGAACTTCTTCCAGTTGACGGACTTGACGAAGCCGTTCTGGACGCAGACGTCCTCGAGGCGGACAATCGTCATGTCGCCGTAGCTCTTCAGGACCTCCTTCACGAAGTCGCCGGGGCGTTCCTTGAGCATCTGCTCGAAAGCGGCGGGGTCGGCCTCGCGGAGAACGAGGATGTGGCCTTCAGGCGCGACCTCGAGCATGTCGCAGGCGGCGGCGTAGGTAAGCTGGTGGTTTTTCTTCGTCTTGAAGTCGACCGTGACGCGCTTGTAGAAGTAGTCGAGGCGCTTCACCTTGCCGGTGCCCCACGCCTTGCTGAGGACGAGTGCGCCCGGCTGGAAGCCGACGAGCTTCTCGAGCTTGACGAGCGACTCGTCAAGCGGACTCTCGCCGAAGCCGACGCCGTCCAGAAAAGAAAGAAGAAGACGATCTCTTGTCGTCTTCTTCAATGCATCCCTTATACCCGTTGCGCGGATCTTCTTGTCAAGTTCTGCCCTGTTTTCGCGCACGAGCCGAAAAGCCCCTTCGAAGTCTTGCTTCTCCGCGCACTCGTTCAACTGATTCACCAACGCTTCCGTATCGGCCATTTGCCTCTCCTTTCGAAAAATAGGCGCATATTATATCATAAATTCCGCTCGCGGACATGGCGGATCATCGCGATTTCCGGACAGGTGAACGGATCGGCGTGTTTCGTGCAGTTTATGCATCCCGTGTAGAGCTTGTGCATTATCTTCGTCTTCGGCACCTCGGCGAAGCCGAGCGACGAGAAGAACTCCGGCGCGAACGTCAGCACGACGAGCTCGCGCGGCGAAAACGCCGCGGCACGCCGGGCGACCGCCTCGACGAGCGCGCGCCCGATGCCGCGCCGCCTGAAGACGGTCTTCACCGCGACGGAGACGATCTCGACCGTCGCCGCCTCCGGGGCGCCGATCTCGGGATGTATCTGGTAGGAGGCGCAGCCCGCCATCTCGCCGTCGGCCTCGGCGACGACGAACCGGTCGATCGACTCGACGATGTTGGCGAGCGACCGCGGAACGAGATTGTCGGCGTTGCGCCCGATGAGCGCGTAGATGCGCTCCGCGTCGCCGAGTTTCGCCTGCCGTGTCGAAAATCCGTTCATTATTCTCCTCTCCCCGCTTTCCGAGAACGTGGAGATTATACCATATTCTCACCGCGCCCAATGGCCGGTTTCGTCCAGCCCGCCATTGCCTTTCTACTCCGCGAAGGCGTTGACTATCTGCCGTATGACTGAGGTGATTGCGGTATTTTCGACGAAGGCGCCGGGCGCGGAAAGCGCCGCCCACTTGGCCTTGACTGTCTCGTAGTCGTCGGACGCAAGCGCGTCGACATCGGGGGAGTGTGCCCGGTAGTTCCAAAGCCCCCAGTTGCCGTTGCCCTGCATGTTCTTGCCGGTCCAGAGCGTCCAGCTCCACCCTTCGTCCTCCATGAGCTGCAGGCAGTCCTTCCACGCCTCGTTCGCGAAGAAGGTGCACTCGCCCACATAGACCGGCACGCCGTGGCCCGTCTCGCGCTCGCGGTCGCGGTGCATGCGGAGATTGTCGATGATGCCCTTGGGATCCTTCTCCTGCCCCCAGGCGTAGAAGTGATACTCGTAGGCGACGTTCTTCCAGCCGTACTTCGACGGCGGCGGCAGGTGGCACGGATCCCAGCACGCGCCGACCATGACAAGGTGCTGCGAGTCGACGGCGCGCACGGCGCGGTAGAGGGCGTCGAGCCCTTTCTCCACGTTCGGGGCGGTGGTGAGGCCCTTCGGCTGGCCCTCGGGCTCGTTGGCGAGTCCGTACGCCGCGACCCAGCGGTTGTCCCGATAGTGCGTCGCGACAGCAGTCCAGAGCTTGCACGAGAGGTCGAGCCACTTCTCCTCGTGGAAGGTCTTCGCAAAGCGCGTCTCGCCGGAGTGGTCGCGTCCGTTCTGGCTGCCGGGCGCCGCGTGGAGGTCGAGTATCGTGTAGATTCCCTCACGCGCGGCGCAGTCGACGAACCAGTCGAGGAGCGCAAACCCCTCCGAAAGAATCTCGCCGTCCTCGGTGATGAGGTCGCGCCAGCCGAACGGCAGGCGAATCGCGTTGAGGCCGAGGCCGGCGAAGTTGCGGAAGTCCTGCTCGGTCCACCAGCCCTTCCGGTAGATGCGATAGAGCTCGTCCGCCTTCTCCTTCCCGAAACGCGCGGAGAAGCTTTCATACGTCTCGGTCTGTGTGCCGGCGACCTTGTTCGGACACATCCAGTTCTCGGTCACGAGCCAGCCGCCCGCGTTAACGCCGCGCAGCACGATCGGGCGTCCGCCATCGGCCCGGTCGTAGAGCGTCTTGCCTACTGCCGTCACGTAGCCCGGGGGCTCGGCCACGCGCGAAGTCGTACAACCGGCGCAGAGCGCCGCGGAAAGAACTGCAAGGGGAATGGTCTTTTTCATGGCGGCATTATATCAAACTTATGATATTTCCTATTCTCGGGCAATAGGTGCTTTGCACGGTAGCAACATGGCTCTGAGACAGTCAAGAACGCGGCAATTCCGCCGCGAGTAGTTGGCAAAGGAACTTTGTTGCCCTTTCCTGTATGCCAGGCGCACCGGATTCCCGAGGACCTGCGATGTTAAGGACAAACGGCCTCTCGATTGGTTGAAAAGACTGAAGCCATCGCATCGTCTCATCCATTGCGTTCGCAGTGCCAAGACAGGCAACGTGGTGCGGCCTCGGAAGTCGCTCCGCGGTTTGCAGCGTCAGCATGGTTCCGCCCGACAACGGCAAGCTCGGCACAATTATGAGGGTCGCGTCGGAATCCCTCACATTTGCCTTCGTCCTCACTGCGTAGTTGCTTGATGTATGCTCCTGCATTCCGACATACTTAAGCGGAACCACGCCATCCTCGGCAAGACGCCCCTTCGGAACCCATCCACCATAAGGCAGCCCAAGCGTAATCGCCGCCTCAAGCCCTGCACGATCCACGCCCGTCTGCCCTCCGCTAACTATCTTGAACTTCATAACTATTCCACCCTCATCATTTACGACCTCTACCCAAGAAGCCATTCCCGGGCAGTAACTACTTTGATTGAAACGCCGTCTTCCGAAATTATGTCGCTGTCGTGGTCGGTTATCAGCAGCAGGTCATTGCACCCTGTCTTCTTCGCGACAGAGAAAAGCGGATCAACCTCACGCTTCCGAGTCTTTACGCCGTCTATGGTGTATGCGACCTGGACGAACTGGACTATCTTTCCATGCCTCACGCGGCAGAAGTCGATGTCGCTCGTCTGGTCCTTGTAATAGTATATCTCCGCGTCGTCGTCCGCCCTCCGTCTCAGGAGCTCGAGATAGACGATGTTCTCAAGCCGCCAGCCAAGCTCCTCGTCCGAGCCGAGCACGCCGGTGAAGTACGAGATGAACGCCGGGTCCGACACATACAGTTTCTCGTTGCGTATGCGCTCCGCCGGCTTCGTCGAATATCGACGGACGAGCGAGACGAGATACGATTCGACTAAATATCCCATGTAGGTCTGCATCGTGTGTGCGCTCGAGATTCCGGCCTTACGCGCCAGTCCGTCATACGACACCTCCCGCGAAAACTGCTGCATCAGCACGTATGCCGCATCGATGAACCGCTGCGCGTTCCTCACCTTGCGGCGGCCGAGGATGTCCTTGGAGAGAATGGAATTGTACAATGCAGACACATATCCTCTTTGGTCGGACAGGGCGAACGTCTCGGGCAGCCCGCCGTTGAAAAAGTATTTCTTCCACGCCGCCTCCGAGTCGCCGCCGTTCCACGCACAGTACTCCGCGTAAGAAAACGGGAACACAGATATGGGGACGTGTCGCCCCGTAAGATGCGTCGCAAGGTCACCTGTTAGGAGGCGGGCGTTCGAGCCGGTTATCACGACATGCTTACCGGCCCGCAGCAGCCTGTTCACAAACAGATGCCACCCCTCGACGTTCTGTATCTCGTCAAAAAGGAAATGATCGACATTGCCATATACCTCGTAAACCGACTGAAGAACGTCGTCCAGCTCAGATGCGTCTATCTTGGCAAGCACTTCGTCGTCGAAGTCAACGTATCCGTACGCGACAGACGAATCCATCATTGCCTTTCGGCAGACAACGGATTTCCCGGATCGTCTCATGCCGATGACCGCCTGTGCCAACGGACTGTTGACTTCAACCTTCCCCATAGGCGCTCGCTCAAGCATCTTCTCTGCCTGAAGACGCTCAAGTTCAAGTTTCTGCTCCTGTATGGCCTTTTTCAGACTTCTGCCCATGTCAATCCTCCTTGAAACACCGATATTATAGCATTTCCAGTCGCCTTATTGCAATAACCCATACAACTTAATGCAATAAGCACCTCTCTTTTGCAACAAACACTATTATAAGCTGATGACCTTCGATTGAGGAATACGCGGAAATTTAACCACGAAATACACGAAAGGTGGCGGCGCGGGGCAGAGTCCGGAGGAGGTCATGTGTTTCTTTGTGTGGCCTTTGGCATAGGTCGCTGGTCATGTCTTATGGACCTCAATCGCGAATACTCCGTACATCCAAGAAAACCATGCCCATTTTGATGATTGTAACACGGCACCAAGAATCCTCCGCATTGACAACGCGGCGTCCGTGAATTTATCGGTACCACCTGCATGGGCAGCGTGTAGTCGCAGCGTGGGTAATTGGTGCATCCGTAAAAGGCAGAGTTGCCAATCCTTAGCACAAGCTTGCCCTTCTTACACTTCGGGCAAGGCGCTGCATTCTGAGTGTCATCACATATATTTACGCGAGCGGACTCTGGCAGGTCACGCAAAAATACAGATGCGCCTTTCTCGGGGGTGAGGATTAACACTCTCCGCCTCGCACGAGTCAACGCAACGTAAAAGACACGACGTTCCTCGGCGAATGGGATCTCCTCTCTTTCCGAAAGCAAAAGCTCGAGCAGCGGATCGTCCGCAATCATATTTGGGAAGCCCAGCATGTCATCCTTGAAGTTAAGCAGTATTACATAATCAGCTTCAAGCCCCTTCGCCTTGTGGACGGTAAGGAAAGAAAGCTTCAGCTCCGGATGCTTCGACCACGCGAAGTCTGTCCGGCTTCTGTCGGCTGTTATATCGCCAATTCCGGCAATCCATTCAGACTCCTGGTTGTGCCGCCCAAGAAACATCACCGTCGCCTTTTCGCCGTTCGTGTCGACAGCAATCTCTTCGAGCGCAAGACATAGGGCCTTGCCAATCTCTTCCTTGTCTTTATAAAGCACACACGAAACAGGTCGTTCACAATGAGATGCGCTCTTGAGATCCTTCTTGATCTGATGCGGATTCTTCATTATGAACTGTCCGGCGACGGAAAGCAGCTCCTGAGAGTTGCGATATGTGTTCTCAAGCTTGACTATCCGCGCGAACCCAAAATGCTTCGTGAAGTCGGTGAAAAGGGAGATGTCGCTGCCTGCGAATCTGTATATGGACTGCCAGTCGTCGCCTACACAGAAAAGCTTAGCGCCCGTTGCCCTCACAACCGCAAGAACAAGTTCCTTTCTGCTAACTGAAATATCCTGAAACTCATCGATGATCACATACTTGTACTGATGAACCGACCCAGACTCGCTACGCACGAAGTCAGCGGCCATGTTTATCATGTCATGGAAGTCAATTGCATTCTCTGCCTCGAGCGCCTTGATGTAACGCCGATAGAGAGGACGCACCACTTCAAAAAACATCTTCGCGCGTCTGAAAAACGCCTTGGAGGCCTTGACCCCATCAAGGATCGAATCAAGTTCTTCCGGCCCGACTCTTCTCGACTTCGCCATTGATATGAAGGAGGATACAAGTCGCGCAAACTCGCGCAGCGTCGTGTTCTTTTTTGACGCAACTAATCTGGACCAAACAGGCCTCGGGTTAATTCCACGCCTCTTCACCCCGAGAGCTTTTAGTGCCTCCCAGAGATTGTCTGTCAACTTTCCCTCAGAATGCCACCACGAATAAGACTCGACAAGCACCGTTCCGTTATTCTCATGAAGGTTTCGTTTCCATCGCATCCCATCTAGATATTCGATTTTCTCGGCACGCGAGAAGAACGGCGGCGGGTTGCCGTCCTTGTCCACGCCAAAATGCTCAATCCATATATCGTATGCCGGAAGATAGAAATCCGGTTTGTAGACACGCCGCACCCTCCCGCCCTCATCCGGAACAGGCCTGTCGTACTTCCTCTCGTATTCATAAGCAATTCCATTAAGATAGAGCCAGTTAGCAATCTCAAGCTCCTCAAAGCTCTTCACGCATTCACCCGCGAATGTCGTCTTATCACCAGTGCCCGTGTCCGCCATTCCTCGCAGAGTGCGGAAGTCAGCTGCACGCGTGGCCTCGATATAGTCTCCAAACGTCTCAAATTTCTTCTTATCCTCCGGCTCGGCATTGGCGCAAGATGCGAAGAACCGCAAAGCACCGCGGCACTCATCGTCCGTCATCGAATCAGGGGAGAGCGAGCGCAATACTATATCGGAGCACTGGTGGGCGGATGCCACATCGTAAGAACCGCTTCTGTGCGCCTTGACGATATCAAGCCCAAACTTGTGGAACGTCGACGCGGTCATCCCTGCCTGCGGCATAGACTGAGCAAGTCTCTCCGTCATCTCGTCCGCCGCCTTGTTCGTGAACGACAAAAGCAGGATATCCTTCGGGGACACGCCCTTCGCCCGGATCAGATACTCCACCTTCTTCTGGATCGTGCTGGTCTTTCCGCTCCCAGCGCCAGCAACGACAAGGGTCGACACTTCATCCGAGACGCAGGCCTCGCGCTGTTTCGCATCAAGGCGTCCGAACAGCGCATCGTACCTTGTGGACTCCGAGATGATGAATTCGCTGTTCCATCTATCGACGGCTCCCCTAAGATCGCCAAAGACATCTGCCGCCCGGCGAAGGTCAGGTTCGCTTCGAGTCGCATTGCATCTCTGAAGCGCAGCAAAAGCAGGCGCATATCTGTCCTTCCACTCCTCAACCTGGCGGTTGTCTACAAACGAACCTCTCGCGACGTTCGTCTCGTCAAGAAACTCGCGCGCCTTCATCGCAGACGTCTGAAACAACGCGCTGCAAACGTCAATGGGAGACGCCTCCGGCTCCCCAGCTCGTTTCACATACCAGGCATCAGCATCTACAACGTTACCCGCCCCTGCACGCGACTTACTTGCCCGTACAAGGAAAAATACGACGACGATGGCAACAACAATCCACATTGCACACGCAAGTCTTCGTAAATTCCAGAGCCCCGCATCCTACTTGGCGACGGGCTTTGTTCCGTCGGCGATTTTCTTCAGGTCGCCTGCCGTGAGTTCGATCTGCCTGAATTTTGGCTTGATGTAGTATATCGTCACAGCTGGGAACTTCTCCCCAAAATCGGCGTTGCTGCATTTCATGACGCCATTCTTGTCAAAGGAGAACAACTGGTATACCCAGTGATTGTGCTCGCTCTT